>JAOBWJ010000395.1 GCA_025463335.1 Acidimicrobiales bacterium
GCCGCGTCGACCAGCAAGGCGTGGGGCAGCGGCGACCCTTCGGCCGCCAGCTGACGGGCCAGCCGGTCGACCGAGGGGGGCCGCTCGGTCATCGCAGGACGAGCAGGTGCTCGCCCCGCTCGCCCAGCTCCCCCACCACCGGGGCGCCGGGCACCTCGCCGGCCACCAGCAACCCACCGGACGTCTGGGCGTCGGCCAGCAGCAGCAGCTCGTCCTCGTCGAACCGTCCGGCATCGAGCGAGTCCCGCACCCAGTCGAGGTTGCGGCGGCTCCCGCCGCTCACGAACCCGGCGGCCACCGCCTCCCGGGCACCGGCCAGGTAGGGGATGGCGGCGGTGTCGACCACGGCGGTGACGCCGCTGGCCCGGGCCAGCTTCTTGAGGTGTCCGAGGAACCCGAAGCCCGTGACATCGGTGGCGCACCGGGCGCCGGCGGCCACCGCGGCGCGGGAGGCCACGTCGTTCAGCGTGGTCATGGCCGCCACCGCCTCGGCGAAGACCTCGCCCGTCCGCTTGTGCCGGGTGTTGAGCACGCCGATGCCGAGCGGCTTGGTGAGCGAGAGCGGCGTGCCCGGGCGGCCGGCGTCGAGCCGCAGCTGCTCGTCGCGCTCCACCACACCCGTCACGGCCATGCCGTACTTCGGCTCGGGGTCGTCGATCGAATGCCCGCCGCCGACGACGCACCCGGCCGCGGTGGCCACCTCCTGCCCGCCCCGGAGAACCTCGGCGGCGAGCGTCATGGGGAGCGTGTCGCGGGGCCAACCCAGCAGGTTGAGGGCCACCAACGGCCGGCCGCCCATGGCGTAGACGTCGGACAACGCGTTGGTGGCGGCGATGCGGCCCCAGTCGTACGCGTCGTCGACGACCGGGGAGAAGAAGTCGACGGTGGCCACGAGCAGGGTGCCGCCCGGACCCTCGACGATGGCGGCGTCGTCACCGCTCTCGGGCCCCACCAGGAGCGACGGGCCGGCGCCGGGGAAGCCGGCCATCAGCGCCTCGAGCTCACCGGGCGGCAGCTTGCAGGCGCACCCGCCGCCGTGGGAGTACTCCGTCAGCCGGATCCCGGTCGTGCCCGTCATGTACCGAGCTTGCCGGAAAACGGAACGAGGGCTGGCCCGGGGGGGGTTGGACCAGCCGCTCGCTCGTTGAGAAGGACGAGTGCAACCGGGGGGGGTGGTCGCTCCGTCGTCCTTGTGATGCCAGTCTGCCGGTTTCACCAGTGATCTGTCCAACAGTTGTTGGTGATGCATGCCATCATTGGCGGCGATGGACCTACGACAGCTCGCCGCCCTCGTCGCCGTCGCCGAGACCGGGACGTTCTCGGCCGCCGCCGACGCCCTCCACACCGTGCAATCCAACGTCTCCACCCACGTCGCCAGGCTCGAGCGGGAGTTGGGCGCCACCCTCGTCGACCGCTCGGCCGGCCGGCTGACCGAGGAGGGTGAGCTGGTGGTGGCTCGGGCCCGCCGGGTGCAGGCCGAGCTCGAGGCGCTGGCCGCGGACGTGGCCTCGCTCCGCCACGAGGTCGAGGGCGCCACCCGGCTCGGCGTGATCGGCACCACGGCCCGCTGGCTGGTGCCGGCGCTGCTCACGATCATGGAGGAGCGCCATCCCAAGGTGCGGGTCACGGTGCTGGAAGGCAACACCACCTCACTCCTCCCCCAGCTCGCCGGCGGCCGGGTCGACCTGGGGGTCGTGAACTTCCCGGCGACCGACCCCGAGGTGGTGGTGGAGCCGCTGTTCGAGGAGGACTTCATCGCCGTCATTCCCCTCGGTCACCCCCTGTCGGATGCCAGCTCGCTCACCATGGCCGACCTGGCCGAACACGAGCTGATCATGCCGCCCCCCGGTGCCTCGATCCGCGTCGACCTCGACCGCGCCGCGGCCGCGGCCGGCGTCACCCTTCGACCCAGAGCCGAGCTCGACGGCATCCGGCTGATCGCGTCGATGGCCTTCGAGGGCTACGGTGCCGCCGTGCTGCCCTCCACGGCCGTGCCCCGCTGGCTCACGGGCGAGTTCCG
The DNA here is from genome assembly GCA_025463335.1 of Acidimicrobiales bacterium. Lineage (GTDB taxonomy): Bacteria > Actinomycetota > Acidimicrobiia > Acidimicrobiales > CADCSY01 > RYN-34. The sequence goes on from JAOBWJ010000395.1 coordinate 2,021, forward strand.
CATCCTGCCCGTCGTCGGCCTCCCGCGCCGCCAGGTTGGCATCGGCCGCCGGCGCCGGGGCCTGCCGTCTGCGCCCACCCGCGCCCTGACCGACGTCCTCCGCGACGTCGTGCGCGATGTGGCCGGCGACAAGAACGGCCTCCACCCGAGTGAGGCCTGACCAGTGACGCCCACCCTCACCCTTCGCGCCGGCGTCCCCGGCACCGTGTCCGTCGCCGTCGAAGAGCTCGGCGGGCGCCTCGTCGTGCTGGCCCGAAGCCGGGCCGGCACCCACAAGGGCGCCCTCGACTCGCTCAGCGGGGAGACCCTGGCCACGGCCGCCCAGACAGCTCTGAAGTACCGGCTGCCGCTCGTGGCCGTGCTCGCCTCCAGCGGGGCCGACGTCAACGACGGCGTGGCCGCCCTCCACGGCTGGGGCATGGCAGCCCGGGCCATGGCCCGCTGCAGCGGCGTGGTGCCGATCCTGATCGCCGTCACCGGGCCGACCGTCTCGGGACCGGCCCTGATGCTCGGCATGGCCGACGTGGTGGTGGCCACCGAGAACGCGTCGGCCTACGTGGTCGGCCCCCAGGCGGTCGCCGACTTCACGGGCGAGCGACTGACGGCCGAGGCCCTGGGCGGTGCCGGCTCGCTGCGCCGCAACTCGGGCGTGGTCGCCAGCGTGGTCGCCGACGAGGCCGCCGCCCTCGACCTGCTGGGCGCCATCGTGGCCAACTTCCCCGACTCGTGCGACGACCTCCCGCCCCGCTGGCCCACCGACGACCCGGTCGACCGGCTCACCCCCGAGCTCGGCGACCTGGTGCCGGCCACCGCCACTGGCTCCTACGACGTGCGCGACGTGGCTCGCGGCATCGTCGACGACGGTGAGCTGCTCGACCTGTGGGGCGGGTGGGCCCCGAACCTGGTCACCGCCTTCGGCGCCATCGACGGCCGGCCCATCGGCATCGTCGCCAACCAGCCCATCGCCCTGGCCGGCACCATCGACATCCCGGCCAGCCAGAAGGGCGCCCGCTTCGTCGAGCTGTGCGACGCCTTCAACTTCCCGATCTTGACCCTGGTCGACACGCCCGGCTTCTTCCCGGGCAAGGACCTCGAGTGGCGGGGGATGATCCGCCACGGCGCCCAACTGGTCGGCGCCTACGCCCGGGCGTCGGTCCCCCGCGTGTGTCTGGTGCTGCGCAAGGCCTACGGCGGCGCCTACATCGTCATGGACTCCCGGCGCATGGGCAACGACATCTGCCTGGCCTGGCCGGTCGCCGAACTGGCGGTCATGGGCGCCAAGGGCGCCGTCGAGATCCTGCATCGGCGCTCGACGCCCGAGGAGCGGGCGGCGGCCGAGCTCGACTACGCGACCACGCTCCTGACACCGTGGGTGGCAGCCGAGCGGGGCTACGTCGACGACGTGATCGCCCCCGAGGAGACCCGCCTGAAGGTGGCCGCCGCCTTCGAACTGCTCAACAGCAAGCGCGAGCAGCTGTCCGCCCGATCCCACGACAACCTGCCGCTCTGACGACGTTCTGACCCTTTTCCGCACGCTCCGTTCCGGACGAGGTCCCCGGGACGGTAGAAAGGGGTACGTGGCAGAGTCGATCACGATCACGGACAACCGCACGGGCGAACAGGTCGAGGTACCGATCGTCGACGGCGCCGTCGATTCGGAAGCCTGGCGCAAGCTGCTGCCGGGGGTGTGGTTCCACGACCCAGCGCTGCTGACCACGTCGATGACGACGAGCGCCATCACCGAGCTCGACGGCGAGGCGGGCATCCTCCGCTACCGCGGCTACCCCATCGAGCAGCTGGCCGAGCACTCGACGTACCTCGAGGTCGCCTACCTCCTCCTCAACGGTGAGCTGCCCAACGAGACGCAGCTCGCCGGGTGGAACCACGAGATCACCCACCACACGTTCATCCACGAGAACATGCGGAAGCGCTTCATGGAGGGCTTCCACTACGACGCCCACCCCATGGGCATGCTCGTCTCCGCGGTGGCCGCCCTGTCGACCTTCTACCCCGAGGCGAAGGACATCCAGGACCCGGACATCCGCCAGAAGCAGATCGTCCGGCTCATCGCCAAGATGCCGACGCTGGCGGCCTGCGCCTACCGCTTCAGCCAGGGCATGCCGTTCGTCTATCCCGACAACCGGCTCGACATCCCGGCCAACTTCCTCCGGATGATGTTCGACCCGGTCGAGCACATCCCGTGGAGCGACCCGGCCCTCGCCAAGGCCCTCGACGTGCTGTTCATCCTCCACGCCGACCACGAGCAGAACTGCGGCACCACGGCCATGCGGGTCGTGGGCTCGGCCCACGCCGACCCGTACTCGGCCACCGCGGCGGCGGCCGCTGCCCTCTACGGCCCTCGTCACGGCGGCGCCAACGAGGCCGTCATCAAGATGCTCAACGAGATCGGCTCGATGGACAACGTCGAGGCGTTCGTGGGCGACGTGAAGGCGGGCAAGGGCAAGCTCCAGGGCTTCGGCCACCGGGTGTACAAGAACTACGACCCCCGGGCCCGCATCATCAAGAAGGTCGCCGACGAGGTCTTCGCCATCACCGGCAAGAACCCGCTGCTCGACATCGCCCTGAAGCTCGAAGAGGTCGCGCTGGCCGACGAGTACTTCACCAGCCGCAAGCTCTACCCGAACGTCGACTTCTACTCCGGCCTCATCTACCAGGCCATGGGTTTCCCGACCGAGATGTTCACCGTGCTGTTCGCCATCCCCCGCACCTCGGGCTGGCTGACCCATTGGGTCGAGCTCGTCGAGCAGGACCAGAAGATCGTCCGGCCCCGCCAGATCTACACCGGGGCAGCCGTGCGCGACTACGTGCCGATCACCCAGCGTTAATCCCCGCTCACCTCGAGGACGATCTTCCCGACGTTGGCGTTGGACTCCATGCGGCGGTGGGCTTCGGCCACCTCGTCCAACGGGTAGCGGGAGTCGATCACCGGCCGGCACGTGCCGTCGGCCAGGAACGGCAGCACCTCGCGCTCGAAGCGCTGGGCCAGGGCGATCTTCTCTTCGAGGGGCCGGGCTCGCAGGACGGTGCCGACGAGGGTGGCCCGCTTGGCCATGAGGGCACCGAGGGGCATGGTGCCGGAGGCTCCGCCGACCAGCCCGACGCTGACGATGCGGCCGCCGACGGCGACGACCTCGACGTTGCGGGCGAGGTAGTCACCGCCGACGAGGTCGACCACCACGTCGACGCCGACCCCGCCGGTGAAGTCGCGAGCCACGGCCACGTAGTCCTCAGTGCCGTAGTCGATGGCCAGGTTGGCGCCGAGGGCCCGGCAGGCGTCGAGCTTGCCCGCCGACGCCGTGACCACGACCTTGGCGCCCATGGCCCGGGCGTACTGGATGGCGGCGGTGCCCACGCCCGACCCACCGGCGTGGACCAGCACGACCCGGCCCGGGGTCAGGCCGCCATGGCGAACCATGGCATCCCACGCCGTGAAGAACACCTCGGGCACGGCGCCGGCGTCGGCGAGCGGGAGCGCCGGCGGAACGGGCACCAGCTGCCGCTCGTGGATCGTGACCAGCTCGGCGTAGGCGCCTCCGCCGACCAGGCCCATGACCGCATCGCCGATGGACCACCGGGCAGCCCGCTCGCCACAGGCCGCCACTCGCCCGGCCAGTTCCATCCCGGGTATCTCATGGGCCATGGGCGGCCCCGGGTAGTGACCCTGCCGCTGGAGGAGGTCGGCCCGGTTGAGGGCGGTCGACACCACCCGGACCAGCACCTCCTCCGGACCCGGCACCGGATCGGGCACCTCCCGCAAGGTCAGCACCTCAGGACCGCCGTAGGACTCCAGGACGATCGCCTTCATGGCGGCCACCTTAGGAGGCTGCCCCGACAGCCTCCTAGGCTCCCGGCCCGATGGACTTCGCTTGGGACCCGGAACTGGAGGCCCTGCGGGCCGAAGCCGACGAGTTCGCCCGCAGCGTGACTGCCGACCTCGATGTCCGGGAGGACTCCTGGATCGTGGGCTACGACCCCGAAGTGTCGGCCGAGCTCGGGCGACGGGGATGGCTGGGCATGACGTGGCCCAAGGCGTACGGCGGCCATGAGCGCTCGGCCGTCGAACGGTTCGTCGTCACCGAGGCCCTCATCTCCCATGGCGCCCGCATCGCGGCGTCGTGGTTCACCGACCGCCAGATGGGCCCGTCGCTGCTCGCCTACGGCACGGAAGAGCAGAAGCAACGCTTCCTGCCGGCCATGGTGCGGGGCGAGGCCAACTGGTGCATCGGCATGAGCGAGCCCGACCACGGCTCCGACCTGGCGCACCTGCGCACGCGGGCCCGGCGCGACGGCGACCAGTTCGTCGTCGACGGCACCAAGGTGTGGACGTCGTTCGCGGCGACCGCCGACTGGATGTACCTGATCTGCCGCACCGACCCCGACGCTCCCGCCCACAAGGGGCTCTCCGAGCTGATCGTCGACATGCGCTCGCCCGGCATCGAGGTCTCGCCGATCGAGGACATGACCGGCAACCGCCACTTCTGTCAGGTCACCCTCGACGGCGTGCGGGTGCCGGCCGCCAACCTCGTCGGCACCGAGAACGGATCGTGGGGCCAGACCATGCGCCAGCTCGAGCACGAGCGGGGCGGCATCGACCGGCTGGTGTCGAACCGGGCACTGTTCCTCGACGCCGTGGCCCGAGCGGATGCGACGAGCGCCCTCGTCCGCCAGGACATCGCCCGGCTCGAGGGCGAGTACCGCATCGGCCGGCTACTCGTCATCCGGGAGGTGCTGGGTCAGGCTCCCAACGGGTTCTCGGCCGCGACCAAGACGTTCGGCACCGAGTACGAGCAGCGGGTGGCCGACTTCGCCGTGCGCACCCTCGGGCCCGAGGCCACGCTGTGGAACCGATGGTCCCGAGCGCTCTGCTACTCCCCCGCCTACACGATCATGGGTGGAACCTCGAACGTGCTGCGGACCATCCTGGGTGACCGGGTGCTCGGCCTGCCGCGCTGAGCCGCTGACTGTTATCTGTTCGCAACATCGGGGCATGGGTCAACGCATGGCGGCATCGGTACGGGACGACGAGGGCTTCTGGTCCATCGTCCTGCCGCCCACCGCCGCCAGCGTCCCCTCGGCCCGCCACTTCGCCAACGAGGCACTGCATGCGCTCGGCGTCGGTGAGCACGACGAGCGGGCGGAGCGGGCCCAGCTCCTCGTGAGCGAATTGGCCACCAACGCCGTGGTGCACGCCCGGACCCCGATGCGGGTCTCCGTCGGTCGCCACGACGGCAACCTGCGGGTCGAGGTCCATGACGACGATCCGAGCCAAGTTCGGAGGGTGACACCCGACCCCCTGGCCCGCGGCGGTCGCGGGATCATGTTGGTCGAATCGATGGCGACGGCCTGGGGCGTGAACCGCGACGCCGAGGGCAAGACGATCTGGTTCGAGCTCGGCGAGGAATGAGCGGAAAGGTCACCGTCGTGGTCGCGACCCGCGACCGTCGCCCCGGGCTCCTGCGCACGCTCACTCACCTCCACGCCCTGCCAGAGCGTCCGCCGGTCATCGTCGTCGACAACGGCTCGGGCGACGGCAGCGCAGCAGCGGTGCGCGAGGCGTTTCCGATGGTCGACGTCGTCGCTCTCGGGCGCAACCTCGGCGCGACGGCCCGCAACATCGGTGTGCGCCGGGCGGCAACGCCGTACGTGGCCTTCGCCGACGACGACTCATGGTGGGCCCCGGGCTCGCTGCGGCGTGCCGCCGCACACTTCGACCGCTGCCCCCGACTCGGCCTCCTCGCGGCGCGCATCCTCGTTGGACCCGAGGAACGCGTCGACCCCACGAGCGCACGCATGGCCGACAGCCCGCTGGGACGTGCGCCCGATCTCCCGGGTCCGTCCGTCCTCGGCTTCCTCGCGTGTGGGGGGATCGTGCGGCGCGACGCCTTCGTCGCCGTCGGCGGCTTCGACGACCTCCTCTTCTTCTTCGGCGAGGAGGCCTTGTTGACCATGGATCTGGCCGCCGCCGGGTGGGGCCCGGCGTACGCCGACGACGTGGTGGCCCACCACCATCCCGCGCCTCCCGCTGACCCTGACGGCCGGCGTTGTCGGCAATTGCGCAACGACCTTCTCACCACCTGGATGCGTCGACCTGCCGCCGTCGCCGCCGGCCGCACGGCGCGGGTGGCCAGCCTCGCGCTGCGGGAGCCACCGGCCCGCCGGGCCCTGGCCGAAGCCACCGTGCGCCTACCCGTCGCCGTGAGCCGCCGTCGACCCACGCCGGCTTCCGTGGAGGCGGCGCTACGCCGCTTGGAATGACAGCAAGGGAATCATCTGTATGTCGTTTGCCCCCAGAACAGCGCGGGTAGCGGCGCCACATCGGTTGAGCATCTCCAGCCGGTCTCCTTCACGTCTCGGAGGATGCCTGTGGCCTTGGTCCTTGGGATCAATGCGGTCTTCCACGACCCGGCCGCCGCGCTCGTGGTCAACGGCGAGACCGTGGCTGCCGCCGAGGAAGAGCGGTTCAGTCGACGAAAGCACGGCAAGGTGCCGGTGCCGTTCTCCACGTGGGAGCTCCCCGAGCAGGCGGCTCGCTGGTGCCTCGACGACGCCGGCGTCAGCGCGGCCGACCTCGACGCGGTGGCCTATTCCTACGACCCCGACCTGCCTGCGCCGCTGGGCGACATCATCGAGGCCGACTGGGAAGGACTTCGAACACTGTTCGCCCGCCGCGCGCCCCTCTTCCTGCGCAGCGCGCTCCCCGGCCTCGACCCGCAGATCGTGCGCCATGTCCCCCACCACGTGGCCCACGCCGCGTCGGCATGCCTGGCGTCCCCGTTCCCAAGCTCGGCCGTGCTCGTGCTCGACGGCCGGGGCGAGCGGGGTTCGTTCCTCGCCGGCCACGACCGCGACGGCGACCTCACCGTGCTCGCCACCCGCGACCTCCCCCACTCGTTGGGGCTGGTCTATGAGGAGCTGACCGACCATCTCGGATACCGACGGTCGAGCGACGAGTACAAGGTCATGGCGCTGGCCGCCTACGGGCGTCCCCGCCACCTCGATCGCTTCCGCCAACTGGTCCGGTCCGACGGCGAGGGGACGTTCGTCACCGAGCCGGTCGACTGGCTCGCGTTCGCGCCTCGCGGCTCGGGCGACGGGAGCCTCGATCCGGCCCACGCCGATCTGGCATCGACCGTGCAGGTGCGGCTGCAGGAGGTGCTGCTCGAGCTGGCCATCTGGATCCACGAGCGGACCGGCGAGCCGACCCTCACGCTGGCCGGCGGCGTGGCCCTCAACTGCGTGGCCAACACCTACCTCTACGAGCACGGGCCGTTCGAGGACGTGTGGGTGCAGCCGGCGGCCGGCGATGCCGGGACCGCCCTGGGTGCGGCCCTGAAGGTCGCCCGCGACCTGGGCGACACCATCCGGCCGATGACCACCGCGGCCCTGGGCCGGTCGTGGCCGGACGACGAGCTGGCGAGCTGGCTGCGCTCCGCCAACGTCGGTTTCGAACGGCCCCCCGACATCGCCGAGGCAGTGGCCCAGCTGCTCGCCGACGACGGCGTGGTGGCCTGGTTCCAGGGGCGCAGCGAGTTCGGGCCCCGCGCCCTGGGCCACCGCAGCCTCCTCGCCCACCCGGGTCGAGCCGAGAACCTCGAGCGCCTCAACGACGTCAAGGGCCGGGAGCAGTTCCGTCCCGTCGCGCCGATGGTCCTGCTCGAGCGGGCCAAGGACCTGTTCGAGGGCGGTCCCGTACCGAGCCCGTTCATGCTGTTCACCCACCGCGTCCGTGAGGAGTGGCTGGACCGCATCCCCGCCGTCGTCCACGTCGACGGAACCGCTCGCATCCAGACCATCGACGCCACCGAGGCACCCCTCGTCCACCGCTGCATCAGCGCGTTCGAGCGGCGGACGGGATTGCCGGTCGTGGTGAACACATCGCTCAACACTGCGGGTCGCCCCATGGTCGACGATCCCCGCGACGCCCTGGAGTGCTTCGGGTCAGCGCCGGTCGACGCCCTTGCCATCGGGCCGTACCTCGTCCGTCGGGCCTCGGTGTTCGGGCCGTGAGGTCGTATGACATCGTGCTCCCGTCGGTGGGACGGCCGTGCCTGGGCGCGCTGCTCGACGTCCTCGGCCACCAAGCCGTGGCCGGCCGGATCGTGGTGGTCGACGACCGGCCCGACCAGCGGATCGCGCTCGACGTCGGGCCGGGCGTGGAGGTCCTCCTCGGGCGGGCCGCCGGACCCGCGGCCGCCCGCAACGTGGGGTGGCGGAGCTCCTCGGCCGAGTGGATCGTCTTCCTCGATGACGACGTCTTGCCCGACGAGGACTGGGTCGCGTTCCTGGAGGGCGACCTGTCGGCGCTCGGTCCCGAGGTGGGCGCCACCCAGGGCCGGCTGCGGGTGCCGCTCCTGCCGGACCGGCGACCGGCCGACTGGGAGCGCAACGTGGCCGGGCTGGAGACGGCCCAATGGGCCACGGCCGACATGGCCTACCGCCGATCGGCCCTGGAACGGGTCGGCGGATTCGACGAGCGCTTCCCCCGCGCCTACCGCGAGGATGCCGATCTCGGCCTCCGGGTGGTGGCCGACGGCTGGCGCATGGTGACCGGCGAGCGTCGGGTTGCCCACCCGGTCCGCCCGGCGCCGTGGCATGTGAGCGTCGGCAAGCAGGCCGGCAACGCCGACGACGCGCTCATGGACCGGCTCCATGGCCGCGGCTGGCGGGCCCGCGCCGGGGCACCGTCCGGGCGCCGCCGCCGCCATGTGGTCGTCACCGCCGCGGGCGTCGTCGCCGTCGGCGCCTTTCTCGGCCGC
>JAOBWJ010000406.1 GCA_025463335.1 Acidimicrobiales bacterium
GGCCTGGACGACCCCCGTCGGGACCCGTCCCTCTCGCAGGACGTGCACGCCTTCGACTGTGCACGACACCACAGTGGACGGGGCACCGGCGCACCGGCCACCATCGAGCACGAGGGCGACGCCGTCACCGAGCGCCGTGGCGACCTCGGCTGCCGTCTCCGGCGTCGGCCGGCCGTGGAGGTTGGCGCTGGTTGCCGCCAACGGCCCGACCCGGCGGGCCACCTCCCTCACCACGTCGTGGTCGGGCACCCGCACGCCGATGGTCGCGTCGTCGACGCCGCCGAGGTCGTAGCCGAGCCCTGGCCGCCGGGGCACCACCAGCGTCAGCCCGCCGGGCCAGAACCGCTCGGCCAGCAGCCGGGCCGAGGCGGGCAGGTCACCGGCCAGCGCCAGCGCCTGGTCGACATCGGCGACCAGCACGGGCAACGCCGCCGCGACGGGCCGCTCCTTGATGGCGAACAGCCGCTCGGTGGCACCCGGCCGTGACGGGTCGACGGCCAGGCCGTAGACCGTGTCGGTGGGCAGCACGACCGGGAGACCGGCCAGGAGGGCCTCGACCACCTCGTCGATGGTGGTCACCGCAACCGGGCCACGACGAAGCGTTGGCGGGCACTGAGGTCGTGGCGCACCTCGGCCTCGTCGAAGCCGGCCTCGAGCGCGAGGGCGCGCACGGCGTCGGCCTGGGCCGGTGCCAGCTCCACGATCAACGTGCCCGGTCGGCGGAGCCAGGCCGGGGCGTCAGCCACGATGTGGCGCAGGTCGTCGAGGCCGTCGGGCCCGGCCAGCAGGGCCGAGACCGGCTCCCAGTCCCGGACCTCGGAGGGCAGCTCGTCGTCGTCGGCCACATAGGGCGGATTGCTCACGATCACGTCGACGGCGCCCCGCAGCTCGTCGGGCAGCGCCGCCAACCAGTCGCCCTCGACCAGTCGCACGCGAGCGCCGGCGCGACCGATGCCGGCGAGGTTGGCCCGAGCCACGGCCAGGGCGTCAGCCGAGCGCTCGACGGCCCACACCTCGGCGGTCGTCACCTCGGCGGCCAGGGCCAGGGCGATGGCGCCCGAACCGGTGCCGAGGTCGACGACCAGGCGACCACCGAGCCGGCGCAGCTCGTCGATGGCCTCGCCCGCCACCATCTCGGTCTCTGGCCGCGGGATGAGTACGCGGGGGTCCACGAGCAGGTCGAGGGTGCGGAACGCCCAGTGGCCAAGGACGTACTGGAGCGGCTCGCCGGACTCTCGCCGGGCGAGCATGGCGTCGAGGTGGGCCAACGACCGGGTCGTCACCGGCGCGTCGAGGTCGGGGGCGGCCTCCTCGACCAGCCACTGGGCCTCGGCCACGGGCGAGGCGGCGCCGACGACAGTGAGTCGCTCGACCACCTCGCGGCGGACGGCGGCCCACGTCAGCTCAGCCACCGCCAAGCTGCCGGCTGCGCTCATCCTGCATCAGGGCCCCGACGACGGCGTCGAGCTCGCCGCCGAGGACCTTGTCGAGGTTGTAGGCCGTGTAGCCGATGCGGTGATCGGTGAGTCGGTTCTCCTTGAAGTTGTACGTCCGGATCTTCTCCGAGCGGCCGCCACCACCCACCTGGGCCTTGCGTTGACCCGACAGCTCGGCGGCCTGCTCGTCCTGGGCCGCCTTCAACAACCGCGAGCGGAGGACCACGAGCGCCTTGGCCCGGTTCTGGATCTGGCTCTTCTCGTCCTGCATGGACACCACCAGGCCGGTCGGCTTGTGGGTGATGCGGACCGCCGAGTCGGTGGTGTTGACGCTCTGGCCCCCCGGCCCCGACGAGCGGTACACGTCGATCTGCAGGTCGTTGGGGTCGAGGGTGACGTCGACCTCCTCGGCTTCCGGCAGCACGGTGACCGTGGCCGACGAGGTGTGGACCCGGCCCTGGCTCTCGGTCACCGGCACGCGCTGCACCCGGTGGGGGCCGCCCTCGTACTTCATGTGCGACCACGCCGAGTTGCCCTTGAGGGTGAACGTCACCGCGTCGAAGCCGCCCATGTCGCTCACCGAGGACTCCATGACCTCGAGTCGCCAGCCCTGACGCTGGGCGTAGGCGGCGTACATGTCGAAGAGGTCCTTGGCGAAGAGGTTGGCCTCTTCGCCGCCCTCGGCACCACGGACCTCGACGATGACGTTCCGCCCGTCGTTGGGGTCCCGGGGAAGGAGCAGGACCTTCAGCTCGTCGTCGAGCCGGTCGATGGTGGCCTCGGCCGCCACGATCTCCGCCCGGAGAACCTCGCGGTCGTCGCCCGACGTGCCGTCCAGCATCTCCCGCGCCGCTTCGAGATCCTCGGCCGCCTGCCGCCGGGCCCGCACGGCGGCCACGACCGGCTCGAGCTCACGGTGCCGGCGGGTCAGCTTGACGTAGGCGGCGTTGTCCTCGAACACCTTCGGGTCCGACAGGCGCGCCTCGACCGAGCGGAACTCGTCTTCCAGTCGTTCGAGGCGGTCGAGCACGGTTCGAACCTACAGGCCGACCATCACCGGCTCCGCCCGGCCGGCCGGCAGCACAGCCCGATTTCGCTCACGGACCCGGCGGGTGTGATGCACTGAACCGCATGGGGGATGCGCTCAACGCGGCGCTGTCACGGTTGGACGATGCCGCCGAACTGCTCAAGCTCGATCCGGCCATCCATCAGCGCCTGCGCCGACCGCGGCGGGTCTTGGAGGTATCGGTCCCGGTCCGCATGGACGACGGTTCGATCGAGGTCTTCACCGGCTGGCGGGTGCACCACAACACGGCCAGTGGGCCCGGCAAGGGCGGGATCCGGTTCCACCAGGACGTCGATGCCGACGAGGTCACCGCGCTGGCCGTTGGCATGACGTTCAAGAACGCCGTGCTGGGACTGCCGTTCGGTGGCGCCAAGGGCGGTGTCCGCTGCGATCCCACCACCATGTCGAACGCCGAGCTCGAGCGCCTGACCCGCCGTTACACGTGGGAGATCCTGCCGCTGCTCGGCCCCGACCGCGACATCCCCGCTCCCGACGTGAACACCGACGCCCAGGTGATGTCCTGGATCATGGACACCGTCTCCATGTCGACCGACCAGGCCACACCGGCCGTGGTCACCGGCAAGCCCCTCCTGCTGGGAGGCTCCAAGGGCCACGTCGGGGCCACCTCCAGCGGCGTGGTGATCTGCATCCGGGCCCTGTTCCAGGAGCTGGGCCTACCGGTGGCCGGCTCACGCGTCGTCATCCAGGGCTTCGGCAAGGTCGGCGGACCCTTGGCTTTCCTGCTCCACTCCGCCGGCATGCGGGTGGTGGCCGTCAGCGACGTCCTCGGAGCGACGGTGAATCCCGGGGGTCTCGACCCGATCGCCCTGGCCAACCACGTCAAGGAGACCGGCACGGTGGCCGGCTTCGGCGGGGGTGACGCCATCGGCCGGGACAAGATCTGGGACATCGAGACCGAGGTGGTCGTCCCCGCCGCCCTGGAGGGTGCCATCGACGTCGACGTGGCCCGCCGGCTGCGCACTCGGGCCATCGTCGAGGCGGCCAACGGGCCAACGCTCCCGGAGGCCGACCCGATCCTCCACGATCGGGGCATCGTCACCGTGCCCGACATCCTGGCCAACGCCGGCGGCGTGACCGCGTCCTACTTCGAATGGGTCCAGAACCGTGCTGGCTACGCCTGGGAGGAGCCCCTGGTCGCCGAACGCCTGCGCACCCGCATGGAGGAGTCGTTCCACGCCGTGTGGGCGCGAGCCGTCGAGCTCGACGTGTCCCTGCGTCGGGCCGCCTTCGTGGTGGGCGTCGAGCGAGTGGCCGAGACCATGGCCGCCCGAGGGATGTACCCGTAGCTGTCCACGGTTGCCAAGGCTCGGACGGCTTCGCCGCGCCTTCGGAACAGCTACGGCTTGATGCTTCTTGATCAGTCGACGGTGACGATCTCGGCCGGGTCGGCGAGGGCGGCCGCCAGCGCCCGGGTCACCGGGTGGGCGTCCCGCTGGGCCATGGCCAGCACCAGGCGGGCGCCCCGGCCGTCGGCCAGGCGGGCGTCGGCCGCGGCTGGCACCAGGTCGAGGTCGACCCCCACCGACGCGACCACGACCACTGGACGGCCCTCGGTGTCGACGCCGGTCGCCGGCGAGGGCCAGGCCGTGCGCAGGTCGGGTGCCTCGACGGTTGGGGCCATGGGCGCCAGGTGGTCGGCGCCCACCAGGCCCGGGTCGTGCAGCAGGCGTGAGCGCAACCACCGGTCGGCGGCAAGTTGCTTGAGCGGGTGGGGCTCACCGTCGTGGCGTCGATAGCTGCGCACGTAGGCCACCACGCCGGCCAGTGTCTCGGCGGTGGGCCGGTCGCTGGAGACGAGGGCGTGGGCCTCCCGGTCGAACCGTCCGACGCCGACCTCGAGGTGGGGGCCGTCGGCGTCGACCACCACCCGGGCCACCTCCAGGCCCTCGACCTCGCCGATGAGCCGGCCGTGCTCGACGACCGGGTCGGCGCCGGCGGCCGTCAGCACATCGGCGAACGGGGCCACGCGCGGGTCGAGCGCCGGGTCCGGCACCAGCGGTTCGGGCTCGACCTGCTCGAGCGTCGTGCCGGCCGCGAACCAGATGACGGGCGGCTCGGCGAACTGCGAGGCTCGCCGGGCCAGCAAGCCGGCCGCGTCGTCCACGATCAGGTTGATTCGGCCGGTGGCCCCTGCGCTGCGGGCCACGGCCAGCGCCGGCCCCAGGGCACGCGCCGGTTGGGTGTCGGCCAGGACCCAGGCGCCGTCGTCGCCCATCAGGGCCGCGCCACCCGGGAACGCGACCGACCGCCGGTCCGACGGACCGGCGGTCGAGTTCACGAGTGCCTTCAGCTTGGCGGCGAGAAGCGCCGCCCGCTGTTGAGGTTCTACTTGCTGGCCTTGCGCTCGCCGTAGCGACGCTGGAAGCGCTCGACGCGGCCGCCGGAGTCGACCAGGCGCTGCTTCCCGGTGAAGAACGGGTGGCACTGGTTGCAGAGCTCGACGCTGATGTTCTCGCCGGTCGAGCGGGTCTCGAAGGTGCTCCCACAAGAGCAGTGCGCCTGCACCATCTTGTACGCGGGATGGATGTCGGTCTTCATAAGGCTCCTGAGTGTACGGACTCGTGGTCCCGATGACGCAGCCGGTCGGGCTGGTGCAGCTTCCGGGGCCTCAGGCCTTGGCCGAGGCGTCGAGGAACTCCTCGTTGGACTTGTACTGCTTGAGGCCGTCGAACAGCCGCTCGAGGGCCGCTCCGTTGGAACCGCCGTCGGCGGAGAGGGCGTTCAGGGCCCGGCGGATCTTCCACACCTGCTGGAGCTGCTTCCGGTCGAACAACAGCTCCTCGTGCCGGGTGGACGATCCGTCGACGTCGATGGCCGGGTAGACCCGGCGCTCGGCCAGGCGGCGGTCGAGGCGGAGCTCCATGTTCCCGGTGCCCTTGAACTCCTCGAAGATCACTTCGTCCATCTTCGACCCGGTCTCGATGAGGGCCGTGGCGAGGATGGTGAGCGAACCACCCTCCTCGACGTTGCGGGCGGCGCCGAAGAACTTCTTCGGCGGATAGAGGGCACCCGAGTCCACGCCGCCGGACATGATGCGGCCGGTCGCCGGGGCCGACAGGTTGTAGGCCCGGGCCAAGCGGGTGATGCCGTCGAGGACGATGACCACGTCCTGGCCCTCCTCGACCAGGCGCTTGGCCCGCTCGATGGTGAGCTCGGCAAGCGCCGTGTGCTCCTCGGCCGGCCGATCGAAGGTCGAGGCGATGACCTCGCCGGTGGTCGACCGGCGCATGTCGGTGACCTCCTCGGGCCGCTCGTCGACGAGCAGGACCATGAGGTGGACCTCGGGGTTGTTGCGCTCGATCGACTGCACGATCTGCTTCACGATCGTGGTCTTGCCGGCCTTGGGCGGCGAGACGATCAGGCCCCGCTGGCCCTTCCCGATGGGCGAGATGAGGTCGATGATGCGGGCCGTCATGTCGGCGCTGGTGCCGGTGTCTCGACCGGGAGTCTCCAGGCGCAGCTTCTCGTCCGGGAACAGCGGCGTGAGGTCCTCGAAGCGGGGCCGATTGCGGGCCTCGTCGGGGTCCTTGCCGTTCACCTTGTCGATGCGCAGGAGGGCCGGGTTCTTCTCGTTGCGGTTGGCCGGGCGGCTGGCGCCCTCGAGTTGGTCGCCCTTGCGCAGGCCGAACTGCCGGACCTGCTTGACCGACACGTAGACGTCGTCCTTGCTCGGCAGGTAGCCCTTGGTCCGCAGGAAGCCGTAGCCCTCGTCCCGCAGGTCGAGCAGTCCGCTGCACGGCACCGGCTCGCCGGTGAACGGCTCGTCGGGACGATCGCGGAACTGCTCGGGTCCCCCGCCCTGGCGGTCGCGACCCCGGCGGCGCCGGCCCCGGCGGTTGTTCGGATCCTCGTCGTCGACGCGGGGCCCCTCGCCGCGGTCGCGCTGGACCTGTTGGTCCCGGTTGCGCGGCTGCTGGTCGCGGTTGCGGGCCTGGTGCTGATCGGCCTGGTTCTGATCCGAATGGTCCCGGTCAGTGTGGTTCTGATCGGCGTGGTCCCGGTCAGCGCGGTCCTGATCAGCGCGGTCCTGATCGGCCGGGGCCGGCGCCTCGACGGTGTTGGCGTTGCCGTCGACTTCAGCCTCGGCGTGGGCCTCGGGCTCGTGCTCCTCGTGTTCCTCGAGCTGTTCGACCGGCTCGCTGGTCGACGCATCGGCGACCTTGGCCGCCCGCCCGTTCCCCCGACCGTTGCCCCGGGCGTTGCCGGTCGGCGCCGGCGCCGGCGCGGCCGGTTCGGGCGCCGGGGACGAGGTGATCCCCGCCGTCGTGAGGATGAGATCGACCAGATCGGCCTTCTTGGCCCGGGCCGGCGGCTTGGCGCCCAGGGCCTTGGCGATCGTCTGCAGCTCGTCCCGTTCCTTGCGCTCGAGCACGGATCGCTCGAGGACGGGCTCGCTCATGGGTACCTCACAAAGGGTTGAGGGGCCCGGTGCAGGCACAATCGCCGGCTCCGGGGACCATGCCCACCGGACGGCCCTGAAGGGGCTTCGCGGGAGGCGGGGAGAGCGCCGGGCCGAGACGGCCGCAGCACCGAGTGTGCAGTGTACCAGCGCCGCACGACCGTCTACAGGGGGTTCTGCGCGACGTACAGGCAGGCCCCGGCGATCGCGGCCGTGACGACCAGAGCAGCGACCGCGCCGAGCCAGCGCTGGTCGCGCCGCCCATCGGTGGCGTGGAGGATCGAGATCAGCAGCGCCCCGCCGAGCAGCCCACCCAGATGGCCGCCGAGCGAGACACCCGGGCGGAAGCTGAGCAGCAGGTTGATCACGAGGAGCCCGCCGATGCCGCTCTGCATCGGATCGATGCCGCTTCGTCGTTGCGTCAGGAAGGCGGCCGTCATGAGGCCGAACACCGCTCCCGATGCGCCGCCGGTGAGGGCATTCGGGTCGAGGACGAGGGCGCCGAGCGAGCCGGCGAGCAGGGCACCGGCATAGAGCACGGCGAAGCGGAACCGACCGAGGGACGGCTCGAGCGCTTTGCCGAGCATCCACAGCAGGAACATGTTGAAGCCGATGTGGAGCAGATCGAAGTGGAGGAAGCCGGACGTGACGATGCGCCACCACTCGCCGGCCGCCACAAACGGTCCGTTGAGCCCGATGTCGGTCCGGAGGTTGGGACCGGCCACGAACACGGCGACGTTGATGGCGATCAGGGCGTAGGTGACGTAGGGGTCGCTACGCAGCGAGCGCAGCGTCCGCACGGCCGGCGCACCTTTCACGCACTCGCGGCACTGGAAGCCGACGGGCGCGGAGATCATGCAGTCGGGGCAGATCGGCCGCTCGCACCGACGGCACTTGACCCCCGCCTCACGGCCGGGATGCTTGTAGCAGTGCCACTCGAGGTCGTCGGCGACCGGCGTGTCGTCGGATTCGCTGATCACCATCAGCGACGCTAGCGACCGCCGACGCCCGTCAGACCTCGCCTCAACGCCCGACGAGGCGAGCCATGAGCTCGTGACCGGGCACCGGGGTGAAGCCGGCGGTGTCGGCCTCGGTGTAGGCGCCACCCGGGCCGTCGACGGCGCTGTCGACCAGCAGCCAGGGCACCGAGTCCATGGTGTGGGTCTTGAGGGCCAGCGGCGTGGCGTGGTCGGGCAGGAGCAACAGGCGCCACGGGCCCAAGGCATCGAGGCCGGCGATCAGCGGGGCCAAGATCCTGGAGTCCCAGTTCTCCAGCGCCTTGACCTTCTCCTCGACGTTCCCGGCGTGGCCGGCCTCGTCGGTGGCCTCGACGTGGATGAGGAACAGGTCGGTGTCGCCGGCCAGCGCCTCGAGGGCGGCGTCCCGCTTGCCTTCGTAGTTGGTGTCGAACCAGCCGGTGGCGCCCTCGACCTCGACCACCTCGATGTCGGTGAGCACACCAAGGCCCCGGATGAGATCGACCGCCGTGCACAGCCCGGCCTTCAGGCCGTAGGCCTCCCGGAACGGGGTCATCTGCGGCTGCGGGCCCTGACCCCAGAGCCAGATCTGGCTGGCGGCCAAGGGTGAGGCACCGACGATGTCGCGGCTGGCGTCCATGAGGGCCTGCAGCTTGGGCGCCGACGGGCCGGTCGGGAACACGGCCGGCTTGTCCGACAGGTCGTGAGGCGGCGTGCAGTCGGCGTCGCCCCAGTCCCGCGGCGCGACCAAGATGTGCCGGTACTGGAAGCCGGGGTGGAACGAAACGTCATCGGAGCCGAGCTCGGCCTGGAGCTGCTCGATGACCTTGGTGGCGTCCTCGGTCGAGGGGTGGCCGCCGGCGAAGTCGAGCATGGTGCCGTCGGCTCCGATGTTCACCAGGTTGCAGCGGTACGCCACCTGGTCGGGCCGCAGGCGCAGGCCGAGGGCGGCGGCCTCGATCGGCGCCCTCCCGGTGTGGTACTCCGCCGGGTCGTAGCCGAGGATGCTCATGTTCCCCACGTCGCTGCCGGGCGGCATGCCCTCGGGGATCACGGCGGCCCGGCCGACCTCGCCGCGACGGGCGAGGGCGGCGAGCGTCGGCATGGCGGCAGCCTGCAGCGGCGTCCGACCGCCGAGCTGGGCCAGGGGCTCGTCCGCGCACCCGTCGGGAACGCACACCACGTACTTCACTGCTGAGCGCAGCCTGCGGAGCGAACGATCATGTCGACATTGTGGTCGAGGTCACGTACTCCTCCACCACCGCCAGGTCGTTGGGCAGCTCGACGAACCGCTCGGGCCGGTCGTACAGGTCGGCCAGGTGAGCGGGCAGCTCGGGGTGGATCCCCACGGCATCGTGCACCGCGTCGGGGAACTTGGCCGGATGGGCGGTGGCCAGGCACACCATGGGGACCGACGGGTCGTGGTGCAGGGCGGCGGCGCCGAGGCCGACCGCGGTGTGGGGGTCGACCAGCTGACCGGTGCGCCGGTAGGTGGCGGCGATGACCCGGGCCACGGCGTCGTCGTCGATGCTCGCCGACTGGAAGATCTCCTGGGCCATGGCGAGCCGCTCGGGACCGAGGTCCATCACGCCCTCCTCGCGGAACCGGGCCATGAGATGGGTGACGGTGGCGCCGTTGCGGCCGCACAGCTCGAACAGCAGACGCTCGAAGTTCGACGAGATCTGGATGTCCATGCTGGGGCTGGTCGTGGGCGTGACGCCCTGCATCTCCATCACACCCGAGTCGAAGAAGCGCGGGAGGATGTCGTTGCGGTTGGAGCCGACCACGAGGTGGCGGATCGGGACGCCCATGCGCCGAGCGACCCACCCGGCGAACACGTTGCCGAAGTTGCCGGTCGGCACGGTGAAGGAGACGGGCTGCTCGGGGGCGCCGAGCTGGGCGGCCGCCTTCACGTAGTAGACGACCTGGGCGAGGATCCGGGCCCAGTTGATGGAGTTCACGGCCGACAGGTGGTGGCGGTCACGGAAGGGGATGTCGTTGAACATCGCCTTCACCAGGTCCTGGCAGTCGTCGAACGTGCCGTCGATGGCGACGTTGTGGACGTTGTCCGACAGCACCGTCGTCATCTGCTTGCGTTGGATCTCGCTGGTGCGGCCCTTTGGGTGGAGGATGACCACCTCGAGGGTCTCGCGGTCGCGGCACGCCTCGATGGCGGCCGAGCCGGTGTCGCCCGAGGTGGCGCCCACGATGGTGACCCGCTCGCCTCGCTTGGCCAGCTCGTGGTCGAACAGGTGGCCGACGAGCTGCAGGGCGATGTCCTTGAAGGCGAGCGTGGGGCCGTGGAACAGCTCGAGCAGGTGGAGGTTGCCGCCCAGCTCGACGAGCGGCACCACGTCGGGGTGGCGGAACGTCGAGTAGGCATCGTCGACCAGCTCGGCGAACACGTCTTGCTCGATCGTGCCCTCGACGAAGGGCCACATCACGTCGACGGCGACCTCGGCGTAGGGCCAGTCGGCGTAGGCGCGGAGGCGGCCGGGCGACAGCATGGGCCAGGAGTCCGGCACGTACAGGCCACCATCCCGGGCCAGGCCGGTGAGCAACACGTCGTCGAAGGTGAGGACCGGCGCCGTGCCCCGGGTCGAGACGTACTTCATGACGTCTGCCGACCGCTCTGCCCGTCGCGGCCCGTTCGCCGCGATGCCCATGATTCGCTCGCCAGCTCGCTCATGACCCCAGCACCCGGAGCATGGACGTGATGCGGTCGACCGCGTCGAGCTCGCCCAGGTCGCGGAGAGTGGCCTGGATGGCCGACTCCAGCGCCTCGTGGGTGATGAACACGAGTCGGGCCTCGTCGCCCAGCCCCTCCTGCTCCATGGAGCGGATGGAGACGCCATGCTCGGCGAACACGCCGGCCACCGAGTGCAGCACGCCCGGGCGGTCGGCGACCTCGAGGTTCAAGTAGTACTCCGAGCGCACCTCGTCGATGGGGCAGATCGCGGCGCGGGGCAGGCGCCCGATCGAGGCGTGCGAGCCCTTGCGGAGGTTGCCGGCGGCGTCGATGAGGTCGCCGAGCACGGCGCTGGCGGTCGGCGTGCCTCCCGCCCCACGGCCGTAGAACATGAGCTGACCCACGGCCTCGCCCTCCACGAACACGGCGTTGAACGAGTCGCGCACCGAAGCGAGCGGGTGGCCCTTGGGCAGCATGGCCGGGTGCACGCGGACCGCGACCCTGCCGTCGTCGCCCTGCTCGGCCACGGCCAGCAGCTTCACCTCGTAGCCGAGCCGATGGGCGAAGCCGATGTCATCCACGGTGAGGCCGGCAATGCCCTCGTGGTAGACGTCGCCGGCCACCACGCTCACGCCAAAGGCGATCGACGCGATGATCGCCGCCTTGGCCCCGGCGTCGTAGCCCTCGACGTCGGCCGTGGGGTCGCGCTCGGCGTAGCCCAGGCTCTGGGCCTCGGCCAGGGCGTCGGCGTAGCTCGCCCCCTCCTCGCTCATCTTGGTGAGGA
>JAOBWJ010000052.1 GCA_025463335.1 Acidimicrobiales bacterium
CAGACCTGCCAGGAGAGGCCGTACCGGTCCTTGAGCCAGCCGCACTGCGACTCCTCGCCCCCCTCGGTGAGCTTGGCCCAGTAGTAATCGATCTCGTCCTGGTCGGCGCAGTTGACCAGCAGGGAGATGGCCTCGTCGAAGGTGAAGTGCGGGCCGCCGTTGATGGCGGTGTACTCCTGCCCGTCGAGCACGAAGTCGACGGTGAGCACGGTGCCCGCTGGTCCTGGCCCAGCCTCGCCGTAGTAGGTCACGTCGGTGACCTTCGAGTTCGGGAACACCGAGACGTAGAACTCAGCGGCCTCCAGGGCTTGCGTGTCGAACCAGAGGTTGGGCGTGATCCGGGGCATGGGCTTCTCCTGTCGTCGGTGGGCCGCGCCTTGCGCCTGTAGTGACGGTTGCATCGTTCGAGAATCATCGCCATCCGACGCAGCCGGTTGCCACTGGTACCCCCATGGGGTATCGTCCTTGGGGTGAACGCCCCCGCCAAACTCGGCCTCTACGCCGTCCTCCTCGGCGCCGTGCTCGCCGGCAGCGTCGCCGTCGGCAGCGCCGCCGAGCCGGTCGGCCTCTCCAACGCGGCACCCGTCGCCGCGCACCAGGGCATGAGTGCCGGCGGCGGGACCATCCCGGGCCTGGCATCGGCCGCCGACGGCTACCAGCTCCACGCCGCCATCGACACCCTCCCCGCAGGACGGGCCACGACGCTCGAGTTCACGATCAGCGGCGAGGACGGCACCGTCACCGACTTCGACATCGAGCACACCAAGCGGATGCACTTCATCGTCGTGCGCCGCGACCTCACCGGCTTCCTGCACCTGCACCCCACCATGTCGGCGGATGGCACCTGGTCGACCACCCTCACCCTCGCCGATCCCGGCGTCTACCGGGCCTATGCCGACTTCGTGGTCGACGGCGAGAAGCACACCCTCGGCACCGACATCTTCGTCGCCGGCACCTTCCAGCCGACCGCACTCCCGGCGCCCTCGATGGTCGCCGACGCCGCCGACGGGTACACGGTCGAGCTCGACGGTGACGTCGTGGCGGGGGAGGAGTCGACGCTCGAGTTCACGATCCGCCGGAACGGCAAGGCGATCACCGACATCCCCGAGTACCTCGGCGCCCGAGGCCACCTCGTCGCGCTGCGCGATGGCGACCTCGCCTACCTCCACGTCCACGCCGACGAGGACCGCCTCGAGTTCGAGGCCGACTTCCCGACAGCCGGCGCCTACCGGCTCTTCCTACAGTTCCGACACGGCGACCAGGTGCGCACCGCCGCCTTCACCGTCGATGCCCGAGAGGCCTCCCGATGACCACGACCGCGACTTCCAAGACCATCGAGCTCTCGCTCGGGGGCATGACGTGCGCCTCGTGCGCGGCGCGCATCGAGAAGACGCTCAACAAGATCGACGGCGTCGAAGCCCTCGTGAACTACGCCACCGAGACGGCCGCCGTCGTGGCCGACCCATCGGTCACGACCGACGACCTGGTCGGCGCCGTCGAATCGATCGGCTACTCCGCACGCCTGGTCGCCGGCGACCAGGTGGTGGTCACCGGCGAGCCGGTGGAGGACGAGCACGACATCCGGCTCCGCAGCCTTCGCACTCGGCTGCTCGGCTCTGTGGTGCTGACGCTTCCCGTCCTGGTCCTAGCCATGATCCCGGCGACGCAGTTCGACAGCTGGCAGTGGCTGTCTCTCGCCCTCGCCGGCCCGGTCGTCCTGTGGGGCGGCTGGCCGTTCCACCGTGCCGCCTGGATGAACCTGCGTCACGGCTCGGCCACCATGGACTCGCTCATCTCGCTCGGCACCCTCTCGGCGTTCGCCTGGTCGCTGTGGGCCCTGTTCATCGGCGAGGCCGGCGATCCCGCCATGCGCATGAGGTTCGACTTCACCCCCTCGGCCGGTGCCGGCGCCAACGAGATCTACTTCGAGGTGGCCACGGTCGTCATCGTGTTCATCCTCGGCGGCCGCTACTTCGAGGGTCGGGCCAAGCGTCGGGCCGGAGCCGCGCTGCGCGCCCTGCTCGAGCTGGGGGCCAAGGACGTCGCCGTCCTGCGGGACGGGGTCGAGGTTCGCGTCCCCGTCGAACAGCTCGCTGTGGGCGACCTGTTCGTCGTCCGCCCCGGCGAGAAGGTCGCCACCGACGGAGTCGTCGAGGAGGGCACGTCCGCCATCGACGCGTCGCTGCTCACCGGCGAGTCGGTCCCGGTCGAGGTCGGTCCGGGCGACGACGTCGCCGGGGCCACGGTCAACGCCGGCGGCCGGCTCCTCGTGCGGGCCACCCGGGTGGGCGCCGACACCGCCCTCGCCCAGATCGCCCGCCTGGTGACCGAGGCCCAGACGGGCAAGGCCGCCGTGCAGCGGCTCGCCGACCGGATCTCCGCCGTGTTCGTCCCGGTCGTCGTCGCCCTCGCGGTCGCCACCCTCGGCTGGTGGATCGGCAACGGCGCCACCGCCGCCGACGCCTTCACCGCTGCGGTGGCGGTGCTGATCATCGCTTGCCCCTGCGCCCTGGGTCTGGCGACGCCGACAGCGCTGCTCGTCGGCACCGGTCGGGGAGCGCAGCTCGGCATCCTCATCAAGGGCCCCGAGGTCCTCGAATCGACGCGCAAGGTCGACACGATCGTCCTCGACAAGACCGGCACGGTCACCACCGGCCACATGGCGCTGGTCGAGGTCATCACGGCGACCGGCACCAGCCGCACCGAGGTGCTCCGGCTCGTCGGCGCCGTGGAGGACGCCTCCGAGCACCCGATCGCCCAGGCGATCGCCGCCGGCGCCCGCGCCGAGCTCGGTGCGCTCCCCGCGGTCGAGTCCTTCGCCAGCACCCAGGGCCTCGGCGTCCAGGGCGTCGTCGACGGACATGCCGTCGTCGCCGGCCGCGAACGGTTCCTCGCCGACTGGGGCCTCCGCCTCTCCGGGGAGCTGGCGGCCGGCATGGTGGCGGCCGAGGCGCTCGGGCGCACGGCCATCGTCGCCGGCTGGGACGGCGAGGTCCGAGCTGTCGTCGTCGTGGCCGACACCGTCAAGCCGACGTCGGCCGAAGCAGTCGCCTCATTCCGGCGGCTCGGGCTCCGCCCGCTGTTGGTCACCGGCGACAACGAGCGTGCCGCCCGTGCGGTCGCCGCCCAGGTCGGCATCGACGAGGTCATCGCCGAGGTCCTGCCCGAGCACAAGGTCGACGTCGTCCGGCGCCTCCAAGCGGAAGGCGCGGTGGTCGCCATGGTGGGCGACGGTGTCAACGACGCCGCTGCGCTCGCCCAGGCCGACCTGGGCCTCGCCATGGGCACCGGCACCGACGTGGCCATGGAGGCCTCCGACCTCACCCTCGTGCGGGGCGATCTCCGGGCCGCCGCCGATGCAATCCGGCTGTCTCGCAAGACCTTGGCGACGATCAAGGCCAACCTCTTCTGGGCGTTCGCCTACAACGTCGCCGCCATCCCGCTGGCCGCCACCGGGTTCCTGAACCCGATGATCGCCGGCGCCGCCATGGCCTTCTCCAGCATCTTCGTCCTCACCAACAGCCTCCGCCTGAAGCGGTTCGCGGCCGCGCCTACGTGAGCGGAGCGAGGTAGGCGGCCCTGGCAGGCGCAGGGGCAGGCGCCCGGGCAGGCGCAGGGGATCGCCCCGTAAAGAACAAAGACGCTCCGAGTGCGGACTGGTCGTGTCGAACGTGCCGCTGACCCGTTCATTGTCGCGTTTGGCGTCCTGACGACGTCAAACGCGACAAAGAACGGTCGGGCCGCCCTCCCCCTGGGTGCGTCTTTGGTCTTTGCGCAGCCCCCGCAGTACGCCCGATCTTCTGGGTCGCTCGACTGGCCGCACGCCTCATCAGTCGCCGCTCAGGCCGCGCTCGCCACCCGATGGGCCACGTCGGCGCACGCCTCCAGCAGGACCGGCCCGAACCGGTGCGGGTGGGTGACGCACACGGTGTGGTCGCCCTGCACCGGCAGGAGGGTGGCGTCCGGGATCGAGCGGGCCAGGGCCACCTGACGGCGAGGGGCGACCATGGAGTCGCCCATCACGGCCACCACCGCGGTGGGGATGTCGACCTCTCCGATCCAGGACCGGGAATCGAACCGGCCCAGGGAGCGACCCGCCTGCAGGATGGCCGTCCAGTCGTTCCGGGCGAACTCGTCGACCGCCCAGCCCTCGGTGGGGCCGGCGGTGCGCCGGTTCTCGATGAACCGGGCGACGGCGTCGCGGGTGAGCGACCGCGGCACCACCTGGGCCCCGACGGCGGCGGCGCCCAGGGCGATGAAACGCACCCGTTCGCGTGGCCGGCTGTTGAACGTGCGGCTGGTGGCGCACAGGACCATGCCCTCGACCAGACGGGGGTGGCGGCGCCACAGGAGCTGGGCCACCGGGCCTCCCATCGAGTAGCCGACGGCGATCACCGAGGGGATCTCCAGCACGTCGAGCAGGGCGGCGGCGTCGTCGGCGCAGTCGGTGATGCGGAACGGCTTGCGAGAGCGGATGCCGCGCCCGTGCCCCCGGTGGTCGATGGCCAGCACTCGGTAGTGCTCGGCCAGCGGCTCGTAGAACGGATACCAGTTGAGATCTGCGCTCGCCGTCCACCCGTGGAGCAGGAACACGGTGGGCGCCCCGGGCGGCCCGCTCAGCTCGCGGATGAACGTGCGGCCGCGACCGGGAAGGTCAACGTGCCGTCCCGGCGGGAGGGTGGGGGTTTTAGGCAGTGCCGACGCTCACGATCTCGACGTCGATGCTGTTGCCGTTGACCTCGTACTTGGTCTTCTCGCCGGCCGCTTTGCCGACGAGGGCAGAGCCGAGCGGCGATCCGGGGGACACGACCTCGTACTCCTCGTGGCGCTCCTCGATGTGGCCGACGAGGTAGGTCTCGGTGTCCTCGTCGCCGGTGAAGCGGATCTCGACGATCGAACCCACGCCCACCGTGCCGTCGTCGGCCGCGTTCTCGACGACGGTGGCGTCCTGGAGGATCCCCTGGAGCTGGCGGATGCGGGCTTCCATCTGGCCCTGCTGGTCCTTGGCGGCGTGATAGTCGCCGTTCTCGGACAGGTCGCCCAGCGCCCGAGCCGTCTCGATCTTGTTGGCGATGTCGATGCGGCCCTCGCCGGTCAGCTCCGACAGCTCTGCGTGAAGTCGGGCGTATGCAGTGGGGGAGAGCTCTTGCCGATCAGCCATGACATTCAGGGTACTGCTGGCCTACACTTCCCCGTGATGCCCGGCACCACGACCTTCGCCGTAATCATCATCGTGTAGCGCACGCCGATGTCCCGGCGTGCGCTTGTCGACCGTCTCCCTCGGGAGGCGGTCTTTCGTTTGTAAGGAGCTCAAAAGCGATGGCCCATCGAATCGGTGTGATCGGCGGCGACGGCATCGGCCCGGAGATCGTGGCCCAGGCCGTCAAGGTCATGCGCGCCGCCGGCGTCGACTTCGAGGAGGTCACGTTCGACCTGGGCGCCGATCGCTACGCGCTCGACGGTCACGTGCTCGACGATGCCGACCTCGAACGCATCCGCGCCTGCGACGCCATCCTCAAGGGTCCCCTGGGGCCGCCCATCGGCGACACCGTGGTCCCGCCCGGCACCGTCGAGCGGGGGATCATCCTCAGGCTCCGGTTCGACCTCGATCAGTACATCAACCTGCGCCCGTTCCACGGCAACGGCCTCGACTTCGTGGTGATCCGGGAGAACACCGAGGGCTCCTACGCCGGTGAGGGCGGCTTCCTCCGCAAGGGCACCCCCCACGAGATCGCGACCCAGGGCTCGGTCAACACCCGCATGGGCGTCGAACGCTGCGTCCGCTACGCCTTCGAGCTGGCCATGACCCGGCCGCGCCGGCACCTCACCCTGGTGCACAAGACCAACGTCCTGACGTTCGCCGGCGATCTGTGGCAGCGCACGTTCAACGAGGTCAAGGCCGAGTACCCGGAGGTCGAGACGGCCTACAACCACATCGACGCCGCCTGCATCTACATGGTCGAGGACGCCCAGCGCTACGACGTCATCGTCACCGACAACCTCTTCGGCGACATCCTCACCGACCTGGCCGGAGCGGTATCGGGCGGGGTCGGGTTCGCCGGCACCGGCAACCTGAACCCCGACCGCACGGCGCCCTCGATGTTCGAGCCGGTCCACGGCTCGGCCCACGACAGCCTGGGCACCGACCGCGTCAATGCCAGCTCGCAGATCCTCTCCGCCGCGATGCTGCTCGAGTTCCTGGGCGAGGCCGAGGCCGGCGCCCGCATCCGCAAGGCCCTGGACGACGTCCAGTCGTCCAACCCCACACCGAACACCATCGGCGATCTCGTCGCAGAAAGGGTCTGACATGCCGCTCGCAGAGTCGAAGGTCATCTGGATGGATGGCGAGCTGGTGCCGTGGCACGAGGCCAAGGTCCACGTGCTCACCCACTCGCTGCACTACGGCCTCGGCGTGTTCGAGGGCATCCGGGCGTACGAGACCAAGACCGGTCCGGCCGTGTTTCGCCTCACGCCCCACATCGAGCGCCTGTTCAACAGCGCCAAGATCTTCATGCTCGACATCCCGTTCGGGGTCGACGAGCTCATCCAGGCCACCAAGGACACCGTCCGGGAGAACGGCCTGAACTCCTGCTACATCCGCCCGATCGTCTACTTGGGCTACGGCGAGATGGGCCTCAACCCGTTGCCGTGCAGCGTCGCCGTGTCCATCGCCTGCTGGGAGTGGGGCGCGTACCTCGGCGACGAGGGCATCAAGAACGGCATCCGCCTGAAGATCTCGTCCTGGCAGCGCCACGACGTGAACTCGATGCCGCCGGCGGCCAAGGGCACCGGCATGTACATCAACTCCTCGATGGCCAAGGTCGAGGCCATCAAGGCCGGTTACGACGAGGCCGTGCTGCTGTCGCCCCAGGGCTTCGTGTCGGAGTGCACGGGTGATAACCTCTTCATCGTCAAGAACGGCCGGATCATCACGCCGCCCGTCACGGCCGGCGCCCTCGAGGGCATCACCCAGGACGCGGTCCGCACCATCGCCCGCGACCACGGCATCGAATACGTCGAGGCCAACATCGTCCGCTCCGACCTCTACACCGCGGACGAGGCGTTCCTCTCGGGGACGGCCGCCGAGGTCGTCCCCGTCCGCTCCGTCGACGACCGCGACCTGGGCGACCCCGGTCCGGTCACGCGCCAGATCCAGGACACGTTCTTCAAAGCCGTGAAGGGCGAGCTCGAGCAGTACCAGGAGTGGAACGAACATGTCAGTTGAGCCCGGGCTGCCCACGGCGGTCGAGATCTACGACACGACCCTCCGGGACGGGTCGCAGCTCGAGGGCATCTCCCTCACCGTCGACGACAAGCTGCGCATCGCCGAGCAGCTCGATCTGCTGGGCGTGCACTGGATCGAGGGGGGTTGGCCGGGAGCCAACCCCAAGGACGACGAGTTCTTCCAGCGCATCCACGGCGAGCTCGATCTGAAGACGTCGACCATGGTGGCGTTCGGCTCGACCCGTCGGCCGTTGGGCAAGGTCGACGAAGACCCGACCCTGGCCAACCTGGTGAAGGCCAAGACGTCGGCCGTGTGCATCGTGGGCAAGTGCTGGGACTACCACGTCACCGACGCCCTCCAGACCACGCTCGAGGAGGGTGTGGCCATGGTGCGCGACTCGGTGGCGTTCCTCCGGTCGTCCGGCCTCGACGTGCTCTTCGATGCCGAGCACTTCTTCGACGGCTTCAAGCGCAACCCCGAGTTCTCGCTGCGTGTGCTGGAGGCGGCGGTGGAGTCGGGCGTGGGCACGCTCGTGCTCTGCGACACCAACGGCGGCACCCTGCCGCACGAGGTCGAGGAGTCGGTCCGCTCGGTCGTCACCCACTTCCAGGGCGACGCCAAGATCGGCGTGCACCTGCACGACGACACCGGCTGCGGCGTGGCCAACGCCCTGGCCGGTGTGCGCGGTGGCGCCACCCAGGTGCAGGGCACGATCAACGGCTACGGCGAGCGCACCGGCAACTGCAACCTCACGTCGATCATCCCGAACCTCACGCTGAAGATGGGCATCGAGACGATCCCGCGTGACCGGCTGCCGCTGCTCACATCGGTCTCGCATCACATCGCCGAGCTGGTGAACATCACCATGAACCCCCAGCAGGCCTACGTCGGTGTCTCGGCCTTCGCCCACAAGGCCGGCCTCCACACCAGCGCCATCTCCCGCCGCAAGGACGCCTACGAGCACGTCGATCCCGAGTCCATCGGCAACGGCACCCGCTTCGTGATGTCCGAGCTGGCCGGGCGCTCGTCGATCCAGATGAAGGCCACCCAGCTGGGCATCGAGCTCGACGGCAAGCAGTCGGGGGAGGTGGCCGACCGGCTGAAGGAGCTCGAGCACAAGGGCTTCCACTTCGAGGCGGCCGACGGTTCCATGGAGCTGCTGATCCGCGACGTCACCGGCTGGAAGCAGCCGTACTTCGAGCTCGAGTCGCTCCGGGTCATCCACGACGAGTCGGGCCCGCACGACTCGCGGACCGAGGCCACGGTGAAGCTCCTCGTCGAGGGGGAGCGGGTCATCCGCACGGCCGAGGGCAACGGCCCGGTCAACGCCATCGACCGGGCCCTGCGGGACGCCATCGGCGCCCGCTACCCGCAGCTCGCCCGCATGCACCTGACCGACTACAAGGTGCGGGTGCTCGACACCAACAAGGGCACCGGCGCCGTGACGCGCGTGCTGCTCGACGCAACCGACGGCGAGGCCTCGTGGTCGACCATCGGCGTGTCCGAGAACATCATCGAGGCGTCGTGGCAGGCCCTGTGCGACTCAGTGGTCTACGGCCTGCTCCACACGGCTGGTTGAATAGCGCCGTGGCCGCCCCCCAGTACGTCCCGAACACGCTCGCCGAGCAGCCCCGTCGTGGGCTCGACGTGCCGGCACCCGATCGTTGGGTGTCCGACCGGCCGGGCGAGCTGGTGGCCAACCGGCCCCTGGGCCCGGAGATGGGCCGGCCCGGCCCCGACCAGGGCTTCGCCCTCAAGCTGGCTCACGTGTACGAGGACAAGCTCCAGGTGCGCAAGCCCGAGACCCACCACGACGCCATCATCGGCTGCGTGGGCGTGGCCACCGCCCGGGCATCGCTCTACGGGCGGGCGCCGGTGATCCACGACCTCGACATCGCCTTCCGCGTCTGGGGCTTCCTGGGCGACGCCCCCCAGGAGCTGCTCGACCTGCGGGTGCCGATGTTCGAGGCCTGCGCCCACCGCTACGAGGACCAGCGGGCGATCGTCGACCAGGTGCCCGAGGCCACCCTCCTGCTCAGCCACGGCGAGGTGGCGCAGCGGTTCCCCAGCCAATGGCGGTCCCTGCTCGGTCTGGGCTGACGTGGCCGAGGAGCTCGAGCTCGTCGTCGGCGATCTCCGGTTCCGGGCCATGGCCGAAGGGCCGGACGACGGCGAGCTCGTCCTCCTGCTCCACGGGTTCCCCCAGACGTGGTGGGAGTGGCGCCACCAGCTGACCGCGCTGGGCAAGGCCGGCTACCGGGCGGTGGCGCCCGACCAGCGGGGCTACTCACCCGGCGCCCGTCCCGACGGGGTCGCGCACTACGCGGTCGGCGAGCTTGTGGGCGACGCGCTCGGGTTCGCCGACGCCCTCGGGGCCGAACGGTTTCATCTCGTGGGCCACGACTGGGGCGCCATCGTGGCATGGCACGTGGCCGCCGCCGCTCCCGAGCGGCTGCGGACGCTCACGATCGTCTCCGTGCCCCACCTGAAGGCGTTCGCCCGGGCCCTGTCCGACCCGGCGAGCGCGCAGGCCACCAAGTCGTCGTACATCGCCGACTTCCAGGCACCGGGGGCGGGCGACGCCATGGTCGCTGACGGCGGGGCCGGCCTGCGGTTCGCCTTCTCGGCCAGCGGGCTGGACGACGACGTCGAGGAGCACGTGCGGGTGCTCACCCAGCCGGGTGCCATCGAGGCCGCGCTCAACTGGTACCGGGCGTTCGACTTCCAGGGAGGCGAGCTGGGTGACATCGAGGTGCCCACGCTGTTCGTGTGGAGCACCGACGACATCGCCATCGCCCAGGAGGGCGCGGCCTGGACGGCCGATCACGTTTCCGGCCCCTACCGGTTCGAGGTCTTCGACGGCGTGTCGCACTGGGTGCCCGAGGTGGCGCCCGACCGGCTCAACGAGCTGCTCCTGTGGCAGCTGGAGGCGCACGCCTGATGGAGCTGCTCGCCTCCGAGACCGGACCGAGGTACATGAGCCCGACGCTCACACCTCACCAGCAGTGGCGACAGCGTGTCACCGGGCTGGCCGACGAGATGATCCTGGGCCCGCCCGCCGTCGACCACGACGCTGCCGCCAACCCACCGCTGTCGGCCCGCATCGATCTCCTGCTCTGAAGCACCGGACCCAGGACCCAGGTCACTAGCGTCGACCGTCGTGCCCATCGTCGTGCTCCATGGCCTTCTGGTCGACCCGTTGGTTCCCCTGCTGCTCGAGCACCTGGCATGACGGTGCTCTCCCATTGGAAGCGGGTGCCGGCCGACGCCGCCGCCTGGTTCGACGCCGAGGAGATCGCCCGGGGGCGTTCCTACAACAAGCCCATCGAGCGGCTGAACCGGGTGCGGTTCGCGTTCAGCACGGCCGTGGCCCTGGCCTTCATCCTCGGCGAGGCCGGCCCCCGGTTGTTGCGGGACCTGGACCTGCGGGGCTGGGCCCTCGAGGCCGTGGTCGTGGTCGTCGCGTTCACGTCGCTCGAGTTCGTGGTGGGGCCCTGGTTCGACGCCTGGCGGGAGCTCGTCCATGACCGGCGCTGGGGCCTGAGCACACAGACGACCGGCGGCTTCGTGGCCGACCAGCTCAAGAACTTCCTCGTCGGGGTGGTGACCTCGCTCGTGCTGCTCGTGCCGCTGTGGGCGGTGATCCGGGCCACCGACCTGTGGTGGCTGTGGGGGTGGCTGCTGTTCTCGGCGTTCACCGTGCTGCTCGGCCTGCTGTACCCGATCGTCATCGCTCCGCTGTTCAACAAGTTCACGCCGATGGACGACGAGGTCCTGCTCGCCCGCATCCTCGGGGTGGCCCGGCAGTGCGGGCTCGACATCTCCAGCGTGCTGGTGGCCGACGCCAGCCGGCGGTCGCTGGCCGGCAACGCCTACGTGGCCGGACTGGGCCGCACCCGGCGGGTGGTGATCTACGACACCCTCCTCGCCTGGCCCCATGACGTCATCGTGCAGGTCGTCGCCCACGAGCTCGGCCACTGGAAGCACGCCCACCTGCGCCGGAAGCTGCCGGTGATCATCTTCGTGCAGCTCGTCTTGTTCCTCGGGTCGTGGGCCCTGCTGCAATGGGGCTGGCTGCTCGACCTCGGTGGCGTCACGACGGTGCGCGATCCGGCCGCCATCCCGATCTTCTTCACGCTGTTCCCCGCTGGGTTCGTGGCCGTGAACCTGGTGACGTCGTGGTTGAGCCGGGCCGATGAGCGCCAGGCCGACATCTACGCCCTCGACGTGCTCGGCGACCCGGACGCCTTCAGCCAGGTGTTCCGCCGCCTGGCCGAGACCAACAAGGCCGACGTCGACCCCTCGACGTGGAAGAGACTCAACGCGTCCCACCCACCCATCGCCGAGCGGCTGGCCATGGCCCGCCGCTGGCAGGAGGTAGCACCGTGATGTTCGACCTGACCGGGCGCACCGCGCTCGTCACCGGGGCCGGGCAGAACGTGGGCGCCGGCATCGCCCGCATGCTCGCCGCTCAGGGGGCCACGGTCGCCGTGAACGACTACGTCGCCGAGCGGGCCCAGGCCACGGTGGACGCGATCGTGGCCGCCGGGGGCAAGGCCGTCGCCGCTCCGTTCGACGTCACCGACTGGGACGCGGTGACAGCCGCCGTCGAGGCCGTCGGCCCGGTCGACATCCTGGTCAACAACGCTGGCAACGGTGGGGCCGAGGGCATGCGCCCGCAGCCGTTCCGGGAGATGGACCCGGCGGCGTGGGAGGGCCCCATCCGGGTCAACCTCTACGGCGTCCTCCATTGCTGCCGGGCCGTGGTCAACGGCATGTGCGAACGGGGCTGGGGCCGCATCATCACGATCTCCTCTGGCGCCGGCACCAACGGGGTGGCCATCGGGGTGTCGCCCTACAGCGCCGGCAAGGGCGGCGGGCTGTCGTTCACCCGGACGCTCGCCTTGGAGGTGGCCAGGAGCGGCGTGACCGCCAACACCGTCGCCCTCGGGCTCATGCAGCTGAAGGACCCGGAGGTCACCGGCCATCTGGCGCGGGCCATCCCGGTGGGACGCACCGGCACCCCGGAGGACGTCGGCGCGGCGTGCGTGTGGCTGGCGTCCGACGAGGCGTCCTGGGTCACCGCCCAGACCATCGAGATCAACGGCGGGTCCGTCCCCACCTGACCCGAGCGAACCCGCGACGGATCGTCTACAGATCTGTAGACGATCCGTCGCGGGTTCAGCTCTCGAGGGCGGCGAGGACCCGGTGCCAGGAGGCGAGGCCGTGGCTGCAGGTCCCCTCGACGGTGGTGACGCAGTCGTCGGGGGCCTTGGAGACGCCGTCCGCGGCCCACTCGTCGAGGGTGTCCTCGTCGGGCGGGGCCCACCCGCTGTTCCCTTCGAACCACTCGTGCGCGGCCCGCACTTCCGGATCCATCCGACCATCGTGCCCCCGGTAGCCTCGGTTCGGTGACGACCCGTCCCGTACGGGTGCGTATGGCCCCCTCGCCCACTGGCTTCTTCCACGTGGGCAGCGTGCGCACCACCCTCTACAACTGGCTCTATGCCCGGCAGCAGGGCGGCACGTTCGTCCTGCGCATCGAGGACACCGATGCCGAGCGCAACCGGGAGGAGTGGGTCGACATGATCTACGACGCCCTGCGCTGGCTGGGCCTCGATTGGGACGAGCTGTACCGCCAGTCGGAGCGGGCCGAGCTGTACGCGGCCGCCGCCGCCAAGCTGGAGGCCGACGGTCGGGCCTACTGGTGCGACTGCACCCGGGAGGACGTCGAGGCCCGGGCCAAGGAGCGGGGCGGCCCGCCCGGCTACGACGGCTTCTGTCGCGATCGGGGTCTGGGTTCGGGCGAGGGTCGGGCCCTCCGCTTCCGCACGCCCGACGAGGGCACGACGGTTGTCCACGACGTGGTGCGGGGCGACCCGGCCTTCGAGAACTCGACCATCGAGGACTTCGTCCTCGTGCGCTCCAACGGGGCGGCGATCTTCCTGCTGGCCAACGTGGTCGACGACGGCGACATGAGCATCACCCACGTGATCCGGGGCGATGACCACCTCCCCAACACGCCCAAGTACCTGCTGCTGTGGGACGCGCTCGGCTACGGCGAGCACCCCGTGTTCGCCCACCTGCCGATGATCGTGAACGAGAAGCGCCAGAAGCTGTCGAAGCGGCGCGACCCGGTGGCGCTCGAGCAGTACCGCGACGAGGGCTACCTGGCCGAGGTCATCCTCAACTACCTCGCCCTGGTGGGCTGGTCGCCCCCCGATGGACGGGAGCGCATGACGGTCGAGGAGATGGTCGAGGTGTTCCGGTTGGAGGACATCGGCAAGTCGGCCGGGTTCTTCGACGTGGCCAAGCTCCGGGCGTTCAACGGCGACGCCATCCGGGAGCTGCCGCTCGACGAGTTCATCGAGCGGGCCCTGCCGTTCGTGCGCCGCGAGGTCTGGGGCGCCGAGGCCGACGTGGACACGTTCCGCCGGCTGGCCCCGCTGGTGCAGGAGCGGGTGGCCGTCCTCGGCGAGGTGCCGGCCATGGTCGACTTCATCTTCCTCGACGAGGCGCCGGACGACGAGGCGTCGTGGGCCAAGGCCATGAAGGAGGGCGCCGCCGACATCCTCGACGCCACCGCCGCCGCCTACGCCGATGCCGAGTGGCAGGCCGACGTGCTCAAGGAAGCGCTGCTGGCCGTGGGGGAGGGGCTGGGTCTCAAGCTGTCCAAGACGCAGGCGCCCGTCCGGGTCGCGGTCACCGGCCGCACGGTGGGGCCGCCGCTGTTCGAATCGCTCGAGGTCCTCGGGCGGGAGAAGACGCTGGCCCGGCTCGCCGCGGCCCGCTCGCGCCTTTGATACGGCGGTTCTTCAAGCTCGGCGTGCTCCTGGGCTTGGTGATCGTGGGGTACTTCGCCGTCACCTTCGTGCAGGTGTGGTCGGCGTCGCGCCGGGACGACGCCCGCCCGTCGCAGGCCATCATCGTGCTGGGCGCGGCCCAGTACAACGGGACGCCGTCACCCGTGCTCAAGGCTCGGCTCGACCACGCCGCCCAGCTCTACGAGGCCAAGATCGCCCCGGTGGTGGTGCTCACCGGAGGGCGAGCGCCCGGCGACAAGTTCACCGAGGCGTCGGCGTCGGCCGACTACCTCCGTCGAGCCGGCATCCCCGACTCGGCGCTGCGATTGGAGACCGACGGCCGCAACTCGTGGCAGAGCCTCGCCGCCGCCGCCCGGTTCCTGCGCAAGGAGGGCATCACCAAGGTGGTGCTGGTGTCCAGCCCCTACCACTCGCTCCGGGTCGAGCACATCGCCGGCGAGGTCGGGCTCGACGGGCATGCCTCCCCGGCCACCGACGCCCCCGACAGAGTCACCACGGGGCACCTGATCCACGAGACCCTGGCGGTCGGCTTCGGGCGGATCCTGGGCTACCACCGGCTCGTCGACCTGGACACCAAGGTCGCTCGCGTTCGCAGCTCAGCGCTGAGCCGCTAATCTGACCCCTCGCCCGTTCGGGGGTGGTGTAATCGGCAACACAACTGCCTCTGGAGCAGTTATTCGGGGTTCGAGTCCCTGCCCCCGAGCTCCCGGTCTCGACCGGGTGACAACCAGCAAGTGCACGGCCCCATCGTCTAGAGGCCTAGGACACCACCCTCTCAAGGTGGCGACACGGGTTCGAATCCCGTTGGGGCTGCAAGAACAAAGCCGCAGGCAAGGCCTGCGGTTTTGTCGTTTTCGACCTCGCTTCCGTGCCGTCGTGACGACTCAGGTCGCCGGGTCGAACGTCGGCTCGGGCGCGTTGTCCTGGAGTCCTTCGCCGAGGAGCGCGCCAAGGTCGTGGGCGTTGCGAACGCCGAAGTCCTGGTAGCAGTTGTTCATGAGCGCGTGGGTCTCGTTGGCCTGCTCGTCGAGCTGGCGCAGCGGCGTGACCCATTGGGCGAGCTCATCCGCCGAGTAGAGGTAGCGGAATCGTTCGGCAGGCGTGATGTTCTTGGCCTGCCAGTTCTCGGCGTTGTGACCGTGGAACCGGACCATGGCCAGGTCGGAGGTCGCGGCCACGACGGGTGGCACTGAGGTCTTGAAGCCTTGTGGCTCGTCCACGACGACGTAGACGAGGCCGGCCGCTTCCAGGAGCGACAGGGTGCGCTCGCGGTCGTCCTCTCCGAGCCAGGAGCCGTGCCGGAACTCGACGGCGATCCGGTAGTCCGGCAGGCGGCCCGGCAGCGCCTCGAGGATCTGGCGGTTGGCCTTCTTGGCCGTGAACCAGGGCGGCCACTGGAACACGACGGCGCCGAGCTTGTCGGCCTCGTGCAGCGGCCGAAGCGAATGGTCGAACCGTGCCCAGGCCTGCTCCAGCGCTTCGGGTTCGAGGTGGGAGTTGTAGAGGCGCTTCTTGTCGGCGTGCTCGGGGAGCACCGCTTCGCGGAGGTCGGGCCAGAGCGACTTGGGTTGCACGGGGTGGCCGGTGAACAGGCCGAACGCCTTGATCTCGAACCGGAAGTCGGGCGGCGTCCGCTCGACCCAGGCCTCGGCCGTCGTCTTGGCGGGCGGGGCGTAGAACGTGGAGTCGACCTCGACCACGGGATAGATCGAGGCGTAGTAGCGCAGGCGTTCCTCGGCGCTACTGGCACCCGGCGGGTAGAAGTCGGTGTCGCGGACGAGCGTGGGATCGGTCCACGACGACGTGCCGACCTTGATCGTCATGGCACGGCTCTACCCGTCGGCTGCGGACGTTCACGGAGTCAATCGACGACCTCGAGTTCCACGCTGACGATGCAGCCTGCTGCGAGTCCCTCGGCGGTGCGGACTGCCTTCTTGACCGGAAGGACGAAGGTGGCGTGCTTGCTGTCCGGGAAGATCGACGTCGACCAGCGAGTCGAGCCGATCCGCACCTTGACGCGGATCGAGCCGAAGCCGTTTCGGCGCCCGGAGGTCTCGTCGATGACGTCGGCCTCGTCGTGGGGCAGGCTGATGAAGTACCAGGCTGCTGGTCCGTCGTGCTCCCAGAGGGTCGCCTCGAACTGGAAGGACCGGCCGGACACGCGCGCAGGCTACGCGGCCCCGCTTCCCGTCAGTCCAGGGCTTGGCGGGC
>JAOBWJ010000129.1 GCA_025463335.1 Acidimicrobiales bacterium
GCCGGTGCAGGGCCTCGGCATCGGCGGCCTCGACCGCGCCGGCATCCCCACGACGGATGCCAGCTATCAGCGGGCGTACGGCCAGTTCGGCGTCGTCGGCGCCACGTGGTTGGTGGTCACCGTGGCCGTGGCCATCGGTGCGACGGCCCGGAGCCTTCGAGCTCGGTCCCGGCTCGGACGGTCGGCGGGCGCAGCCATGACGGCCGGCGTGGTGGCCGGTGCCTTCGGCGCCGCCTCGTTCGACCTCTTCTCGCTCGGCGGGTCGGCCGCCGTGTTCTGGCTGCTGGTCGGCGGCGGCGTCGTCCTCGGTGAGCAGGCCGGGGGCCGAGTACCGGTCTGGCGGGAGTCCGCCGGGCGGGCAGGGGTCGTGCTGGTCGCCGTGGCCGCCGGCACCGTGCTGGCCATGGCATGGCCCCGCCAGGTCGTCGGGACGGCGCGTTACGCCCTGCTGAGCCCCGCACGCGAAGCGGTCGACCCGAAGCCCCCCTACTACGGCGACGAGGTGCTGCGCCGCACCGTCTGCGGCGAGATCGAGCTCTATGGGCGGGCCACCCCGGGCGTCGGGCTGGCGTGCCGGGAGAGCGCGCCGCTGAGCGGCATCACCGAGATCCGCATCGCCGCGTCCAGCCTGCAGCGCTTCGAGGGCGCTCGCGACGCGGTGGCAGTGATCACCGGGCGCCACCTCGGCGCCCGAGCCGGCCTCGGGAGCGCTGCGGCTCCGCGGTGGGTCCGGCCCACCGTCGCCCGGACGGCGCCCGTCTGGCTCGGCCTGCTCGGGCTCGGGCTGGCCCTGTTCGTCCCGGCGCTCCGGCTGCGCCGGTGGGCAGTCGCTACCCGCGTCGTCGAAGCCCACCTGGCCCGCCCGTGAGGGTGTCGCTGCTCAGCGGGCATCTGCCCGAGGCCGAGGGGAACGCGTCGGGACGCACCCTCCACGCCTTCTGCGAGGGCGTCGTCGCGCTCGGCCACGAGCTCGACGTGACGTCGTGGCGACCGTCGCCGCCGGACGGGCCCCTGCCCCCGTGGGCCCGGTGGCAGCCGGTGCCGCCCGAGGCGCGCCTTCGCACGCGGGCCCGGGCCGTGATCCGACCCCGCGCCGACGTGCGACGTCTCGGCTGGGTCCCGACACCGGGAGCCGTCGCCTTGGCCGACGAGCCGATCTCGTTCGTGGCGGTAGCCCCCTTTCCCAGCAATGCCGTCCTGTTCAGCCACCTGACGCGGCTCGAGGTGGACGCGTTGGGCCGACGGCCGACGCCCCGCGACGTGCAGGACATGCGAGCCGACCGACGGGCGGCCCGGCAGGCCGGCGTCGTGCTGGCCCTCTCGGATCGGGTGGCGGCTGCGTGCGGCGGCACCGCGGTCCCCATCGCCACCGCCCTGCCGCCCGAGCCGGTGGCGCCGGTCGACCGCCCGGTGGCCGGCCTGCTGGCGTTCTGGGACTGGCCGCCCAACCGGGCCGCCCTCGAGTCGCTGCTCCGGGTGTGGCCCGACGTGCGCCAGCGCG
Organism: Acidimicrobiales bacterium; assembly: GCA_025463335.1. Lineage (GTDB taxonomy): Bacteria > Actinomycetota > Acidimicrobiia > Acidimicrobiales > CADCSY01 > RYN-34. The sequence goes on from JAOBWJ010000129.1 coordinate 1,502, forward strand.
TGCCGGGCGCCGAGCTGGTCGTGGCCGGCCGGGGCGGCGAGCAACTGGCCATTGGCACCATCCCCGGTGTGCGGGTGGTGGGCGAGGTGGCCCGCAGCGTCGACCTCCTGGCCGAGCTGGCCGTGCTCGCCTTCCCGTGCCCGCCGACGAGCGGGCCCAAGGTGAAGGTGCTCGAGGCGGTGGCCCACGGGCTGCCGGTCGTGACCACCCCCGCCGGGGTCGAGGGCCTTCACCTCGACGGGGGCGGGGCCGTGGTGCGCGACCTCGCCGGGTGGGCCGACGCCCTCGTCGGCGTGTTGCGGGACCCGGCGGCCCGGGCCGGACTGGCCAGCGCGGGACGGGCCGCCGTCGCCGCCCACCACGCGCCGGTGCCGGCGGCACGGGCCCGCCTCGCCGCTCTGGGGGTGGCCTGAGTGCCGGCACTTGCGGTCATCGTCGCCACCAGGAACCGGGCTGAGCTGATCGCCGGCGCGGTGGCCAGCGTGCAGGCCCAGACGGTCGACGACCTCGAGATCGTGGTGGTCGACGACGGCTCCACCGACGGTACGACCGAGGTGCTCGATCGCCTGGCGGCCGAGGATCGCCGCGTGGTGGTGGTGCGGGGACCGGGCGTCGGGAGCCCGGGGGCCGCCCGCAACGCCGGCCTGCGGGCCACGTCGGCCGAGGTGGTGGCGTTCTGCGACGACGACGACCGTTGGCACCCGGCGAAGGCCGAGCGGCAGCTGGCCGTCCTGCGGTCGCGGCCGACCTTGGTGGCGGTGAGCTGCCACCACGAGATCGTCGGTGACGGGCGGCGCCTGGCCCATCGGGGACCGACGGATCCGACCGCCGAGGAGCTGCTGTGGTGCTCGTTCGCCGGCGGCACCAGCTTCGCCATGGTGGCGCGCGACCGGGCCGGCACCGAAGCCACGTTCGCCGAGGACCTGCCGACCTGCGAGGACTGGGACCTCTTCGCCCGGTGTGGTCGGACCGGGGGCGTGGCCGTGGTGCCCGAGGTGCTCGTCGCCTACCGCGCCCACAACGGGGCTGACCGACTCACCGTCCAGCCGGCCGGCCGCCACACCGGCCACGAGCGGTTCCTGGAACGCCACCGCGACGCCATGACCCCCGATTGCGTGGCCTACCACGCCGCCCGCGCTCGCATCCGAGCCGCCGGCAATCCACGGGACCGGCTCCGGCTCCTGCCGGACCTGGTCCGGGAGGCATCCCCGCTCGTGCGCCGGGCCCTCGCCGCCGAGTCGCTCGCCGGACGAACCGGCCGCCTCCTCGGCGACCCGGCCCGCAGCATGCGCCATCTCCTCCGGGTGTTGCGGAGCCGGCCATGAGCGAGCTCGCCGTTGTCGTGTGCAGCCGCGACCGGAGCCACCTGCTCGAAGGCACGCTGGCGTCGTTCCGACACCTCGGCCCCGGCGTCGACGTGGTGGTGGTGGACTCGGCGTCGGCCGATGCCGAGGCCATGTCCCACGTGGTCGAGGGCGGTGGCGCCCGCCTCGTCCGGGTCGAGCGGCCAGGTACGGCCCGCGCCCGCAACGCCGGGCTCCTCGCCACCACGGCGCCGGTCGTGGCCTTCACCGACGACGACTGCCGGGTCGAGCCCGGCTGGGGCGCCGCCATCCTCGCCGCCTTCGCCGCCGACCCGATGCTGGGCTTCGTCACCGGGTCGGCGCGGGCCGATCGGCAGGTCCGCCTCCCCCTGTCGCTGCGGCAGGCCGAGCCGGCGCATTCGTTCGGACCGGACGCCGACCCGTTCACGTGCGGCGACGGCGCCAACATGGCGTTCCGCCGCCAGGCCTGGGTGGCGGTCGGGGGCATGGACGAGGCCCTCGGCGGGGGCGCTCCGTTCCGGGCCGCCGAAGACGTCGACCTGTTCCGGCGCGTGCTCCGGGCCGGTTGGCGGGGGTGCCACGAGCCCGGCATGGCCGTGGTGCACGTGCAGTGGCGCACCACCGGCCAGGCCCTGCGCACCATGTACAGCTACGGCCTCGGCTCCGGCGCGGTCGCCGTCAAGGCCATCCGCGACGGCGACCCCGGCGGTCGCCAGCTGCTGCGCGCCGCCCTCCTCCAGCGGGGCCTCCTCGACGCCTGGCACAGCCTCCGCGCCGGCTGGGAGGCGGGCGCCCTGGGGCTGCTCCTCAAGACGGTCGGCACGGTCGTCGGCGCCCTGCGCGCCACCCGCCACTACCGCTGACGGCGTCCTAGTGACCTGAGTTAGAAGTCCGTTAGCAGCTCGGCGAGCCAGGGACGTCGAGCGCATGGACGCACTGACGAAGGAATCCTCTTGCCGGCTTTTGAGGAGGGAGGACGCCGCGATCGGCGTCATCTGGCCGTCGAGATGCCGGCGGATCTCTGACTCAGGTCACTAGGGCTGGCAGTCGGCGGGAAGCCCGGCGAGGAACTGGCCGGTCATGTCGGCGGCCGTCCACGAGGGCAGCGTGGGCACCGTCACCTCGCCGTCGAGGGCGCAGGCCATGGCGGCAGCCCAGGCGTCGACATCGCCGGGAGGCAGGAACCGGGCGCCGTCCCACGTCGCCTCCCGGTGGGCGGGGAGGTCGGACACCAGGGCCGGGGTGCCGGCGGTCATCGCTTCCACCGGCGGCAGCCCGAAGCCCTCGTAGCGCGACGGGAACACCAGGGCGGCGGCACCGGCCATCAGCGCCGGCAGATCGTCGTCGTCGACGTAGCCGAGCTTCCGCACGGTCGGTGCCTCGGGCACCGTGACCGGCGCGAACACCGGGTGTTCGCGGCCGGCGAGCACCAGGTCGTGGGGCCGGGTGCCGGCCAACTGCAGGTGGGCGGCCACGGCGGTGGCCACGTCCTTGCGGGGGTCGGCCCAGCCGAGGTGCAGCAGGTAGGGGCGGTCCAGCCCCCGCCGGCCCCGGAGCTCGTCGACGGCGGCCGGGTCCACGGCAGCGAACCGCGGGTCGACGGCGGTGCGCAGCACGCGGGTGCGCCCGGCGGCCACCCCGGCGGCCACCAGCTCACCCCGCACCTGCTCGCTCGGCGCGTAGACCACCTCGGCCCGGCGCGCCGACAGGAGCAGCAGTCGACCGTAGGCGGCCGCCCCTCGGTACCACTGGGGCCCGACCAGGGGCCCGAGATCGTGCGTCCAGACGATGTTGCGCGGCAGGGTCAGCGGTGCCGTGTTGATGAGGTTGAGGAGCGGCCGGCGACGCACGGCGGCGGCCAGGGCGCCCTGCTCCCAGAGGTGGTCGCCCGCCCGCCCGGGCGGCCCCCAGAGCGTGCGGTCGACCCGCTCGTCGGCGACGCCCTTCGGCGCCAGGACCTCGATGCGGCGGCCGGCGGCCTCGATGCCGTCGAGCAACACCCGACCGGCGCGGTGCATCCCCGTCGGCTTGACGCGGAGGAACCGGCCGTTGACCAGCAGCGTCACGACGCGACCGTGCCCCGTTCCCGCCTGGCGACCCGGCGGTAGACGGCCTCGGTCGCGGTGGTGACGGCGTCCCAGTCGTGGCGGGCGGCCAGGCGTCGGCGCATCGACTCGGCTCCGCGACGTTCGCCGTCGAGGTCGGCGAGAGCCCGCTTCAGGGCCAGCTGGAGGTCGGCCTCGTCGCCGGCGGCGAACAGCCGCTGGCCGGGGGCGTCGACCGGCACCCCCTCGCGCTGGGCGTCGATGTCGCTCACCAACACGGGCGTCCCGTGGGCGGCGGCCTCCAGGAGCGTGAGCGGCGCCCCCGCTTCCAGGTCGGATGGCGACACGAACAAGGCGGCGTGGCGGAGCAGCGCCTGGCAGGCATCGTCGTACACCGGGCCGGTGAGCACCACCCGATTGTCGCGGCCAGCCAGCCGCTCGAGCTCGGCGACGTAGCCCTCCGTGTGAGCCGAGCCGCCGGCCACCACGAGCCGCAGGTCGGTGGCCAGGCCGGCGAAGGCCCGCACCAGGAGGTCGGGTGCCTTCTCGGGCACGAGGCGACCGACGAACACGACGTAGCCGCCAGGCCGGAGGCCGAACCGCTCGGCAAGCACCTCGGGTCCGACCGGGCGGGGTGCCGTGGCCCCGTTGGGGATGACGTCGGGCTCGCGCCGGTAGGCCCGGCGATAGTGGGCGGCAAGGGTGTCGGAGACGACGATGGTGGCGTCGGGCACCCGGGCGCTCATGCGCTCGGCCAGCCCGAGCACGAGCCGGGCGCCGCCGCCCCACTTGGCCCGCTGCCCGTCGCGCCCGTGCACGGTCTGGACCACCCGGGCCCGACTCAGGAGCCGGGGCGCCGGGGCCAGGAGCCCGGGGCCGAGGGCGTGGAAGTGGACGATGTCGAACCCGGCCATGGCCGACGCCGTGGCCAGCGCCGTGCTGGTGATCGTCTCCAGGTGCTTGGTGGGGACGGCCGGGAGGTGGCGCAGGGTCATCCCCCGGTGCGCGCGGGAGCGGTCGCTGACGCGGGCGTTGTTGCAGAAGACGACGACCTCGTGACCCCGCTCGACGAGCCGGGCGCCGAGCTCCTCGACGTGGCGCTCGATGCCGCTGTAGCCGGCGGGCACGCCCCGGCAGCCGAGCATGGCGATCCGCACGTCAGGCCGCCCGTCGCCCGGCCCGCTG
>JAOBWJ010000145.1 GCA_025463335.1 Acidimicrobiales bacterium
CGCCGGCCCGTTCGCTCCCGCCTCGCCACGGCGCCATCGGCCTGTTCTGGGCCATGCGCAATGCCGGCAAGCTGGGCGTGGCCCTCGACCTCGAGACCGAGGAGGATCGCCTCCACGAGCTGCTGGCTCACAGTGACGTGGTCATCCAGTCGAGCCAGCCGGGCGAGGGCCTCGACGCCCATGCGCTGGCGGCCCGGCATCCTCACCTGGTCGTGACCTCGATCACCCCGTACGGGCTCACGAGCCCGTGGGCCAACCGGCAGGCCACCGACGGGGTGCTGGCCGCCACCGGCACGATCGCCTTCAAGGCCGGCAGCCCCGAGAAGTTCCCGCTCATGCCGCCGGCGTCGTTCGTCGACGACGGCACCAGCTGCACGTTCGCCTTCGCCACCCTTGCCGCCCTGTGGCAGGGCGTGGGTCAAGTGCTCGACTGCTCGGTGAACGAGGCCATCGCCAACATGAGCGACTGGTCGCTCTCCAACACGTCGATCCGCATGTTCGTGGGCGACCAGTTCGAGGAGGTGCGCGCCGGCGCGGGCCCGCTGTGGCCGTCGCTGCGCTGCAAGGACGGCTTCGTGCGCGTGGTCATCCTCTCGGCCCGGCAGTGGCACGCCATGCGGGCCTGGCTGGGCGAGCCCGAGTACCTCCAGGACGCCTCGCTCGACGGGCTCCCCGGTCGCCTGGCCCTCATGGGGTCGGTGATCAATCCCCTCATCGAGGAGCTGTTCGCCGAGCGCACCATGGCCGACATCTCGGCCGAGGCCCAGCAGCGAGGCATCGTCTGCACGCCCCTGGCCCTGCCCGCCGACGTGCTGGCCAGCGAGCACTTCCAGGCCCGAGGCACGCTCGTGGACATCGAGCTGGCGCCGGGCATCAAGGGCAAGATCCCCTCCGGCTTCCTCGAGGTCGACGGCGAGCGGGCCGGGCCCCGAGTGGGACCGCCCGCCATTGGCGAGCACACCGAGCAGGTGTTCGCCAACCTCGGGAAGGTCCGCCCGGCGCCCAGCGAGGAGAACGCCGGCCGACTGCCGCTGGCCGATCTCCGGGTGGCGGACTTCGGTCACGGCGGCGTGGGCGTGGAGATCGGCCGCATGTTCGCCGAGTACGGCGCCGACGTGCTCAAGATCGAGAGCCGCAGCTACCCCGACTTCATCCGGGTCCAGACGGGCGCCGAGATGACGCCATCGTTCGCGTCCTCCAGCCGCTCGAAGCGCGGCTTCGCGGCGAACGCCAAGATGCCCGAGGGCCACGACGTCCTCGTCCGCCTCATCGAGCACTGCGACGTGGTGGTCGAGAACAACTCCACCGGCGTGATGGACAGCCTGGGGCTGGGCTACTCGACGCTGCACGAAGCGAACCCCGGCATCGTGATGGTCTCCAGCCAGCTCATGGGCTCGCGAGGTCCGTGGGCCACCTTCCGGGGCTATGGCCCCAGCACCCGCGCCGCAGGCGGCATCGAGATGCTCTGGAACTACGACGACCAGGACGAGCCGGCCGGTGGGGCCTCGATCTTCCCCGACCACCTCTGCGGGCGGGTCGGTGCCCTGGGCGCCATGGCCGGCCTGCTCGGGCGGCGGCGGGGCGACGGCACCGGCGCCCACGTCGAGCTGGCCCAGGTCGAGGTCACCGTCGGCATCGTGGGCGACCTCATCACGAAGGAGGCGCTCGAACCGGGCTCGGTCCGGGCCACCGGCAACCGCCGTGACCGTGGCGTGCCGTGGGGCCTGTTCCCGTGCGCCGGCCACGAGCAATGGGCGGCGATCACCGTGCGGGACGACGGCGACTGGGCCGCTCTGGTGGAGGTCATGGGCTCGCCGGCGTGGGCGACGGCAGCGGAGTTGACCAGCGCAGAGGGACGTCAGGCCCGGGTCGACGAGGTCGAGGAGGGCGTGCGGGCCTGGACCACAGGTCTCGCCCGCGAGGACGTGGCGGCCCGGTGCCAGGCCGCCGGGGTCCCGGCCGGCGAGATGCTCGCCGCCCTCGACACCCTGACCAACGAGCACTTCGTGGCCAAGGGCTTCGCCATCGAAGTGCCCCAGACCGGCAACGTGGTGGACAAGATCCTGTTGGACGGCCCCGGCTTCACCGGCTCGAAGATGGCGCCGCCGGTCATCACGCCCGCCCCCAAGATCGGTGAGCACACCCGAGAGGTGTGCCGTGACCTGTTGGGCATGCCCGACGACGAGATCGAGCGCCTGGTGCAGGCCGTGGTGCTGGAGGTGACCCCGCCCGTATCGGGCTGAGCCGCTCAGCGCCTACGGCCGGGTCACCACCGGAAGCCCGGGTCGCTGGGCGGATCCCCGGCGTCGGGTTGGTCGGGTTCCTCGGGCAGGTCGCGGCGGAGCTCGGCCTCCCGGCGGGCCAAATCGTCCTCCCACGCCTGCAGCCGGGCGTCGGCCTCGGCGTTCGTGATGGTGCTGGGCGGGCCCCAGCCGGGACGGTCCTCGGGGCCGCGGGCGGCACGCGGCCGGCGGTACTGGGTGTCACCCGGTCGCCAGCCGGCATACATCGGGCGGCCGAGCAGGAGCCACGCCAGCGACCCGACGTCGGGCAGGAAGATGACGATGAGGAGCCACACGCCCTTTGGGAGGTTCCGCATCAGCGACTCATCGGTCGAGATCACGTCGAAGATGCAGTACAGCCAGAGCAGCAGCAGGACCGTGCCAAACGCTTCGGGCAGGAAGAGAAGCACGGCGGGAGAGTACGACGGCCGGGTCCTCGTGTGCTGCTGACGTGGGACGATGCGGTGGTGGAACGTCGCTCGCTCGGCCCCGGTCGGCTGGAGGCGCCGGTCGTCGGCCTGGGCACGTGGAACCGGTTGGAGGCCGCCGCCCGGGACGGGTCGGCCATGGCGGTGGTCGACGCCGCCCTCGCCGCCGGCGCCAGCCTCTTTGACTCCTCGCCCATGTACGGGCGGGCCGAGCAGCTGCTGGCCGAGGCGCTGGCCGGTCGCCGAGCCGACGCGCTGGTGGCCACCAAGGTCTGGGCCAGCTCGGCCCACGAGGGTCGCGACCAGCTCGAACGGGCGGTGGCCTTCTTCGAGGGCCGCGTCGACATCATGCAGATCCACAACCTGATGGCGTGGGAGACCCACCTGCCGATGCTCGAAGCGGCGCGGGACGAGGGCGCGGTCGGCCTGATCGGTGCGACGCACTGGTCGCCCGGCGCCTTCGACGAGCTGGAACGGGTCATGCGCACCGGCCGCATCGACACCGTGCAGTTGCCCTACAACCCCCGGGAGCGCGAGGTGGAGCGGCGGATCCTCCCGCTGGCCGCCGAGTTGGGCCTCGGTGTGCTGGTGATGCGCCCGTTCGGCGAGGGCGGTCTCGTGCGTTCCGACCCGGGCCCGGACGCGTTGGCCCCGCTGGCCCGCTTCGGCATCCGCACGTGGGGGCAGGCCCTCCTCAAGTGGGTGCTGAGTGACGAGCGGTGCCACGTCGCCATCCCGGCGACGTCGCGTCCCGAGCGACTGGCTGAGAACGCGGCGGCGGGCGATGGCCCGTGGTTCGACGACGAGGCCCGGGCGCTGGTCAGCCGGTTGGCGGCCTGAGGCGGTCGAGCAACCATCGCGGCCCCACCACCTCGGCGCCGCTGCGGCGCACCCGGTCGGCCAGGCCCCGGTCGGCGGTCACCACCGTCACCGGCTCGTCCGCGGCGCCGGCCTTGGCCGCGAGGGCAGCCAACGTGTCGTCGCCCTCCCCCGGGGCGTGCACCACCTCGACCCCGTCGGCCACGCCCTCTTCGACGCCCTGGCGGGCGGCTCCCTCCAACACCACCACGATGGGCCGAGGGAGATCGGAGGCCCGGATCTGATCGACCAACCTTCGGGCGGCGCCGGCGCGGTCGCGCCACCAGCCGTCCGGTCGGGAGCCCACCACGTTGGCGGCATCGATGACCAGCACGTCGACCGTTCTACAGTCGCCTGTCGTGAACGCAACTGGGGGAGCGCTCGGCGGGCTGCGCGTGCTGGAGGCGGCCGATGGGATCGCCGGGGGCTACGCCGGGAAGCTGCTCGCCGATCAGGGTGCCGTGGTGGTCAAGGTGGAACGGCCCGGTGGCGACGCGCTGCGCACGTGGTCGGCGGCCACGCCCGACGAGCCGGGCCGCGGCGCGCTCTTCGCCTACCTGGCCGCCGGCAAGGCCAGCGTGCTGGATGCCGACCCGGGTTGGGCCGATGTCGTGCTCGCCGGTCCCGACGTGGTCGAGCTGCTCGGTGCCGGTTGGCGCACCGCCTGCCGCCCCGATGCCGTCGTCGTGTCGGTGACGCCCTTCGGGCTCGACGGCCCGCTGGCCGGGCAGCCGGCCGACGAACTCACGCTCCAGGGCTGGTGCGGCCTGCTGTCGGCGTGCGGCACCAAGGACATGCCACCGACCCAGATCGGCAACGGCACCGGGGCGTGGGCCACCGGCGCCACTGCCGCCCTGGCGGCGCTCGCCGGCCGGCGAGCGGGCGGGGCCGACATCGACGTTGCTGCCCTCGAGGTCATGGCCGTGTGCCTCACCAACTACCCGTCGCTGTATCGCCAGTTCACCGGCCAGGTGGCGGCCATGTCGCGAGGCGGTGACTGGCCGTCCGTCGTGCGGTGCAAGGACGGTTGGATCGGGCTGTGCATCTTCACCGCCCAGCAGTGGTCGGACTTCGCCGTGATGCTCGGCCGGCCCGACCTGAGCGACGACGAGCGGCTGAGCTCGATGGGCGGCCGCAGCCGGAACCGAGCATTCGCCGAGTCGGTGATCCGCCCATGGCTGGAGGACCACACGGCGGCCGAGATCCACGAGCTGGGCGGCCTCTTCCGCATACCGGTGGCGTTCGTGGGCAACGGCGAGTCGGTGTTCGAGATGGAGCAGGTGCTCGAGCGCGGTGTCCTGGTGCCCAACGCCGGGGGCTTCCAACAGCCCCGACCGCCGTTCCTGCAGTCGGCCAGCCCGGTTCTACCGATTCGCCCGGCGCCCGAGCTGGGCACCGGACGGCACGACGGCGGGACGCGCGCTCCGATCCCGGGCACGTCGTCCCGCCCCCTGGCTGGCATCACCGTGCTCGACCTCACCGCGTTCTGGGCCGGCCCTTACGCCACCCACCTGCTGGCGACCCTCGGGGCCGACGTGCTCAAGATCGAGTCGCCCAAGCGTCCGGACGGCATGCGCTTCGCCACCGTGGCCAAGCCCACCGACGACGACTGGCTCGAGTACGGGCCCACCTTCCATGGCGCCAATCCGGGCAAGCGCTCGGTCGCCATCGACTTCTCCACGCCCTCGGGCCGAGAGCTCCTGCTCGACCTCGTGGCTCACGCCGATGTGGTGGTCGAGAACTTCACGCCCCGAGTGCTGCCCAACGCCGGCCTCGACCACGCCGAACTGGTGGCCCGCCGGTCCGACGTCATCCTCCTGCGGATGCCCGGGTTCGGCCTCGACGGCCCGTGGCGCGACCACCCGGGGTTCGCCCAGACGATGGAGCAGGTCTCCGGCATCGGGTGGCTCACCGGACTGGCCGAGGGCGAGCCCATCGTGCGCAGCACGATCGACCCGATCGCCGGCATCCACGGGGCCTTCGCCGTGCTCGCCGCCCTCGAGCACCGGGCCCGCACCGGCGAGGGCCAGCTCATCGAGCTGCCGATGATGGAGGTGGCCCTCAACATCGCTGCCGAGTCGATCATCACCTGGTCGGCCGAGGGCGTGCGCCTCGATCGGCAGGGCAACCGTGGACCGCGGGCGGCGCCCCAGGGCGTCTACCCGTGTGCTGGCGACGAACAGTGGGTGGCGCTGGCAGTGGCGACCGATGCTCAGTGGGACGCGCTGGTCACGGTGCTCGACCGGCCCGCGTGGGCCCTCGCTCCCGAGCTGGCCGACCGGGCCGGGCGGCGGGCGGCCCACGACGACGTCGATGCCCACCTGGCTCGCTGGTTGGCCGACCGCGATCGAGATCGCACGGTCGAGCAGCTGCTGGCTGCTGGCATCCCTGCTGCGCCGGTCTGGGACCAGAACGCCCAGGACCAGCTTCCTCAGCTCGTGGCTCGAGGCTTCACCCAGACGGTCGAACACCCGGTGGCCGGACCGGTGGCCACGCCCGGCATCGGCATGCGTTCGTCCCAGCTCGACATCGCCTACCGCGCGCCGGCGCCCACGGTCGGCCAGCACACCGGCGCCGTGCTGCGAGAGGTGCTCGGCCTCGGCGGCGACGACCTGGCCCGGCTGGTGTCCGAGGGGGCCATCGGCACCGTTTGATCTACGCGTCCGCGGGATGCCGGACCGGCATCGAGGGCGGACCGTGACCCCATGAGCATCAGCTCCTGGGAAACCGTGCTCGTTCTGCCCGTCTCGCCGCAGCGGGACCACATCCGGGGTCCGGTCGATGCGCCGGTGACCCTCGTGGAGTACGGCGACTACGAGTGTCCGTTCTGCGCCGCGGCCCACGATGTGGTGGCGGCCGTGCAGTCCGAGGTCGGGGACGATCTGCGCTACGTGTTCCGCAACTTCCCGCTCACGACGGTGCACGCCCATGCCTTCCAGGCGGCCGAGGCCGCCGAGGCGGCTGGCGCCCAGGGCGCGTTCTGGCCGATGCACGACCTGCTGTTCGCCGACCAGGAGCGGCTGGCGATCCCCGACCTACTGGCCCGGGCGCGTGCCCTGAAGCTCGACCTTGCCCGGTTCGAGGACGATCTCGCGGTCCACCGCCACGCCCCCCGGATCCAGGAGGACTTCATGAGCGGTGTCCGCAGCGGGGTGAGCGGCACGCCCACCTTCTTCGTGAACGGCATCCGCCACGACGGCGGCTTCGACTATCCGACGCTCCTCGCCGCGGTGCGCAAGGCCGGCTGAACCTGCCACAAGTGGAGGGCTGCGAGCGCCCGCCAAGGCCGCCACCGCTCAGCGAGGGCCGCGAGCTCGCGCCCGGTCGTGCCCGTGGCCCGCAGCAGGCCGAGGTCGCTGGTCGGGAACGCGTCGCGCTCACCGAGCCGGAGGGCGACGTACTGCGCCGTCCACGGGCCGAGCCCGGGGAGGGCGCTGATCGACGCAACCAGCTCGTCGATGCCGACGCTGCGATCGAGTCGCACGTCGTCATCGGCCACCGCTGCTGCAAACGCGCGGAGGGCGTTGGCTCGGGCCGTGGTCAGGCCCAGCCCGTCGAGGTCGGCGCCGGCGAGGACGTCGGCCGACGGGAACGTGTGGGTCAGGCCGAGCGGCTGGAGGCCGGGGACGGGCGTGCCGTGGCGGGCCACCAGCCGGCCGGTGATGGTGGTGGCGCCCTGGACCGTGACCTGCTGGCCGATGATGGCTCGGACACCGGTCTCGAACGGATCCCACGTGCCCGGGACGCGCAATCCCGGACGGCTGGTGACGAGCGGCCCGATGATCGGGTCGTCCGCCAGGTGGGCGGTCGCGGCGGCCGGGTCCGCGTCCAGCCCGGGGATGCGACGGGCTCGCTCGACCACGTGGATGAGGCCTTCCCAGTGGGGGAGGTGGGCTCGCAGGACGAGGTGGTCGTCGCCCCCGGGCTGCAGCTCGAGGACGCCGGGGTCGCCGTCGACGACGATCGTGCGCCGGTAGGTGTCGCCCTCCACGTGCTCGACGCCGGGGATGGCCCGGGCTGCGAAATAGCCGAGCAGCGCGTCCCAGTCGAGCGATCCGCTGAAAGGCAGCCGGAGCACGAGGCCGCCGTCGGCCACCAGCCGGTCGGCGACCCGACGGCGGGCCCGAAGCTCGGAGGGTGAGGCCCGGAAGATGGCCAGGCACGCCCGGTTGAGCTGGCGCACGCTGCCGAACCCGGCGGCGAAGGAGATGTCGGTCACGCTGAGGTCGGTGTCGTCCAGCAGGCGGCGAGCGAAGTGCGTGCGCCGTGAACGCGCCAGCTCGTCAGGGGTGACGCCCACCTCGGCGGTGAACAGGCGCCGGAGGTGGCGGGACGACAGGCCCACGCGGGCGCCGAGCTCGGCCTCGGTGCGGCCGTCGAGGAACCCGTCGACGATGAGCTGGACGGCCCGACACACCAGCTCCTGCCCGTCCCATACGACTGGTTGGTGAGTGCGGTAGGGGCGGCAACGGAGACAGGCCCGGAACCCGGCGGCCTCGGCGGCCGCGGCCAACTCGAAGGGTCGCACGTTGCCCGGGTTCGGACGCGCCGAGCATCCCGGTCGGCAGTAGATGCCGGTCGTGACCACGGCGGAGAACGTGTGCATGGGTCCCATCGAACACCTTCGGAGCCGGAACCTTCGGACGGATCCGGACAGCGTGGTGGACCTGTCCGGATGTGGCCGGCGGATGGCGGCCGGGACGCCCAGGATGGAGTCATGCGGTACACCCATGTGGAATCCCCGATCGGTCGCCTCCTCCTCGTCGGCCGGCCCGATGCCCTCACCGGGCTGTACGTGGCCGATCACGAAGGCTGCCGGGCGCTGGACCCAACGTGGACCGAGGACGCCGGTCCGTTCACCGGCGTGGTAGCTCAGCTGCGGGAGTACTTCGCCGGCCAGCGCACCGAGTTCGACCTGCCGCTGGAGCCGAGCGGCACCCCGTTCCAGCTCGCCGTGTGGGCGGCACTCGAGGAGATCCCGTTCGGCGAGACCAGGGGGTACGGCGAGCTGGCCCGCCGCATCGGCCGACCCAGCGCGTCCCGGGCGGTAGGCGCCGCCAACGGTCGCAACCCGATCTCGATCATCGTGCCTTGCCATCGGGTCATCGGATCCGACGGCAGCCTCACCGGCTACGGCTGGGGCACGGCCCGCAAGTCCTGGCTCCTCGACCACGAGCGCTCGCAGGCCACACTCTTCGGCTAGCCGTGTGAGCGGGGCACGGCCGGCCCCAGGGGATGGCCCCTTCTCCTTGGCCGAACCCGCGACGAATGGTCAACAGTTCCGTGGACTTTCCGTCGCGGGTTCGGCGGAGCGCGCCCCTGGTAGCGCCCGAACTCCTGGGATCGCTCGCCTTTCCACCTCAACCTCTAGGCGTCGGGGCCTACCACGAGCGCTCGTACGCCAGCGCTTCGGGATAGCGGCCATAGCGGGGGATGCGCCGGTAGCCCCGGGCGGCGTACAGGGCCTGGGCCTCGGGCTGGGCCGGCCCCGTCTCGAGTCGCATGGTCGTGTAGCCCACCGCTCGAGCAGCGTCCTCGAGGGCGACGAGCACGGTCGAGGCGTGTCCCTGCCGGCGGTGGTCGGGATGGGTCCACATGCGCTTGACCTCGCAGACACCCGCGTCGGCATGGGGTCGGATGCCGCCGCCCGCGACCGCCACGTCGTCCGCCACGAGGACGATGAACGCCCCGGCCGGCGGGTCGAACTCCTCGGGATGGGCGAACGCCATCTCGTCGGTCTCGCCGTACCGCGTCTCGTACTCGACGCTCAACCCGGCCAGGAGCGGACCCACGAGAAGGTCACCCAAGCCAACCCGTCGGATCTCCACTGCGGCACCATAGGGTCGCTTCGGCGACGTGCCCGTGTCACACCGACCGGCTACGCCAAGGGGCGGACCGCAGCAGCTCGGCGAGGTGGTCGGCCGGGGCGGGCGGCGACCAGTGATAGCCCTGCGCCAGGTCGCAGCCCATCTCGACCAGCACCGCCAGCTGGCCGGCATCCTCGACGCCTTCGGCCGACGCTTGCAGGCCGAGCGCATGGGCCAGGCCGATGCTGGCCTGCACGATGGCCTCGTCCTCCGAGTGCCGCCCCAAGCCGGCCACGAACGTGCGGTCGAGCTTGAGCACGGTGACCGGGAACTGCCGGAGATAGAGCAGCGAGGAGTAGCCGGTGCCGAAGTCGTCGATGGCGAGCTGGACGCCGAGGGCGTGCAGCCGGTGGAGGGCGGTCAGGGCGGTGTCCACCATCAGCAGGCTCTCGGTGACCTCCAGGCAGAGGCGGCCGGGAGTGATGCCACTCTCGGCGAGGGCGTCGGCGACCACGTCGACCAGGTCGGGCTCGAGCAGCTGACGGCCCGACAGGTTGACGGCCAGGTCGAGCCCGGGAGGGCCGGTGGCGTCCCACGTGGCCAGCTGCTGGCACGCCGTGGTCAGCACCCAGGCGCCGATCGGCACGATGGTCCCGATCTCCTCGGCGTCCGGGATGAAGTCGGCCGGCGCCACGAGCCCCACGTCGGGTCGCTCCCATCGCACGAGCGCCTCGACCCCGGACACCCCACCGTCTCTCAGGTCGATCACCGGCTGGTAGTGCAGGCGCAGCTCGTCGTTCTTCGGCGGTCGCCGCGGGTCGCCACCGCTGCCGAGCCAGGACAGAGCCCGGCCCCGTTTCTCCCTGTCGGGCGCCTCGACGTGATCGGTGATGTCGACGGCGACGCCGAGCAGGGTGGCGTCTCCGAGGGCGTCGGGCACGACCCGTGCCCGGGACCGGACGCGGCGCTCGCCGCTGGGGAGCAACAAGCGGAACTCGTCGTCGACCAGGGCCCCGGAGCGCAGGGCACGCCGATGCTCGAGGGCGAGGGCATCGCGGTCGTCGGGGTGGACGATGGCGAGGACGTCGTTCCAGTGGGCCGACGTCTCGCCAGGGACGCCGCCGAACAGGTAGCCGGCGTTCTCGGAGTAGGCAACGGTCCCCTCGGCGAGCTTGACCTCGAATGCCACCGCAGCCGCGGCGTCGAGGGCCAGGTTCAGACGGTCGCCACGGCGGTGCCTCCGCGCCGCCGCCTCCACGCGGTCGGTCGCGTCGTGGACGGTGATCAGTGCGCCGAGCGGTCCATCTGTCTCCCGGGCCGGGGCGACCGTGTAGGAGACCCAGACCGGCGCTCCGTTGGCGTGCCAGAAGACATCGTCGGTGACGGTGAGCGTCTCCTGCCGGAGCATGGCCCGGTGGATGGCGCACTCCTCGACCGGCACGGGGATCCCGTCGCGGCGGCTGTGGTGCAGGAGCGGGTGCACCAGGTGACCGACCAGCTCGCCGCGGCCGTAGCCGACCAGCTCGGCGGCTCGCCGGTTGGCGAACAGGCAGCGGCCGTCGGCGTCCATGGCGAAGATGGCCTCGGAGTCGGCGTTCAGCACCTCGTTGCGGCGGGCGAGGATCGTGAGCATTTCGGGGGTGCCCAGCCCCAGGTGTCGGCTGATGGCCCGGAGCTGGTCGGTGAGGGTGGGGACGAGGACCCCGAGCCGCCCGGCGGCGTCGTCGAGGCTGTCCGTCTCGCCCAGCACGGCGATGACGAACTTGTCCGACGGCGTGAGGTCGCTGACGGTCGACCGGAGCAGCAAGCCGGCGAGCATCGGCGCCGTGCGGGCGGCCACGGCGAAGGGATCCGCGGCGGTGCCGTTCCCGGCGGCCAGTGCGCGCAGGGCCCGGCGTTGGATCTCGCCGCGAACCTCGAACGCGGAGCCGAGGGTCAGGCATCGTTCCACCCGGCGGGCCAGCTCGACCGGCTGCACCGGCTTGACGACGAAGTCGAGCGCGCCCTCCACGGCCGCCAGATAGCGCTCGGTCCGGCGGGCGTCACTGGCCACCACCAGCACCCGGATGTTGTCGAGCCCCGGTTCGGTGGACGACTTCAGGGCGCTGAGCACGTCGACCCAGTGCCCGTCGGGCAGGTCGCCGTCGATGACGGCCAGCTCGGGCTGCCACGAGCGGGCTCGCGCCAAGCCGTCGGCCACCGTCGGGGCCCAGTCGACCTCGTGCCCGTGGGCGGCCAGCTCGGCGCCCACCCCGCCGTCCCCTCCCACGAGGAGCACCCGTTCCGGCTGCGTCCCACGGCGCCGAGCAACGGCCTCGTCGCCTTCGGTCACCTGCCTACCATCCGTTCGTGACCACCTTCTCCGTGCGCCGCGTCATCACCCAGCTGCAGGGCGAGGCCACCGCGGCGTTCGCATCCGACGGACAGCCACCCAACATGGTGGCTGGGCCATCCGGCTTCGGGGTCGCGGAACTGCTGTGGCTGGACGGTCCGCCCAGGCATTTGGACGCCGGATCGGATCGCACCGACGGCGGCTTCCCGCTCGAGCCTCCCGCAGGCGGGCTGAGCTCCCGCATCATCTGCATGCCGGGGAACGGCGAGTGGCTCCGGGTGGCCGGCGACGACGACGCCATGCCCGGCATGCACGCAACGGACACGCTCGACCTCATGGTCGTGCTCGACGGAGAGATCACCCTGGGGCTGGACGGTGCTGAGCTCACCGTGCGGGCCGGTGATGCCGTGATCCAGCGAGGCACCCCGCACCGGTGGCGGGTCAGCGGGGACCACCCGTGCACGTACTGGGTCACCATGCTGCGCCCCGACCCGTCGCTGCCCACGCTCGACGTGGTGCCCGGCTCCGGCGGGGCCAGCGGCGTGCGCCGGATCGTCACCAGCGGGGGCTCGGCCACGGTCGACCAGGCCCCGGTCGGAATCCGCGCCAGCGGCGTGACGCTCGCCGACCTCTGGCAGACCGGTGGCCGCCTGGCCTCACCCGGTCAGGGCGGCGACGTCCCCGGCCCCTGGGCGCTCGAGCCCGATGGGGGTGGGGTGGCCCTGCGCTGGTTCGAGATGCCGGTGCACGAGGTGGGCGACGAGGGCTGGCACACGACCGCGACCATCGACATCGACGTGGTCCTGGCCGGCCGGGTGGCGCTCGAGCTCCCGGGCGGGCACCGCGCCGAGCTCGGTGTGGGCGACGTGGTGATCCAACGGGGCACCAACCATCGGTGGGTCCCGCTCGGTGAGACGCCCGTGCGCATGGCCGCCGTGATGATCGCCGTCCCATGACGATGGGCCGCTGGTTCGAGGAGCTCACGCCGGGGCTGGTGATCGACCACGCCGTGACCCGCACGGTGACCGAAGGCGACAACACGTTGTTCTCGGTGCTGACCATGAACGCCCAGCCCCTGCACCTCGACGAGTCGTTCGCCGAGCAGACCGAGTTCGGCACCCGCATCGTGAACAGCCTGTTCACCCTGTCGCTGCTGATCGGCCTGTCGGTGTACGAGACGACGCTCGGGACCACCGTGGCCAACCTGGCGTTCGAGGAGATCGACTTCCCCAAGCCGGTGTTCCACGGCGACTCGTTGCACGCCCAGACCGAGGTGCTGGCCGCCCGGGAGTCGGCGTCGCGCCCGACGCAGGGGATCGTCACGTTCGAGCACCGGGCCTTCAACCAGCACGACGAGCTGGTGGCCCGGTGCCGACGGGCGGCGCTCATGCACAAGCGCCCCGATCACTGATGCGCTGGCGCAGCGTCCTGTTCGTCCCCGGCAACCGGCCCGACCTGGCGGTCAAGGCGCTGCGTTCGGCGCCCGATGTCGTCGTGCTCGACCTGGAGGACGCCGTCCCGACGGCCGGCAAGGTCGAGGCCCGAGACACCGTCCGAGACGCGGCCGTGACGTTGGCGGGGGCGACCGTGCTCGTGCGGGTGAACCCGCCGGGCACCGAGTGGTTCGAGGGCGACGTGGCCGCCCTGCCGGCCGGCCTGGCCGGTGTCGTCGTCCCGAAGTTCGAGGCACCCGTCGACGTGGGCCTGCCCGTGGTCGCCGGCCTGGAGACGGTGCGGGGCGTGACCGACGCCCGGTCCATCCTCGAGGGCGTCACCGCCTGCTACTTCGGTGCCGAGGACTACGTGGCCGACCTCGGCGGCGTGCGTACGCCGGGCAACGCCGAGGTGGGGACGGCTCGGGCGTTGGTCGGCATGGCCGCCCGCCTGGCCGGCGTTCCGGCGCTCGACATGGTCACGCTCGACTTCGGCGACACCGACCGGTTCGTGACCGAGGCGGCCGAGGCCCGGGCCCTCGGCTATGCCGGCAAGCTGTGCATCCACCCGGCCCAGGTCGGCCCGGCGAACGACGCGTTCGTGCCGTCAGCCGAGGAGCTCGAGCGGGCCGAGCGGTTGTTGGCGGCGTTCGACGCCGGCGGCGGGGCCACGGTGGCGTTCGAGGGTCAGATGGTCGACGAAGTGGTGGCCCGCCAGGCGCGTGCCCTGTTGGAGAGGAAGGTATGAGCGAGCGAAGCGAGCGACCCATGAGCACAGGTCTTGGGGAGGCGCTCTGCGCCGAGCCGTCCTTCACTGGTGCTCCTCGCCGACGCGATGGCCGAACTGGCCGCGTGAGCGTTGGCGGGCACCAGTGAAGGAACTGCAAGGCAAGGTGGGGGTCGTGGTGGGCGCCGGCCCGGGGATCGGGCGGGCATGCGCGCTGGCCTTCGCCGAGGCCGGGGCCGACGTGGTGGTGGCCGCCCGCCGGGGCGAGCCGCTCCAGGCGCTGGCCCACGAGGTGGCAACGGCCACCGGTCGGTCGGTCGAGCCCGTGGTCACCGACCTCGGTGACGTGGCCTCGTGCCAAGCCTTGGTGAACGCCGCCATTGCCCGCTTCGGTGGTGTCGACGTGCTGGTGAACGTGGCCACCCTCGGCGGCGCCCACGTCCCGGTCGACGGGGCGGACTGGGACGTCTGGCGGCGGGCGTTCGAGGTCAACGTCTTGGGCACCCTCGAGGTGAGCCGGTCGGCCGCCCGGTCGATGGCGTCCCGTGGTGGCGGGTCGATCGTGCAGGTGAGCACCTTCGGCACCCACGCCAAGCCTCCTCGACAGGCCAGCTACACGTCGACCAAGCAGGCCATGGTCACCGCCTCGCTGACGCTGGCCAAGGAGCTCGGACGCGACAACGTGCGGGTCAACATCGTCACGCCCGGCTACACCACCGGGCCCAACCTCGACGCCCTGTTCCAGAGCGTGGCCGACCGCACGGGCGAGTCCGCCGACGCCGTATCCGTGCGGATGGCGAAGACGGCGGCCCTCCGGCGCCACGTCGACCCTGAGGACATCGCCGAGGCCGTCCTCTTCCTGGTGTCCGACCGGGCCCGCAACATCACCGGCGTGGAGATCCC
>JAOBWJ010000412.1 GCA_025463335.1 Acidimicrobiales bacterium
CCATGTTCGCCCGCGAGCTCGGCGTCGACATCTGGAGCGCCATCGACGCGGCCTCCACCAAGCCCTACGGCTTCATGCGCTTCACCCCCGGGCCCGGCGTGGGCGGCCACTGCCTGCCCATCGACCCCTCGTACCTGTCGTGGCAGGTCAAGCGCCGGCTGGGCGCGGCCTTCCGGTTCGTCGAGCTGGCCAACGACGTCAACGAGCACATGCCCGACCACGTGGCCACCCGCATCATGGCCCTGCTCAACCGCGACGGCCGGGCCGTGAACGGCACCCGCATCCTGTTGCTGGGCCTGGCCTACAAGGCCGGCACGTCGGACTTCCGGGAGTCGCCGTCGATCGCCGTGGCCGAACGGCTGGCCGCGTTGGGGGCCGACCTGCGGGCCTGCGACCCCCACCTGGCCGACGTCAACGTGGCCGACCTGCGGGGCCTGACCCTCGTGCCCTACTCCCCCGAGGAGCTCGAGGCCGCCGACCTGGTCGTGCTGCTGGTCGACCACCCCGAGTTCGAGCCCCACGTCATCGCCCGCCACGCGCCGCTGGTGTTCGACACCAAGGCCGTGCTCCGGGGCCACACCTTCCGGGGCGAGCTGCTCTGAGCTGACGGCTCAGTTCGCGGGCAGCAGACCCTGGTCCCGCCACCACTCGACGTACCGGCGGATGCCCGACGTCAGCGGCACCTGCGGCTGGTAGCCGAGGATGGCCTTGGCCTTGCTGATGTCGGCCACGTAGCGGGTCACCTCGCCGACCCGGGCCTCCTCGTAGGTGGCGTCGGCCGTGCGGTCGAGGGCGAGCTCGAGCAGGTTCACCAGGTCGAACAACGTGCTGCCCTGGCCGTAGGCCACGTTGATCGTCTCGGTCTGGATCTTGCCCGCGGTCAGCGCGTTGATCCCCGACATGACGCCGCGCACGCAGTCGTCGACGTAGGTGAAGTCGAGCATCTTGTTCGGGCCGAACACCCGGATCGGCTCCCCGCCGGCGATGCGCTTCAAGAACAGCGGGATCACCCGCTCCATGCGCTCGGCGTCGTTGTCGTAGCGCCCGTAGACGTTGCTGAAGCGGAAGACCAGCACCGGCAGCTGGTAGCAGCGGGCGTAGGAGTAGAAGAGCGCCTCGCCGGCGAGCTTGCTGGCCGAGTACGGGCTCTCGGCCACCACGAAGTCGGCCATGCCCTCCTCGGTCACGTGCCGGTGGATGTCGCCGTACACCTCCCGGCTGGAGCCGAAGACGATCGGGGCACCGGCGGCGCGGGCGATCTCGAGGGCGGCGGCCGCCATCTGGATGTTCTCGAGCGCCTTGTGGGGCTCGAGCACCAGCTCGTGGACCTTGGCGTAGGCGGCCAGGTGCACGATGCAGTCGGGCTGCCACGGCGGCGACCACGACGCCGGGGCGCGGGAGAGCTCGACGAGATCGACGATCTCGGTGGGCACCTCGTCGGTCCACGTGTTGGCCCGACGGTCGAGGCCGTGGACCTCGTCGCCCCGGGCGAGCAGCGCGAGCGCCAGGTTGGTACCGATCTGCCCGGACGAACCGGTGATGAGCACTCGCATGGGCGGCAGCCTAGAAGGGGGTCCGCGCCGACCTAGGCCAACAGGGTCTTCAGGCCGTCGAGCACGGTGGCCGTCACCGACGACTCGGTGCCCACGATGCGCACCTCCCGCACGGCCCCGCCCCGGGCCGACAGCCACGCCGACGCCGCCGACCCATCGAGGTGACTGCCGTCGATCAGGAGCAGCACGCCGCCGTTGGCGGCCGCCGCCGGGCCGGCCACCAGCGCGTCGCGCCAGTCCAGCCCGGTGGCCAGCCACGTCCGGGTCGGGGCGACGCCGGCCGCCAGCGTGGCGTCGGCCACCAGCGAGGAGGTGAGGTACCGGGTGGTGCCGGCCAACCGGGAGGTGGCGATCCCCCGGGCCCTCAGGGCGCCGAGCACGCCGTCGCTCACCACCGCCGTGCCGCCCACGACCGTGGCGTCGCGCACGCCGGCCAACGCCGAGGTCGTGGCCGCCGGGAGGGCGGTGGCCGCGGTGAGGAGGACCGGCCGGCTCTGCGACGCGGCGAGGGCGGAGACGCCGACGGCATCGGCCCACGACGTGGCGCTGGCCACGTACACCGACGAGCCGCCGATCCGCTGGGCGATGGCGGTGGCCGTCTCGTAGCGACTGGTGCCGGCCACCCGCTCGGTGCTGATGCCCGACGAGCTCAGGGTCGAGGCGATCGCCGGCGACAGCGCCGCCGTCCCACCCACCAGGTAGACGGTCGACACGCCCAGCCGCCGGAGCTCGCCCAGCACGGCGTCGTCGAGGGATGCGCCCGGGGTGAGGAGCAGGGGCCCGGCCACCTTGGCGGCGAGGGGGCCGGCGGTGAGGGCGTCGGCGAAGTCCTCGGACCGGGCCAGCACGGCCGCCGGTGCCGAGGAACGCAGGCTGGTCGACACGGCCACCGACGTGCGGGCCGGGTCGGTCCCGCTCAGCCGGGTCACGGTCACCTGGGTGGCGGCCACCGCGTCGAGCAGGGCGGCGGCGTCGACCCGCCCGTGGGCCGACGGCCCGCCGGCCGAGGACACGGACGTCGCGAACAGGGCGTCCTGGAGCACCGAGGGCGCCACCGTGGGGAACGCCGACCGGGCGAGGCCGAGGATGCCGGCGACGGCGGGCGAGGCGAAGGAGGTGCCGTTGACGTTCAGGACGTACCGGCCGCCGATCGCCGTCGAGGCGATGCTCACACCCGGCGCGACGACGTCCACCCAGCTGCCGTAGTTGGAGAAGCTGGCCCGCTGGTCCGCCTGATCGCTGGCGCCGACGGAGATCACCCCGGGGAGGTCCGCCGGGTACTGCGGCGCGTCCAGCCCGTCGTTGCCGGACGCGGCCACCACGAGCACCTGGTGGGCGACGGCGTAGGTCACCGCGGCGGCGAGGCCGGGGTCGTAGCCCGACCCGCTCAAGGAGAGGTTGATGATGTCGGCGCCGGCGTCGACCGCATAGAAGATGCCGAGCGCGATCTTCCCGGTCTGACCGCTGCCGTTGGTTCCCAGTCCCCGGACGGGAAGGATCTTGCACTGCCAGCAGTAGCCGGCCACCCCGATGCCGTTGTTGCCACGGGCCGCCACGACGCCGGCGACCATGGTCCCGTGGCCGTTGGGGTCGGAGGGATCCTCGTCGT
>JAOBWJ010000286.1 GCA_025463335.1 Acidimicrobiales bacterium
CGGCCCGCACGACCGCAACGTCGGGTGCCGGCTCACCGAGCAGCTCCTCGCCCTACGCCCGCGGCCGACCGCCGTCTTCGCCGCCTCCGACATCCTCGGCCTCGGCGTGCTGGAAGCGGCGAAGGCCGCTGGCCTGAGCGTCCCCGACGATCTCTCGGTCGTCGGCTTCGACGACATCGACGTGTCGTCCTACATCGGTCTCACGACCGTGCACCAACCGCTCGTGGAGAGCGGGCGGGTCGGTGCCGGGCTGTTGCTCGAGGCGCTCAGTGGGGAGGGAGCGCCCATCGCTGGCGAGCACAAGCTTCCGCTCGAGCTCGTCACGCGGTCCACGACGGCGCCCCCAACAGGGCGGTGGCGTCTGTAGTCCCACACCAACAAGGGGGGGTTCCCACATGGCACACCGACAGAGGCGCTGGCGAGCGGCATTGCTGCTCGGCTTGCCCCTGGCGCTCGTGGCCTCGAGCTGCGCGAGCGACAGCAACAACACCGACGCCTCGTCCGGCACGGGCGGCGGTGGTGGCAAGACCGTGTCGATCTTCGGGCCGGAGGTCGAGGGCGAGGCCCAGGGCTTCAAGGACTCGTTCAAGAAGTTCGAAGCCGACACCGGCATCACGATCAACTACCAGGGCGATCGCAGCTTCGAGGAGCAGATCGGTGTGCGCGTCGACGGCGGGAACCCGCCCGACATCGCCATGTTCCCCCAGCCCGGGAAGATCAGCGACTTCGCCAACGATCTCACGGCGCTCGACGGTGACGCTCTCAGCAACGTGAAGAAGAACTTCGACGCCGGTTGGACCGACCTCGTCACCATCGACGGGAAGATCATGGCCGTACCGACCAAAGCCGACCTGAAGAGCCTTGTCTGGTACAGCCCGACGGCGTTCAAGGCCGCCGGCTACGCGGTGCCGGAGTCGCAGGAGGACCTCCTGGCGCTGGCCGACAAGATGGTCGCCGACGGCAAGACGCCGTTCTGCATCGGCCTCGGCAGCGACGCCGCCACCGGCTGGCCCATGACGGACTGGGTCGAGGACTACATGCTTCGGCTCAAGGGCCCGGACGTGTACGACAAATGGGTCAAGCACCAGATCCCGTTCAACGACCCCAATGTGGTCGAGGTCGTCCAGTACGTGCATGACCTGTGGGCCAAGAAGGGCTACGTCTTCGGCGGGCTGCAGAACGTGGCCGCCACGCCCTTCGCCGACGCCGGCCTGCCGCTGCTCAAGGGCGACTGCATGATGCACCGCCAGGGCAACTTCTACGCCGCCAACTGGCCCACGGGCACGAAGCTCGGCGACGACGGCCAGGTGAGCGCGTTCTACCTGCCGACGTTCAAGGCCAAGGACTTCGGCCGGGTGACGCTCACCGGCGGCATCTACGCCGCGGCCTTCGCCGACCGACCCGAGGTCAAGCAGGCGCTGGCCTTCATCGCCAGCACCGACTTCGCGAACACCCGCGCTCCTGTCGGCGGCTTCCTGTCGCCGAACAAGAACACGGACATCACGAAGTACCCGACGCCGATCGAGCAGAAGTTCGCCGACATCCTGGCCAAGGCGGATCCGGCGAGGTTCGACGCATCGGACACCATGCCCGGCG
The DNA here is from genome assembly GCA_025463335.1 of Acidimicrobiales bacterium. Classification (GTDB taxonomy): domain Bacteria; phylum Actinomycetota; class Acidimicrobiia; order Acidimicrobiales; family CADCSY01; genus RYN-34. The sequence goes on from JAOBWJ010000286.1 coordinate 1,597, forward strand.
CCGTCGGCGCAGGAAGTTTTTGGACCGCGGCCGTGGACATCGTCACCGGCGCAAAGGACGTGAAGACGGCCCTCGCGGCAGTGGAAGCGTCCTGGCCGAAGTCGTGACCAGCAGCCGGGGGGCGTGGTCACGCCCCCCGGCAGTCGGTCGGACGGGGGGGAGTCTGATGGGACAGTTGCTCGGAACGCTCGTCGGCGTTGCCGTCGGCATCGGGGCCATCCTCGGCGCGTTCGTGGGGCTGAACGCCCTGATCGACCTGGCGCCGAAGCGGTTCCCGCTCTTCGCCATCCTCGCCGGCGCCCTCGTGGGCGCCGTCGTGGGGGCGTTGGCCAACAGCGGCGGTTGGTTCCTCGGTGGCCCGCTGTGGCCGCTCGGAGGTGCCGTGGTGGGTGCCGGCGTCGGCATTCTGTGGGGACACCGCCCGCCGTCGCCGGAACGCCAGCGATCCATCCCCGACCGGTTCCGGCCGGCGATCTTCCTGGGGCCGGCCCTGCTGTTCCTGTTCGTGGCCCTCGTGGTCCCGACCATCCGCACCGTCTACCTGAGCTTCCGCAGCCCGCGGGGCGATCAGGCGGCCGGGTTCGAGAACTACCGGTCGGTGTTCGGCGACGAGGGCATCTTCACCCTGAACGGGCTGGGCAACGTGTTCACCAGCCGGCTCTTCGTGGTCGGGGTCGCGATCGCCGTGGTGGCCGTCGTGCTCAACGTGGTGCGGGGTCGGGCCTCCGGCCGAGGGGTCGACCTGACGGCCCCCATCCCGTCCATGGCCCTCCTGGCGGGCGGCACACTGGTGCTGCTGGCAGGGGTCGGGGCCCTCCGGGGCGTGGTGTGGACCAACGTCTACTGGGTCGTCTTCGTGACCCTCTTCAGCACCACGCTCGGCCTGGCCATCGCCTGGCTGGCCGACCGGTCCCGCGGCGAGTCGGTGGCCAAATCACTCATCTTCATGCCGATGGCCATCAGCTTCGTCGGAGCCAGCGTGATCTGGCGGTTCGTCTACGCGTTCACGCCGGCCGGCCATGACCAGATCGGGCTGCTCAACGCCGCGTGGGTCGGTCTCGGCGGGCAACCGCAGGCGTGGATCCAGCAGCTGCCGTGGAACACCTTGTTCCTCATCGCCATCATGATCTGGGTCCAGACCGGCTTCGCCATGGTCGTCCTCTCGGCGTCGATCAAGGCGGTGCCCACCGAGCTGCTCGAGGCGGCCCGGGTCGACGGCGCCACCGAGGGCCAGACCTTCTGGCGGGTGACACTCCCCCAGATCGTCAGCACCCTCGGGGTGGTGTCGGTGACGCTGATCATCACCGTGCTGAAGGTCTACGACGTCGTCAAGGTGATGACGAACGGCGAGTTCGGCACCAACGTCATCGCCAATCAGATGTTCGACGAGGCGTTCATCAACCGGAACCTCGGCCGGGGTTCGGCGCTCGCCGCCCTCCTGTTCCTCGCCGTCGTGCCGCTCATGATCCTGAACGTTCGACGCATGCGAAGGGAGGCCGTGCGATGACCGCGGAGACCACCACGACCACGACGCTGCCGCGTTCGGTTCCGACCGGCATATCGCTCGGGCTGGGCGCCCGGATCCACCGACGGCTGGCCGCCGTCCCTACCGCAGTGCTGTGGCTGATCGTCGGGCTCTGGACGCTGCCGTCGCTCGGGATGCTCGTCTCGTCCTTCCGGGCCGAGGACGCGGTGAAGACCACCGGCTGGTGGACGGTCGTCACCGACCCCAAGCTCACGCTCGACAACTACCGGGCCGTGTTCTCCACCGCCGGGACCGACTCACCCGACATGTGGCGGCACTTCCTCAACTCGCTGGCCATCGTCATCCCGGCCACGATCATCCCGATCGCCCTCGCCGCGTTCGCCGCCTACGCGTTCGCCTGGATGGACTTCAAGGGCAAGACGTGGTTGTTCGTCGGCGTCGTCGCCCTGATGGCGGTCCCCATCCAGATGTCGCTGATCCCGCTGCTGCAGCTCTACACCGGCGGCGCCCACCTCACGATCGGGGGCCAGACGCTGACGTTGTTCCCCGACCTCAACCTGGCCGGCACACCCGCGGCGGCGTGGCTCACCCACATCGGCTTCGGCCTGCCGCTCGCCATCTTCCTGCTGCACAACTACATCTCGGCGCTGCCTCGGGACATCTTCGAGGCGGCCACCATCGACGGGGCCGACCACATGCAGATCTTCCGGCGGCTGGTCATCCCCCTCTCCGTGCCGGCGCTCGCCGCGTTCGGGATCTTCCAGTTCCTGTGGGTCTGGAACGACTACCTCGTTGCCCTCTCGTTCATCGGCGGTGCCCCCGACAAGGCACCCATGACGATCCGGTTGGCGACGCTCTCAGGCGGGCGGGGCCAGGATTGGCACCTGCTCACGGCAGCGGCGTTCGTATCGATCGCCCTGCCCCTCGCGGTGTTCTTCGCGTTGCAACGGTTCTTCGTCCGCGGCCTGCTGGCCGGATCGGTGAAGGGATAAACACATGGCCGCAGTCGTGCTGGAGCAGCTCAACAAGATCTATCCGAACAGTTCCCACGCCATCATCGACCTCGACCTCGACATCATCGATGGCGAGTTCCTCGTCCTCGTCGGCCCGTCGGGCTGTGGCAAGTCGACGGCGCTGCGGATGATCGCCGGCCTGGAGGACATCTCCAGCGGCGTGCTGCGCATCGGTGACCGGGTGGTGAACGACCTGGCGCCGAAGGACCGCGACATCGCCATGGTGTTCCAGAACTACGCCCTCTACCCCCACATGACGGTGGCCCAGAACATCGCCTTCGCCCTCAAGTTGGCCGGACGGCCCAAGGCCGAGATCAACGAGCGGGTGCAGCACGCGGCCCAGACGCTGCAGCTCGAGCCGTGGCTCGATCGAAAGCCGGGCCAGCTGTCCGGCGGCCAACGCCAGCGGGTGGCCATGGGCCGGGCCATCGTGCGGGACCCGGCCGTGTTCCTGATGGACGAACCGCTGTCGAACCTCGACGCCAAGCTGCGGGTCCAGATGCGGGCCGTGGTGGCTCGCCTGCAACGCGACCTGAAGACGACCACCGTCTACGTGACGCACGACCAGGTGGAGGCAATGACCATGGGTGACCGCGTCGCCGTGCTGCGCGACGGCCGCCTGCTGCAGGTCGACGCGCCCGAGACCCTCTACGAGCGCCCGGCCGACCTGTTCGTTGCCGCCTTCATCGGCTCACCGGCCATGAACCTCCTCGACGTGGGCCTCGAGCAGAACGGCGACCAACTGGAGGCCGTGCTGAACGCCGGCCGCCTGATCGTGCCACCCGCCGTCCTGGCCGCCCGCCCGGGCCTGCTCGCCTACGCCGGTGGCCGGGTCGTGGTCGGCATCCGGCCCGAGCATCTGCACGATCCCGCCATCGGCAGCGACCACGGCCCCGCCCGCATCCGGGGCGTGGTCGAGCTGCGCGAGTCGCTCGGCGCCGTGATCGACCTGCACCTTCGTGTCCACGCCAAGCCCGCCGTGACCACGGAGACCCGACAGGCGGCAGGGGACATCGAGCTGCTCGAGCGCCAAGCCCAGGTCGGCGAGTCGGTGGTCGTGGCCACCGTCGACTCCCGGAGCAAGGCGCGCGTGGGCGAGACGGTCGAGCTGGTCGTCGACACCGAGCGGGCCCACTTCTTCGACCCGGAGACGGGCCAGGCCATCTGGGACTAGCGGCTAGCGCCCGATCGGCGCCGTGGGGGTGAACCGCACCGGGAGGTGCTTGATGCCGCCGACCAGCGGGATGCCCATGGCCTGGAGCGGGACCGGGTCGCCGACGACCTCGATGTCCGGGAGGCGGGTGAGGAGCTGGCGGAACATCACCGCCAGCTCCCGGCGGGCCAGGTGGGCACCGAGGCAGAAGTGGGGCCCGGGTCCGCCGAAGCCCACGTGGGGGTTGGGGTTGCGGCGCACGTCGAAGCCCTCGGGGTCGTCGAACACCCGGGGGTCGCGGTTGGCGGCCCCGTAGAAGAGGATGAGCCGGTCGCCCTCGTGGAACTGCTGCCCGCTCAGCTCCACGTCGTGGGTCGCCGTGCGGCGCATGAACGTCACCGGTGACGCCGCTCGCACGATCTCCTCCACGGCGCTCGGCGCCACCCCGTCGACGTTGGCCTGCCAAACCTTCCGCTGGTCAGGGTGCTCGGCGAGGAGATGCATGCCGAGCGAGATGCCGGTGCGGGTCGTGTCGTTCCCGGCCACGGCGAGGAGGATGAAGAACGGGCCGAGCTCGCTCGGGGCCAACATGTCCTCGCCGAGGTCGTTGTGCACGAGGGCGGTCGTGAGGTCGTCGGCCGGGTTGGCCCGACGATGCTCGGCGAGCTCGTTCATGAGCCCGGTGAGCTCCATGCCGGCGTTGAGCATGGCGGCGAACACGTCGCCCTCGCCGACGATGTCGGGGTCGCCGGCGCCGAGGATGACGTTGGTGGCCCGCAGCACGGTGCCGAACTCACTGCGGGGGATGCCCATCATGTCGCAGATGATCAGCAGCGGGAACGGCTGGGACACGGCCTCGACGAGGTCGACCTCGCCCTGCTCGCAGATCTCGTCGATGACCTCGGCGCAGATCGTCTCCACCGAGTCGAGCACGCCCTGGAGCTGGCGGGGCGTGAACGAGCGGGCGACGATGCCCCGCTGGCGGGCGTGGCGGGGATCATCCATCTGGATGAACGAGCCGAAGAACTCCAACGCCTCGGGCGGCATGTCGATGATCGAGGTAGAGCCTTTGCCCGAGCAGAAGTCGTGCGGGCGGCGGCTGATCTCCAGCACCTCGGCGTAGCGGGTGACGGCGTAGAAGTGCTCCTCCTGACCGGTGAGCGGACTTGCGACCGACACGTGGGTGAACGGCCCGTCGGCCCGGAGCTCGGCGAAGTGCGCCATCCGGCGGGCGAGCGGCTGGCGCCAGAACTCGGGATCGGCGATGGAGGAGGCGGCCATCTGCCGACGCTAGGTCAGCGTCGGCCTCGCCGCCCGGCGGCGGGTCAGCCCTCGTAGTACGTGTCGGCCACGCCGAGGGCCTCGTCGAGGATCTCGAGGCCGAGTCGGGCGTCGGCGTCGCTGATGATCAGGGGCGGCACCACGTGCACCCGGTTGAAGTGGATGAACGGCCACATCCCCCGCTTCTTGCAGGTGTTGGCCAGCTCGACCATGGGAGCCGCATCGGCGCCGCTGGCGTTGAACGGCACGAGCATCTCCCGCGTCTCGCGGTTGCGCACCAACTCGAGGGCCCAGAAGGCGCCGAGGCCACGGACGTCGCCGACGGATGGGTGCCGTTCGGCCAGCTCCCGGAGCCCGGGGCCGAGCACGTCGTCGCCGAGCCTCCGGACCCGCTCGAGGATGCCCTCCTCCTCGAACACCTTGATCGAGGCCACCGCTGTAGCGCACGCCAGCGGGTGGCCCGAGTAGGTGAGGCCGCCGGGGTACGACACGTCGGCGAACGAAGCAGCGATGCGGGCCGAGATGACCACGCCGCCAAGAGGCACGTAGCCGGAGTTCACTCCCTTGGCGAAGGTGATGAGGTCGGGCGCCACGTCCCAGCGGTCGACAGCGAACCACTCGCCGCACCGGCCGAAGCCGCACATGACCTCGTCGCAGATCATCACGATGCCGAGCCGGTCGCACCGCTCCCGCACGCCGGCGAGGTAGCCGTCAGGCGGCACGAGGATGCCGTTGGTGCCCACCACCGTCTCCAGGACGATGGCCGCCACCGGGCCTTCCAACAGGAGCACTTCGTCGAGGTGCGCCAGCGCCCGCTCGCACTCCTCGGCCTCGGAGGTGGAGAAGAACGGCGAGCGGTACGGGTAGGGCCCGTGGAACTTCACGTACCCGGGCGCGCCCGGCTCGGACGGCCACCGGCGGGGGTCACCGGTCATGGCGATCGAACCGGACGTCGACCCGTGGTAGCTGCGGTAGGCGGTGAGGACCTTGTGCCGCCCGGTGTGGAGCCGGGCCATGCGCACCGCGTTCTCCGTGGCCTCGGCCCCGCCGTTGGTGAAGAAGACGTGGTCGAGGTCGCCGGGCGCCCGCTCGGTGATCAGGCGGGCGGCCTCGGAGCGGACGTCGTTGGCGAACGAGGGGGCCACGGTGGTCAGGCGCCCCGCCTGCTCCTGGATGGCGGCGACCAGCTTCGGGTGCTGGTGGCCCAGGTTGAGGTTCACCAGCTGGCTGGAGAAGTCGAGGTAGCGCGTGCCCTCCTCGTCCCAGAACCACGCCCCCTCGCCGCCGGCCACGACCAGCGGGTTGAGGGACGCCTGGGCCGACCACGAGTGGAACACGTGCTTGCGGTCGTCGGCGAAGGCCGGGCTGTCGTTCATGGGCGCTCCTCGAGTTGGGGACGCCGGGCCGGCCGCAGTGGGGTACGGCCGGCCCGAGCGTGGGGGTCCGCCCTACTTGCCCTTGGCCTTGGCCAGGTCGTAGGTCGGCTTGGTGTAGTCCGCGCCCTTCATGTCGACGTCGAGGCCGGCCGTGGCCTTCTTGATGATGTCGTTCGTGAAGGCGTCGGTCCCGGGGTCCTTCTTGATGAGCTTGCCCTCGAGGGCGACCTTCACCGTCCGGTCCCAGTCGGCCTGGTCGACGACGCCGAAGCCGTTGGGCGAGGGCCAGACGAGCGCGTTGATCTCATGGAGCATGTAGGTCATGTGGACCTTGTCGAGGGCGGAACCGGCGGCCACCACGTGGTCGACGCAGGCGTTCACTTCGTCCCGGCAGAACGCCCAGCCCTTGGCCGAGGCCCGCAGGAACTTCTCGGCGACGTCCTGATGGTCGGCCAGCCAGCCGGTCTGGGCCCACACGGCGTCCTGCAGCATGGCCGTGCCCACGTCGTTCCAGTTGATGACGTTGAACTGGTCGGGCTGGTAGAGCTTGCCGGACTTCGGGTCGTCGGTCTCGAGCAGGATGCCGTACTCGTTGTAGGACATGGCCTGGGCGGCGGCGATCTCGTGGTTGAGCAGCGCCTGCATGTCGAAGTTCTGCTGCACGAGCTCGACGTCCTTCTCGGGGTCGAGGCCGTCCTTGCGTAGGCCGGCGAGCAGCTCGAACTCGTTGCCGAAGCCCCAGTTCCCGACCTTCTTGCCCTTCAGCGAAGCGGGCGTGGTCAGGTTGTCGTCCTTCCACGACACCTGGAGGGTGCCGCTGCGCTGGAGGATCTGGGCCACCTCGGTGATGTCGATGCCCTCTTCACGCGAGGCGAGAGCCTTGGGCACCCAGGCGATGGCGAACTCGGCCTGGCCGCTGCCGAGCACCTGCTGGGGGACGATGTCGACGCCGCCGGCGAGGATCTCGACATCGAGTCCCTCGTCCTTGTAATAGCCCTCGTCGAGGGCGGAGAAGAAGCCGGCGAACTGCGACTGCGGGAACCACTGCAGCTGCAGGCGGACCTTGGTCAGGTCGCCGCCCGATGCCGTCGAGCCGGTGCCGGTCGCGGTGTTGCCCTTGTCGTCGCTGCCGCAGGCGGCAGCCACGAGCACGAGGGCGAGTCCGAGGGCGACGAGTCGCCAGACGGACCTTCGGGGATGTCGGGTCACGGGTGCTCCTTGGTCTGGGTGATGGGTTCAGCTCGGCAGGTCGCGGGGCTGCCATGGCGCCACCAGGCGTTCGAGCAGCACGACGGCGCCGTAGAGGGCAAGGGCCAAGGCGCAGGCGGCGACGATCCCGGCCCACGCCTCGTCGAAGCGGACGACGGCCGCCCGCTGGGTGATGAACACGCCGAGGGTGTGCCGCGAGCCGCCGAAGTACTCGGCCACGATCGCGGTGATCATGGCCAGCGAGGACGCCAGCCGGAGCCCGACGAACAGCAGCGGGATGGAGCCGGGGATGCGTGCCCGCACGAGGATCGTCCACCGCGAGGCGCCGTAGGAGTGCAGCAGCTCGAGGTGGTGGAACGGCACGGCATCGAGACCCCGCACCGTGTTCAGGTACACCGGGAAGAAGGTGACGATGGCGACCACGTAGACCTTGGCCATGGGGTCGGTCACACCGAACCAGATGTTGGCGATGGGGGCCAGCACGACGATCGGCGTAGCCGCCGCGACGATGGCCATCGGGGTGAGCCCGTCACCCAACCACCGGAAGCGGCTGGTGAGCAGGGCGATCACGACGCCGGCCAGCGAGCCGACCAGCAAGCCCTTGACTGCCGTGCTGAAGGTGGCCCACGCCGCCGTGCGGAGGACGTCGAACTGGTCGCCGAACGAACGAGCGATGTCGGACGGCGGCGGGAGGAGGAAGCCCTGGATGTCGGCCAGCCCGACCCACAGCTCCCAGACCGCGAGTATCACCACGCCGGCGACCAGCGGCGGGAGGGCCCGGCGGATCATGGTTCGCTCGCTGTGCTCGCTCACAGGGCGCCCTCCGAGCGCAGGGCCTCACGGACCTCGGTGACCTTGGCGAAGAACTCGGGTGCGTTTCGCAGGTCGGGCGGGCGCTCAGCGCCGAACGGCACGTCGATGTGGGCGTGGATGCGACCGGGGCGAGGTGTCAGCACCACGACGTGGTTGGAGAGGAAGACGGCCTCGGTGATGGAGTGGGTGACGAACACGACGGTGGTGCCGGTGTCGCGCCAGATGCGCAGCAGCTCGTTCTGGAGGTGCTCGCGGGTCATCTCGTCGAGCGCACCGAACGGTTCGTCCATCAGCAGGAGCTGGGGCTCGAACGACAGCGCCCGGGCGATGGCGACCCGCTGCTGCATCCCACCCGAGAGCTGCGACGGCCGGTGGTCGGCGAAGTCCTCGAGTCGGACGAGCTCGAGCATCCGGCGGGCCCGTTCAGCCCGCTCGTCCTTGCCCATCCCGCCGAGCTGGAGCGGCAGCTCGACGTTGCGGCGAACCGTGCGCCATTCGAACAGCGTCGACTGCTGGAAGGCGAAGCCGTAGCGCCGATGCTCCCGGGCCTCGGCCGGCGTGCCCCCGAGGACCTCGACGGTGCCGGCGGTGGGCTGGACCAGGTCGGCCAGGACCCGGAGCAGGGTGCTCTTGCCACAGCCCGACGGGCCGATGAGCGACACGAACGAGCCGCGCGGCACGTCGAGGTCGATGCCGGTCAGGGCGGTGACGGTCGTGGCCTTGCGGGGGGCGAACGTGACCTCCAGGCCACGGATGCGAGCGGCAGTGGTGGTGACCGGCTCGGCCTTGGTAACCGTCATGCAAGCTCCTTGGCCCGGGGGCCCAGCACCAGGCGCTCGACAAGGCCGATGGTGCCCACGAAGACCAGCCCCAAGACAGCGGCGGCGGCAACGGCGGCGAAGAGGCGCTCCGGCGCCAGGTTGAAGAACGAGGCGAACGTGAGGAGCAGGCGCCCCACGCCGTGAGCCTGACCCGACGGCAGCTCGCCGACGATGGCGCCCACGACGGCCCCGGCGGCGCCCAGCTTCAGGCCGGCGAACAGGTAGGGCAGGGCCACGAGGAAGCGCAGGCGGAACAACGTCTGCCATCGCCCCGCGGCGTAGGAGCGCATGAGCTCGAGCGACGCGGCGTCGGCCGAGGCCAGGCCCCGGCGCACATTCACGACCACCGGGAAGAACACGAGGTATCCGGCGATCACCGACACCGACAGCCAGGCGTCCCAGCCCATGCGGCCGCCCCAGATCACGACCATGGGAGCGGTGGCCACGAACGGGATGGTCTGGCTGACGACGATCCACGGCAGCAGGGCCCGGCCCAGCAGCGGTACGAGCTGGAAGACCACGGCCAGGGCGATGCCCACGGCGGCGCCGACGATGAAGCCGACCAGCGCCTCCCGCAGCGTGAACATGGCGCCGTCGAACAGGATTCGCCACAGCGGGGCCGTCGTCTGACCGGTCTGGGCCGTGTCGAACAGGGCGCCGACGATCGACCACAGGTGCGGCATGGTCGTGTCGTCTGACCGGACGGGCGTGTCGACGCCGAGGAGCTTGTAGCCCTCCCACAGGGCGGCGAGCCCGGCCATGACGACCACGACGGGCACGGCGCGCGCCAGCACGGCAAACGGGCGTCGCCGTCGTCGGGGGGCCACCTCCGCGGCCGGCGTCTCGGTCGTGGTGGCCAGACTCACGCTGTGACGGTCCCAGCCCGCAGTCGCGGGAGGATCTCCGACCCGTAGGCCTCCAAGGTCGACTCCTTGGCGTCGTGCTGGAGGTAGATGGCGAACTGGTCGACCCCGAGGGCCTCCAGCTCGCCGAGCTTGGCCAAGTGGGCGTCGACGTCGCCGAGGATGCAGAAGCGGTCGACGATCTCGTCGGGCACGAACTCGGTGTGGACGTTGCCCGCCCGGCCGTGCTCGCCGTAGTCGTAGCCCTGGCGCCCGGCGATGTAGTCGGTCAGGGCCTGGGGGATCCCGCCGCCCCCGCCGGCGCCGTAGCGCTCGACGATGTCGGCAACGTGGTTGCCGACCATTCCGCCGAACCACCGGCATTGGTCGCGCATGTGGGCGAGGTCGTCGCCGACGTAGGCGGGGGCGGCCACGCAGACGGTGAGCGCGTCCGGATCACGGCCGGCGTCGGCCGCTGCGGTGCGAACGTGCTCGACCATCCACTTGGTGACGTCGACATCGGCGAGCTGGAGGATGAAGCCGTCGGCCACCTGGCCGCACAGGCTGAGGGCCTTCGGGCCGTACCCGGCCATCCAGACCTCGAAGTCGTCGGAGCCCGGCCACCACGGGAAGCCGATGGTGGCCCCATGGAAGGTGACGTCCTTGCCCCGCACGAGGTCGCGGATGACGCCGATCGCCTCCCCGAGCGTGTCGAGGGTCATGGGCTTCTGACCCTGGTAGCGGCGGGCCGAGTCGCCCCGGCCGATGCCGCACACCGTGCGGGGGCCGAACATCTCGTTCAGCGTGGCGTAGTGCGAAGCGGTGACGGTCCAGTCGCGCGTGCCGGGGTTGGTGACCATGGGACCGACGACCACGTGCTCGGTGCGGGCGAGGATCTGGGAGTAGATGACGTAGGGCTCCTCCCAGAGCACGTGTGAGTCGAACGTCCACACGTTGCTGAAGCCCAGCTCGTCGGCCCGCACGGCCAGGTCGATGACCTTGGACGCGGGCGGGTCGGTCTGCAGGACGATGCCGATGTCCATGCCGCCTACCTCGTCTGCGGGAAGCCGAGGTCGACGCTGCTGGTGGTGGGGTCCGGCCACCGCGAGGTCACGACCTTGGTCCGCGTGTAGAAGTGGATGCCGTCGGGTCCGTACATGTGGGTGTCGCCGAACAGCGACGCCTTCCAGCCACCGAACGAGTAGTAGGCGACGGGCACCGGGATCGGGACGTTGACGCCGACCATGCCGGCCTCGGCCTCGAACTGGAAGCGGCGGGCGGCTCCGCCGTCGCGGGTGAAGATGGCCGTGCCGTTGCCGTAGGCGTTCTCGTTGACGAGCGTCACGGCCTGGTCGTAGGTGTCGGCCCGCACCACCGCGAGCACGGGCCCGAACACCTCCGTCTGGTAGATCCCCATGTCGGGCGTGACGTGGTCGACGAGCGAGATGCCGAGGAAGAACCCGTCGCCGTCGAAGGTGGTCTGGCGACCGTCGACGACGAGCGTGGCGCCCTCCTCCTCGGCGCTGGTGACGTGGGCCGCCACCGAGTCGCGGTGGACCTTGGTGATGAGCGGACCCATCTCGGAGGCCGGGTCGTCGCCGGGGCCGATCACGATCTTGGGGATGCGCTCGGCGATGGCGCCGACCAGCTCATCGGCCACGTCGCCGACGGCGACCACCACGGAGACGGCCATGCACCGCTCCCCCGCCGAGCCGTAGGCGGCCGACACGGCGGCGTCGGCGGCGGCGGCCACGTCGGCGTCGGGCAGCACGACCATGTGGTTCTTGGCCCCGCCCAGCGCCTGCACCCGCTTGCCGTGCGCCGTGCCCCGCTCGTAGACGTGACGGGCGATCGGCGTGGAGCCGACGAAGCTCACCGCCTTCACGTCCGGGTGCTCGAGGATGCGGTCGACGCTGACCGCATCCCCGTGCACCACGTTGAAGACGCCGTCGGGAAGGCCGGCGTCCTTCAGCAGGTCGGCGATGAACATGGAGGAGGACGGGTCCTTCTCCGACGGCTTGAGGATGAACGTGTTGCCGCAGGCGATGGCCGTGGCGAACATCCACATGGGCACCATGGCCGGGAAGTTGAACGGCGTGATGCCGGCCACCACGCCGAGCGGCTGACGGATGGAGTGGACGTCGACCTCGGTGGCGACCTGCTCCGAGTACCCGCCCTTGAGCAGGTGGGGAGCACCGCAGGCGAACTCGACGTTCTCGAGGCCGCGGGCGATCTCGCCCATGGCGTCGGCTCGGACCTTGCCGTGCTCGGAGGTGAGGATGGCGGCCAGCTCGCTGCGGTTGTGGTCGAGGAGGTCGCGGAACCGGAACAGGATCTCGGAGCGGCGGCTCAGCGACGACTTGCGCCAGGCTGCGAAGGCCTCGAGCGCAACCTGGACGGCGGCATCGACCTCCTCGACCGAGGCCAGGTCGACCTCGGAGGCCTGGGCGCCGGTGGCCGGGTTGTAGACGGGCGCGGTACGACCGGACTGACCGGGCACGACCTTGCCGTTGATGTAGTGGCTGATGCGATTCATGCTCCGCTCCTCACAGCAGGTACCCGGACAGGTCGCGGCGGAGGTAGCGGCCGTGACCCGCCCTGCCGATGAACTCGTTGCCCCGCTTGATGACGGTCCCCCGGCTCAGCACGGTGTCGACGCCGCCCTGCACGGTGGTCCCCTCGTAGGCCGAGTAGTCGAGGTTCATGTGGTGGGTCTCGACGCCGATCGTGGTGGTCGCGTTCGGGTCGTAGATGACGACGTCGGCATCGGCGCCCGGCACCAGCGTCCCCTTGCGGGGGTAGAGGCCGAACATGCGGGCCGGAGTCGTCGAGCACGTCTCGACCCAGCGCGAGAGGCTGAGCTCGCCGTCGACCACGCCCTGGAAGAGCAGGTCCATGCGGTGCTCGACCGAGCCGATGCCGTTGGGGATGGCCGAGAAGTTCCCGACGCCCAGCTCCTTCTGCTCCTTGAAGCAGAAGGGGCAGTGGTCGGTGGAGACGACCTGGAGGTCGTTGGTGCGGAGGAAGCGCCAGAGGTCCTTCTGGTGGTGTTCGTGCTTCGACCGCAGGGGCGTCGAGCACACGTACTTGGCGCCCTCGAAGCCGGGGGCGCCCAGGTGGTCCTCGAGGTTCAGGTACAGGTACTGCGGGCACGTTTCGCCGAACACGTTGGCGCCGGCGTTGCGGGCCTCGGCCACCCGCTCGACCGCCTGCCGGGCCGACATGTGCACGATGTAGAGGGGTGCCCCGGCGACCTCGGCCAGCTTGATGGCCCGGAACGTCGCCTCCTCCTCCATGGCCACCGGCCGGGTGATGCCGTGATTGACCGGATCGCTCTCGCCGCGGGCCAGAGCCTGGGCCACCAGCACGTCGATGGCCGTGCCGTTCTCGGCGTGCATCATGATCGTGGCGCCGTTGGCGGCCGCCTGCTGCATGGCCCGGAGGATCTGGCCGTCGTCGCTGTAGAAGACGCCGGGGTAGGCCATGAACAGCTTGAAGCTGGTGATGCCCTCGTGCGCCACCAGGCTGTCCATGGCCTTGAGCGAGTCGTCGTCGATCCCGCCCAGGATCATGTGGAAGCCGTAGTCGATGGCGCAGTTGCCGTCGGCCTTGGCGTGCCAGGCGTCGAGGCCGTCCTGCACCCGCTCGCCCGTCCGTTGCACGGCGAAGTCGACGATGGTCGTGGTCCCGCCCCACGCCGCGGCGATGGTGCCGGTCTCGAACGTGTCGGAGGCGTTGGTGCCGCCGAACGGCAGCTCCATGTGGGTGTGGACGTCGACGCCGCCCGGGATCACGTACTTGCCGGTGGCGTCGATGGTGGCGTCCGCCGTGACCGGCACCGAGCCGGGCGCGAGCAGGGCGACGATGCGCTCACCGTCGATGAGGACGTCCATGACGCTGGCGCCCTCGGCGGTGACGACCGTGCCGCCCGAGATCAGGGTGGTGGACACCCGGCCTCCCTAAGCCTGGGTCAGCGGGCCGTACATGTCGGGCCGCCGATCTCGATAGAACTGCCACTGGTTGCGCACCTCGGCCAGGAGGTCCATGTCGAGGTCGCGGACGACGAGCTCCTCCTCCCGGTCGGACGCGGTGCCGTCGACGAACTCGCCTCGGGGGTTGGCGAAGTAGGACGTGCCGTAGAAGTCGTTGTCGCCCAGCTCCTCGACGCCGACCCGGTTGATGGCGCCGACGAAGTAGAGGTTGGCCACGGCGCTGGCGGTCTGCTCCAGCTTCCAGAGGTGACCCGACAGTCCCCGGCTGGTGGCCGACGGGTTGAAGACGATGTGGGCACCGTTGAGCCCGAGCGCTCGCCAGCCCTCCGGGAAGTGGCGGTCGTAGCAGATGTAGACGCCGACCTTCCCGACGGCGGTGTCGAACACCGGGTATCCCAGGTTTCCGGGGCGGAAGTAGAACTTCTCCCAGAAGCCCTTCACCTGCGGAAGGTGGGTCTTGCGGTACTTGCCCAGGTAGGTGCCGTCGGCGTCGATGACCGCGGCCGTGTTGTAGAGGACGCCCTCCTGCTCCTGCTCGTACATGGGCAGGATCACGACCATGCCCGTCTCGCGGGCCAGCTGCTGGAAGCGTTCGGTCGTCGGTCCGGGGATCGACTCGGCGTAGTCGTAGTAGGCGGCGTCCTGCACCTGGCAGAAGTAGGGGCCGTAGAACAGCTCCTGGAAGCAGATGACCTGGGCGCCCTGGCTGGCGGCTTCCCGGGCCCGCTCCTCGTGGAGCTTGATCATCGACTCCTTGTCACCGGTCCACGCCGCCTGCAGCAGAGCTGCACGAATCACGTTGGCCATCCCGTCCTCCGTCTCCTGAAAGCTCGGTCTTGCCGTGCTGCTCGATGGGGGGGATGTTGTGACACAGCACCTTCCGAACAATGCTGCTCTTGTTACTCAATCGCTGTTTCGGGTCGGTGTCCAGGGTGTGAGCGCAGAAAGACGGGAGGCTGAGTGCAGCTCGGCGAGGTGATTGCGGGGATCGACGACCGGAGCGCCCGTGGCATCGCTGCCGGCGTGGCCCGACTCGTCCGTTCCGGGGCGGCCAAGGAGGGCGAGCGCCTCCCCACCGTCCGGGAGATGGCCTCCGCCCTCGGCGTCTCCCCCACCACGGTCAGCGAGGCCTGGCAGGCGCTCGCGGCGGCGGGCGCCATCGAGCCCCGCGGCCGGTCCGGCACCTTCGTGCGGGCCCAGCCCCATCCCCACGGACCGCTCCGCTATCGGCGCATCACCGAGTCCCCCGGCCACTACCGGCTCGACCTCTCGACCGGCACGCCCGATCC
This sequence comes from Acidimicrobiales bacterium, assembly GCA_025463335.1. GTDB lineage: Bacteria > Actinomycetota > Acidimicrobiia > Acidimicrobiales > CADCSY01 > RYN-34. The sequence continues at coordinate 16,872 of JAOBWJ010000286.1, forward strand.
GGAGCTGCTGCCCGACCTCCGCCGGGCCCTTGGCAAGCTGGGCCGCAAGGACCTCACCACCAACTACCTCGACGACCCCGTCGTCCCCGAGCTGGACGAGGTGCTGCGGGCCCGCTGGCCGTTCGTGCCCGAAGGCCTCACGGTGGTCGACGGCTGCCTCGACGCCCTCGACCGCGTGTCCTCGGTCCTGGTCGGCTTCGGCGACCGGGTGCTGGTGGAGTCCACCACGTTCCCGCCCCTGCTCGACCTGCTGGAGGACCTCGGCGCCGAGATCATCCCCGTCGCCATCGACGAGGAGGGGATGGTCCCCGCCGCCCTCGAGGCCGGTCTGACCCACGACCCCGTCGCCCTGTTCCTCCAGCCCCGCTCCCACAACCCGAGCGGCATCGTCCTGTCGGAGCGCCGGGCCAAGAAGCTCGCATCCCTGCTCAAGGGCAGGACCACGATGATCGTCGAGGACGACCACGC
>JAOBWJ010000386.1 GCA_025463335.1 Acidimicrobiales bacterium
GTCGAGGGTCTGGCCCTGCGACACGCGCGACTGCTTGCCGCCGGTCTTGATTACTGCGTACATAGGCCGGCCACGCTACCAGTTACGGTGCCCGACATGGCAGTCGCGGTCATCACCGGGGCCAGCAAGGGCCTCGGCGCCGGTCTGGCCGAGGCCTTCGCGGCCGCTGGCCTGCAGCTCGGGCTGTGTGCCCGCAGTCATCCTGCCCTACCCAACGGGCCCGATGTGGTCGCCCGCCAGGTCGACGTCACCGACGCCGGGGCGGTCGAGCGCTTCGCCGCCGAGGTCGCCAGCCGGCTCGGTCCCATCGACCTCTGGGTCAACAACGCTGGCGTCCTCGGTCCCATCTGGCCGGTCCGGGACGCCGATCCGGCCGCCGTGGCCGACAACCTCCAGGTCAACGTGCTCGGGGTGGTGCATGGCACCCAGTCCTTCCTCCGGCACCGCAGCGGCGAGGCCGTGCTGGTGAACATCTCCTCCGGCGCCGCCACCTCGGCGTACGAAGGCTGGGGCGCCTACTGCGCCTCCAAGGCGGCCGTCGAGCGCTTCACCGAAGTCGTTGCCCTGGAGGAGCCGGACATCCGGGCCTACGCGGTGGCCCCCGGCGTCGTCGACACCGACATGCAGGCCGAGATCCGGGCCACACCGACCGAGCGGTTCCCCCAGGTCGAGCGCTTCCTGGCCCGGAAGGAGCAAGGGGCTTTCAACTCCCCCGCCTGGGTCGCTCGCCAGCTGGTCGAACTGGCCTTCGGGGACACCCGCCCCGAGGGCGTGCGCTGGCGCATTCCCGACGAGGAACACCTCGATGAAAGGCACGGAACATGAGCGACGCGCCCCCGATCACCGGTCCGAGCGAGCTGCTGGCTGCGCTGCACGACCGGTGGAACGCCCACGACGCAGCCGGGTTCGCCGACCTGTTCGACGCCGACGGCGTGAGCGTGGGCTTCGACGGCAGCACGGTGGTGGGTGCCGCAGCCATCGCCGAGCACCTCGGCTCGATCTTTGCCGACCACCAGCCCGCCGCCTACGTGGGCCGGGTCGACGAGGAGCGGGCGCTTGGGCCCGGCGTGGCCCTGGTTCGGGGCGTGGCCGGCATGGTCCCGCCCGGCGGCGACGACATCAACCCGAACGTCAACACCATCCAGACCGTGGTGGCCACTGAGTCGGACGGGCGATGGCGGGTCGTGCTGCTCCAGAACACGCCTGCGGCCTTCCACGGCCGCCCGGAGGACGTCGAGCGGCTGACCGCCGAGCTGCGAGGCCTCCTGCCGCGTTAGCGGCGGGACTCCCAGCGGAACCACCGGCTGGCCACGAGCACCGCACCGACGCCCCACAGGGCCACGACCGCCAGCCCACCGAAGTACCAACCCGTTGGGTTGCCAGTCGGCGGGATGAGGCTCTCGGTGACCGATTTCAGCAGGGGCCGCACCGGGAAGATGCCAGCGACAGTGCGGATCCAGGCCGGTCCGTCGTCGATCGGCACGAAGACGCCGGAGAGGAACAGCAGCGGCATCACCGTGGCGTTCACCACGGCCGGTGCGGCATCGGCGTTCGGGATCGCGGCCGTGGCCGCCAACCCCATGGCGCAGAACGCGAACGCGCCCACGGCCAGCGTGATCAGGAAGGCCGGCGCCGACCGGCCCGGAACGGGCACGTCGTAGGCCAGGTGACTGAACGTCAACATGATCACGACCAGCACCAGCATGATCGCCACGGCGTGGATGATCCGGCCGAGGAGATACGACCACGGCGGGAGCGGCGTGCCTCGCACCCGCTTGAGCACGCCCTGGTCCCGCAGGAACGTCACCGACATGGCCAGGTTCGTGTAGCAGGCGGTGATCACACCGAACGGGAGGATCGACGCCGTGAAGTAGGTGGCGTTGTTCACCTCCTGGCCGGTCGGCAGCGTGCTCGTGTCGTTCTTGAGCAGCGTGGTGAGCACGAAGAGGAACAGCAGCGGGAAGAAGAAGGTGAAGAACGCTGACGCCGGGTTGCGCCAGAACGCCTTGTTCTCGTAGCGGACCTGGCGGACCGCGAGACGGAGCCCGTCGTTCACGATCCCTCGCTGGTCAGCTCGAGGTACACGTCCTCCAGGTCGGGACGAGTGACCTCCAGGCCGTCGAGCGTCACACCGGCCCCGATGGCCCACGCCGTCAGCTCGTGCAGGAGCTCGGTGGGATCCGACGACGACGTCACCCACCGGTCCCCATCGGCGGTGAAGCGGTTCGCGAGGTGGTCGGGCAGCACGATGTGGGCGAACGACACACTGGTGTCGCGGAGCTGTCGCCCGCCGAGCGTGGCGGGCGTGCCTTCGGCCACGATCCGGCCACCGACGATGATGGCGACCCGGTCGGCGAGCTGCTGGGCCTCCTCCATGTAGTGCGTCGTGAGGAACACCGTCGTGCCGAGATCGGTGAGACCCTTCACCATCTCCCACGCGCCCCGGCGGGCGGAGGGGTCGAAGCCGGTGGTCGGCTCGTCGAGGAACAACAGCTCGGGGTTGCCGATGAGGCCGATGCCGACGTCGAGCCGGCGCTGCTGGCCGCCGGAGAGCCGACCGACTCGGCTGTTGCGCTTCTCCTCCAGCCCGACCAGGTCGAGCACATGATCCACCGCGAGGGGCCGCGGGTAGTACCCGGCGAACTCCTCGAGCACCTCGGCCACGGTGAGGAACCGCTCGACGCCCGTCTCCTGCAGCACGATGCCGATGCGCCGGCGGAGGTCGGGGCCGCCCTCGGCAGGGTCGTGCCCGAGCACCGACACGTCGCCCGACGTGCGGTCGCGGTGCCCTTCGAGGATCTCGACCGTGGTCGTCTTGCCGGCACCGTTGGGGCCGAGCAGGGCAAACACCTCGCCCGGCTCCACGGTGAGGTCGACTCCGCTCACCGCCTCCTGGCCGCGGTACGACTTGCGGAGCTCGCGAACCTCGATGGCAGGGGCCACCTACCGCTCCAGGAGGTCCTTGTCGAAGACGATCCCGCGACCCTCACACACCGGGCAGGTCGACGACATCGACTCGATGAGACCCTCCCCGATCCGCTTGCGGGTCATCTCCACCAGACCCAGCTCGGAGATGTCGAAGACCTGGGTGCGCGTCTTGTCGCGGGCCAGGGCATCGCGGAAGACCCGGATGACCTCGTCCCGGTTCCGCTTGATCTCCATGTCGATGAAGTCGATGACGATGATGCCGCCGATGTCCCGCAGCCGGAGCTGCCGGGCGACCTCCTCTGCGGCCTCCAGGTTGTTCCTGAAGACCGTCTCCTCGAGGCTCGACGTGCCCACGTTCTTGCCGGTGTTGACGTCGATGACGGTGAGGGCCTCGGTGCGCTCGATGATCAGCGAACCGCCCGACGGCAGCCAGACCTTGCGGTCGAGCGCCTTGTGGAGCTGCTCGTGGACGTGGAACGTCTCGAACAGCGGCAGTGGGTCCTCGGCGGGGTCGTGGAGCTCGACGCGGTCGGCCAGCTCGGGCGTGATGGAGGCGACGTACTCCCGCACCTCCTCGTAGAGGACCGGGTCGTCGATGACCACGCCCCGGTACTCCGAGTTGAACTCCTCGCGGATGACCCGCACGGCCATGTCGGGCTCGCGGTAGAGCAGGGTCGGGGCGTTCGCCTTCTTGGCCATCGCCTCGATGCGCTCCCACTGGGCGAACAGGCGAGCGACGTCACGCTCGAGCTCCTCGCGGGTGGCGCCCTCGGCCGCGGTGCGCACGATCAGCCCGTGCTCGGCCGGCTTGATCTTGTCGAGGATGGCTCGAAGGCGCTTGCGCTCCTCGTCGGACAGGCGCTTGGAGATGCCGTAGGTCGAGCTGTTCGGGATGAGCACGACGAACCGGCCGGGAAGCGACACCTCCTGGGTGAGGCGGGCCCCCTTGGCACCGATGGGGTTCTTGGTGACCTGGCAGATGATCGACTGGCGGGCCTTGAGGATCTGCTCGATCCGGGCGTTGCTCCCACCCGACTCGACGTCCTCGGCATCGAACTGCACGTCACCGCGGTAGAGCACGGCGTTCTTGGGCGTGCCGATGTCGACGAAGGCCGCCTCCATGCCCGGCAGCACGTTCTGGACCCGACCCAGGTAGATGTTGCCGTGGATCTGCAGGGCATCGTCCTGCGGGCGCGACACGTAGTGCTCGATGAGCGAGCGACCTTCGAGGACGGCGATCTGGGTGGCGCCGGCATGAGCGTGCACGGCCATGAGGTAGCGGCCGACCGGCCGACCCTTGCGCTCTCGGCCCCGGCGCTTCTCGAGCGTCTCGGAATCGAGCTCGACGGCCTCACCGATGGTCGCCTCGACGGGACGGCTGCCCCGACCTCGACCCCGGCCGCCGCGTCGACGCCGGCGGCGCGACGGGTCCTCCGCGGAGTTCGGCTCGTCGTGAGCGGGCAGCGTGTCGCCGATCTGGGGCTTGCGGACGAGGGCCTTCTCGGTCACTTCGGCCGGCGGGCGGTTGGTGGCCGCTCGCTCCGGCAGATCCTCGGGGGTGCGGTCGGTCTGCGGATTGCGGGCCCGGCTGCGGTTGCGACCGCCACGCGAGCCGCGGCGACGGGGCTTGTTGGCTCCCTCGCCGTCAGGCGACGCCGGCTCGTTCCTCGGCGTGTTGGGGAGTTCCGGTGCAGGGTCGGACATCAGGGTCCTCTCGTGAGAGGCGGGCCGTCGCAGCCGGTTCGGCCAGAAGAGGCTCGAGCCGGGCGCCGTCGCGCCAGATCCATTGCGCCGTGCGGACCACCCGCCCCTCCTCGAGCCCTGGACGCAGGGCGAGGAGGAGCTCGGCCGGGCGGACGCTGCGGGGATGCACGGCGAGCTCGGCCTCGAGCTCGGTGCCCACCAGCGTCGGCCCGACGGGGCGGACGGCCAGAACGGCAGGGCGGAGGTCGTCGGTGACGTCCTTGCCCTTGCGGGTGCGGGTGAGAATGAGTTCTTCGGCGGCGAGGGCGGTTTCGACGAGGGCGTCGGCGTCGGTCGGCGCGAGGTCGCGAACCTCGATGCGCCAGCTGCAGGACAGCACGTCCTCCTGCAGCGACGGGGAGCCCGGCTCCAGCAGCGCGGCGGCGGTGACGTCGATGCCCACGGGCAGCTGCTCCGACAGCTGGGCAGGCATGGCGGGGATGTCGGGCTCCTCACGGAGCTCGACGTCGAGGTATTCGGCCATCGACTCGTGGCCGGTGGAGAGAGCCAGGCCGAACGACAGCTTCGGCCGGGGCGAGAAGCCTTCGGTGTAGGCGACGGGGAGCTCGAGCCGCCGGAGCGCCCGCTCCCACATCCGAGCCACGTCGCGGTGGCTGGTGAAGCGGACCTTGCCCAGCTTGACGAAGCGGAAGCGGACCCTCATGTTCATGCCCTGACGCTCGGCTTGAGGGTGAGCTCGACCCGCTGGCCGGTGCCCTGGCTGCCGCCGGCCGGCGGTACGGCCGACGCCACGACGTGCTCGATCGAGTAGCCGGTGCAGGCACCGCAGTCGTAGCAAGGGGTCCACCGGCAGTCCTCGAGGCCGACCTCTGCCAGGGCGTCGCGCCAGTCCTGCCACAGGAAGTCCTTGTGGAGTCCGGCCGAGAGGTGGTCCCACGGGAGGATCTCGTCCTCGTGGCGGTGGCGGTAGACCGTGTCCTCGACGGTGAGGCCGGCGGCGGCCAGGCCGTCGAGCCAGAGCTGGAGGTTGAAGTGCTCGGACCACTCCTGGAAGGTGCCGCCGTTGCGCCACACGTGCTCGATCACGGCGCCGATGCGGCGGTCGCCCCGGCTCGCGATGCCCTCCGCCATGGTGGCCTTGGGGTCGTGCCACTTCAGCTTGACCTGGTGGTCACGGCGAAGCTCGTCGCGCAGGAGGTACACCTTGCGCTGCAGCTCCTCCATGGTGTTCTGCCCGAACCACTGGAACGGGGTGAACCCCTTGGGCACGAAGCCGCCGACCGAGACGGTGATGCTGGCCGACTTGTTGTACTTGCGGCCGATGGCCACGCACTGGCGGGCCAGGGTGGCGATGCCCAGGGTGTCCTCGTCGGTCTCGGTGGGGAGGCCGATGAGGAAGTAGAGCTTGATGCGGCGCCAGCCCTGGCTGAAGGCCGACTCGACGGCGCCGTAGAGGTCGTCCTCGTTGATGAGCTTGTTGATGACCTGCCGCATGCGCCATGTGCCCGCCTCGGGGGCAAACGTGAGGCCGGTGCGGCGGGCCTTCTGGATGCTGGCGGCGATGCCGACGGTGAAGGCGTCGACGCGGAGGCTGGGGAGGCTGACGCTGATGTCGCCGCACCCGGCGATGTCGCCCACGACCTCGTCGATGCCGCTGAAGTCGGCCGTGCTGAGGCTGGTGAGGGCCACCTCGTCGTAGCCGGTGCGCTTGAGGCCGTCGCGGACCATGGTGCGGACCTGGTCGGCCGGGCGCTCGCGGACGGGACGGGTGATCATGCCGGCCTGGCAGAAGCGGCAGCCGCGGGTGCAGCCCCGGAACACCTCGACGTTGAGCCGGTCGTGGACCACCTCGGTGAGGGGCACCAGCTGGTTCTTGGGATAGGGCCAGTCGCCCAGGTCGGCGATCGTGCGCTTCTCGACCAGCTCGGGCGCCCCGTCGAGGGCGGTGACGCTGGCGATGCGAGGGCCGTCGAACGTGAAGACGTAGAGGCTGGGCACGTAGACGCCGGTGACGTCGGCCAGGGCCCGGAGACGGTCCTTGCGGGGCTGGCCCTTGGTGTCGCGGAGGACGTCGGTGATGTCGCCGATGGCCTCCTCGCCGTCGCCGAGGACCACGAAGTCGAGGAAGTCGGCGAGGGGCTCGGGGTTGTAGGTGCAGTGCCCGCCGGCGGCCACGAACGGGTCGTCATCGCCACGGTCGGCACTGTGGATCGGGATGCCGGCGAGGTCGATGCAGTTCAGGACGTTGGTGTAGACGAGCTCGGCGCTGAGGTTGAACGCCAGCACGTCGAAGTCGCGGGCGGCCCGGTGGGTGTCGACGCTGAAGAGAGGCAGGCCATTGGCCCGGAGCTGCTCCTCCATGTCGGTCCACGGCGCATAGGAGCGCTCGGCCACCGCATCGTCGCGCTCGTTGACCAGCTCATAGAGGATCTGCAGACCCTGGTTGGGCAGCCCGATCTCATAGGTGTCGGGGTAGGTGAACAGCCACGACACCTTCTCCGGGCTGTGCTCGGGGACCTGGGCCCCGTCCTCACACCCGATGTAGCGCGCTGGCTTCTGCACCTTCCCGAGCAACGGCTCGAGTTGCGGCCACAACGACGACATGATCCTTGTCAGGCTACCGGAGAGTCACCACCAGCCGGTCGGAGCGCCCGGTTGCGACCCTCCTGGCGTAGATGTGTGGTCTGGAGGACCACAGAACTACGCCAGATGGGTTGATGTCACTCGGCGTCGCTCTACTTGCGGCCATGCACCCGGATGAAGCGGTGGCGAAGGTGGCGGCCGAGCAGTACGCCCTGTTCACGACGGCCCAGGCGTCGGCGGCGGGGATGAGCCCGACCATGCTGGCCCACCGACGGCGAAGGGGCACCGTCGTTCGCCTCGAGCCGCGGCTCTATCGGCTCGCCGGCGCGCCCATCACGTGGCACCAACAGGTGCTCGCCGCGTGCCTTGCCGAGAACGGCCTCGCCTCCCACCGCACGGCGGCGGCGCTGTGGCAGTTCGACGAGTGCCGGCCCGGGGTC
>JAOBWJ010000394.1 GCA_025463335.1 Acidimicrobiales bacterium
GTCGAGGGCTGGTGCGTGGCCGGCGGGCTGGAGCTGGCGCTGTGGTGTGACCTGCGAGTGGCCGGCCGGTCGGCCCGCTTCGGCTGCCTCGAGCGCCGCTGGGGCGTGCCCCTCATCGACGGCGGCACCTACCGCCTGCCCCGCATCGTCGGCCTGGGCCGAGCGCTCGACCTGATCCTCACCGGCCGCGAGATCGACGCCACCGAAGCGCTGGCCATGGGCCTGGCCAACCGGGTGGTCGACGACGGCACCGCCGTGGCGGCCGCCGTCGAGCTGGCCACCTCGATCGCCGACTTCCCGTGGGCATGCGTGGTCGCCGACCGGGAGTCGGTCTACGACGGGCTGGGTCGAGCCGAGGTCGACGCGCTGGCCCGGGAAGGTGATCGGGGCCGAGAGGTCGTCCTTGCCCCCGAGTTCAGCGTCGGCGTCGAGCGGTTCATCAACCGATGATCGAGCCCGACGCCGTCATCGACTGCATCGACTGCGGCGGCCGCGCCCACCTCTTGTCCAAGCCCGACGACTTCGGGTGGGAGCTGGGCCAGATCGTCACCTACCGGTGCGAGGACTGCCTGGACGGCTGGTACCTGGTCCTGGAGGAAGACGAGTAACCCGGCCCTGGTGGCAGGATCATGACGTGCGGTAACTTCCTGCCATGAACAACGTCGTGGCCGCCATCGTGATCGACGGTCTCTCCACCTTCGAGCTGGCCGTGTGCTGCGAGGTGTTCGGGCTCCAACGGCCCGAGATCCTCGAGAAGGGCTACGAGCTGCTGGTGTGCGCGGCCGACGAGCCGCCGCTGCGGGCCACCGGCGGCATCACCGTCGACACGCCCTACCGCTTGGCCGACGTGGCCCGGGCCGACACCGTGGTGGTGCCGGCGTGGAACACCGCCGGCGGGCGGGTGCCGTCGGCCGAGATGATCCAGGCGCTGCGCGACGCCTACGACCGCGGCGCTCGCATCCTGTCGGTCTGCTCCGGCGCCTTCGCCCTCGGCTACGCCGGCCTGCTCGACGGTCGCCGGGCCACGACCCACTGGATGTACGCCGACCGCCTGGCCGCCATGTTCCCCGAGGCCGACGTCGACCCCGACGTGCTCTACGTGATCGACGGCCCGGTCATGACATCGGCCGGGACCGCCGCCGGCATCGACCTGTGCCTGCACCTCGTGCGCATGGACCACGGCGCCGAGATCGCCAACGCCTTCGCCCGTCGCATGGTCGTGCCGCCCCACCGCGACGGCGGCCAGGCCCAGTACGTCCAGGCCCCGATGCCGGAGTGCTCGGGCGACGACCCCATCGCCGAGGTGTCCGACTGGATGGTCACCAACCTCCACGAGGAGCTGTCGGTCGACGAGCTGGCCCGCAAGGCGCTGATGAGCCCTCGCACCTTCGCCCGCCGCTTCCGGGCGGCGACCGGCACCACCCCGCACCAGTGGCTGCTCCGCCAACGGGTCCTTCACGCCCAGCACCTGCTCGAGGCCACCGACGAGCCGGTGGAGCGCATCGCCACTCGCTGCGGCTTCGGGTCGGCCGCCGTGCTGCGCCAGCACTTCAACCGCATGGTCGGCACCTCGCCGCTCGCCTACCGCCGCACCTTCCAGTGCGAGAGCGCCTGAGGGCGCGACGCCGGCCGCGCTGATGGACCTCCGAGACGTTCTCGGCCGGGCCGTGGTGCTCGCTCCCATGGCCGGCGGCCCGACGACCCCCGAGCTGGTGCTGGCCGGTGCCGATGCCGGCGCCCTCGGCTTCCTGGCCGCCGCCTACAGGACGGCCGACCAGGTCCGGGCCGAGATGGCGTCGCTGGGTCGGGTGCCCTACGGCGTGAACGTGTTCGTGCCGGGCCATCCGGCCGAGCCGCCGACCGCGTACGTCGAGCGGCTCCGCTCGGAGGGCTTCGACGTGGCCGAGCCCACCTGGGACGACGACCACTGGGACGACAAGATCGAACTGCTCCTCGCCGAGCCACCGCCGGTCATCACGTTCACGTTCGGCTGCCCCGACCACGATGTCGTCGAGGCGCTCCAGGAGCGCAGTGCCGTCGGCATCACCGTGACCGTGCCCGAGGAGGCCGCTCTCGCCGTCGCTGTCGGCGCGTCGTTCCTGTGCGTACAGGGTCACGAAGCCGGCGCCCACCGAGGCACGTTCACCAACGCCGCCGTCCCCGACGCCCGACCGCTGCCGCAGTTGCTCGCCGACATCCGCGCCGGGACCGACCTCCCGTTGTTGGCCGCGGGCGGCGTCGGCACCGCCGAGGATGTGCGGGCGCTCCTGACCGCCGGCGCCATCGGCGTGCAGTGCGGCACCGCCTTCCTTCGGTGCCCCGAGGCCGGCACCCGCCAGGTCTGGAAGGACGCCCTCGCCGAGCCTCGCTACACCGAGACCGTCGTGACCCGGGCCTTCAGCGGACGCCCGGCCCGGGGCCTGCGCAACCGCTTCATCGACGACCACCCCGACGCGCCCGCCGCCTATCCGGAGATCAACAAGGCCACCCGCCCGCTGCGGGCCGCCGGCGATCCCGAAGCAATGAGCCTGTGGGCCGGCACCGGCTGGCGCTCGGCCGAGGCCCGACCGGTCGCCGAGGTGCTCGATCGGCTCAGCTCGTGAACAGGAACTCGGTGGCAGAACGATGACCTGCGGGCAGGATGCCGAAACTGTGCCTCGCTCCTGAGCCGGAGTCACCCGGAAGGGCCATGGTCTGTCAAGGCGGACGTCTGCTCCAAGACGAACTCCGGGGCTGGGAACGGTCGGCAGCAGGTGACGATCGCCGAGTCGGACTCGAACTTCACGACCGCCGGGTGCGGCTACTGGGAGGCGGGCTCTTCGCCGCAGACGTTCACCGGGACCGGC
>JAOBWJ010000398.1 GCA_025463335.1 Acidimicrobiales bacterium
GTCGAGGGCGTCCTCCAGGGCATCGAGGCCGGCCAGCTCCCGGCTGAAGTCACGTTCGTCAACGGCCATGGCGGCGGACCTCCTCGCGCAGGCGATCGGTGACGAGGGCGGCCAGGCCGGAGACCTCGGGAGAATCGATGCGGCGGGGCCGGGGGTTGTCGACCTTGAACTCGGCGGCGACCTGACCAGGGCGGCTCGTGAGCAGCACGATCCGGTCGGCCAGGCGGGCCGCCTCGCGCACGTTGTGGGTGACGAACACCACCGTGAGGCCGGTGGTCGACCAGATGCGCTCGAGCTCGTCGTGCAGCAGGTCGCGGGTCATCGCGTCGAGGGCGCCGAACGGCTCGTCCATCAACAGGACGTCGGCGTCCTGGGCGAGCGACCTGGCGAGGGCCACCCTCTGGCGCATGCCACCCGACAGCTCGTGGGGTCGGCGGCGGCCCTGCCCCTCGAGGTGGACGAGGTCGAGCAGCTCCTCGGCGCGAGCCTTGCGCTCGCGCTTGCCCATGCCCTTCAGTCGCAACGGCAGGGCCACGTTGTCGGCGACCGTGAGCCACGGGAACAGCGCGGCTTCCTGGAACATGAACGCCGGCTTGCCGTGCACGGTGACGTGCCCGACCGTGGGCCGGTCGAGGCCGGCGATGAGGTTGAGCATGGTCGACTTGCCGCACCCCGAGGCGCCGACGAGGCAGAGGAACTCGCCTCGCCGGATCTCAAGGTTGATGCGGTCCAGGGCGACGACGGCGTCGCTGGTGTGACCGAACGCCTTGGAGACGTCCTCGAGTGTGATGGCGACCGTACCGGGGGCAACCCGGTCGGCCGGTGCGACGCCGTCGACCAACGTCATGCTCCCTTGACCCCCTGCGCGCCGGCCTGCTTCAGGACGGCGTTGAGCAGATCGAGCGAGTAGATCCCCTTCAGGTCGACCTTGTCCAGCAAACCGACCTTCTCGGCGTGCTGGGCCGAGGTGGCCAACGAGGAGGCAATGGGGTCGTTGGTGAACTGGAGGTTGGTCCACGCCGCCTTGATGGTCTCGTCCTTGAGCGGCTTCCCGGTGATCTTGGCGATGCCGTCGTTGACGATCTTCTGCGCCTCGTCGGTGTTGGCGTTCACGAATGCGTTGGCCTCGACCTGGCCCTGGAGGAGACGGCGGACGGCATCGGGGTGGTCCTGCAGGAACTTGGTGGCCACGATGAGGTGGGTGGTGACGAACTGGCCGCCGGGCCAGAGGTCCTTCTCGTTGACCAGCACCTTGCCGCCACCCTCCTGGACCAGCCGGGTGGCCCACGGCTCCGGCACCCAGGCGCCGTCGATCGAGCCGGCCTTGAAGGCGTCGAGCGTCTGGCTGTTCTCCTGCGGGACGATCGACACGTCGCCGCCGCCCTGCGGGTCCGTCTTCAGGCCCTTCCCCTCCAGCCAGGAGCGCAGGGCCACGTCCTGGGTGTTGGCCAGCTGGGGCGACGCGATCTTCTTGCCCTTCAGGTCGGCGACCTTGGTGATCGACGGCTTCACCACCAGGGCGGCGCCTCCCGAGGTGGCACCGGAGATGATGCGGAGGGCCTCGCCGTTCGACTTGGCAAAGGCGTTGATGGCGGGGTTGGGCCCGATGTAGGTGGCGTCGACGGCACCGGACAGGAGCGCCTCGGTGGCCGCGGGACCGGCGTTGAACGTCGACACCTTGAGCTTGTTCGCACCGAGCGCCTTCTGGAAGATGCCCTGCTCCACTCCGACGATGGCGGTGGCATGCGTGATGTTCGGGAAGTAGCCGAGCCGGACGGTCGTGGGCGCTTCGTCCGCAGCGGTCGTGGTCGTCGAGCTGTCGTTGGTCGCAGCCGACGAGCCGTTGGCGTCGCTGCCGCACGCCGACGCGACGAGGCCCACGGCGACCAACAGGACCATGAGGAAGGACATTCGGCGGCGCATCTGTGGACTCCCTTGTGAGTGTCTGGACGTGGCGATGGGGCGGCCGACGCCGGCCGCCCCAGACACCGTTCGAGCAAGTTCCAGAGAAATCCTATGAACTTTGTCGAGATTCCGTCAACCCAGGCCACCGTCCTTGACCGTCGGCTGCTTCAGGTACGTCAGCAGGGAGTTGAGCGGACCCAGCTGGTAGATGCCCTTGAGCGCCGGCTTCGAGAGAAGATTCACCTCCACGGCGTGGTCAGCCGAGGACTGCAGGCTCGAGGCGATCGGGTCGTTGGTGAAGTCGAGGTTCTTCCAGGCGGCGTCGATCGTCTTGCTGGCGATGCCCTTGCCGGTAACCCGCTCGATCCCCTTGTCGATGGCCGCCTTCGACTCCTTCGGGTTCGTGTGGATGTACTGGTTGGCCCGGATCTGCCCGACGAGCAGTTGGTTCACCACGTCCGGGTGCTCCTTGAGGAACTTGGTGCTGACGATGAGGTGGGTCGTGACGAACTTGCCCTGGGGCCAGAGCGACCGCTCGTCGACGAGCACCCGCGCCGCCCCCGCCTCCTGGAGGATCCGCGTGGCCCACGGCTCGGGCACCCAGGCGCCGGCGATGGCGTGCGACTTGAAGGCGTCGAGCGTCTGACCGTTGTCCTGCGGGACGATGGACACGTCGCCGCCACCGTTGGTGGTCGTCTTGAGGCCCTTGGTCTTCAACCAGTACCTGGCCGCCACATCCTGGGTCCCACCGAGCTGAGGGGTGGCGATCTTCGTGCCCTTCAGCTCGGCGGCGGAGCCGACGCCTTCACCGACGACGAACAGGGCGCCACCTGAGGCCGAACCGGAAATGATCTTGATCGCCTTGGACTTGACGTAGGCGTTGATTGCCGGGTTTGGGCCGATATAGGTGGCGTCGATGGCGCCCGAGAGCAGCGCCTCCGTGGCCGCCGGGCCGGCATTGAACGTGGTCAGGCTCAGCTTGTTGCTGCCGAGGGCCTGCTTGAAGAAGCCCTTCTCGACCCCGACGATGGCCGAACCGTGGGTCAGGTTGGGGAAGTAGCCCAGGCGCAACGTGACCGGCTTGGACTGGGCCGCGGCCGGGCTCGCCAGTGAGGCGAGCACGGCAACGGCCGTGGCGATGATGAGCACCGGGATCGCCCGGCGGCGCTGCGTTGACATGACCAGGAACGTAAGGATGAAACCTGACTATGTCAATCAGCTTTATCGGCAAACTGGGTATTGCGTCCTCGAATGCACCACTTAGTAGGTTGCTTAAAGCAACGAACTAGTCGTAGGGTCAGTCCTATGAAGCAACTGACCCCCGCCGCCGACCGGCGATGGGCGGCGCTCGCCGTCCTGTGCGTCGCCCTGATCGTCGTCACCATGGACACCACGATCCTGAACGTGGCCCTCCCGAGCCTCGTGCGCGACCTGCACGCCGGCGCCAGCGGGCTGGCGTGGATCGTCGACGGCTACACGCTCGTGTTTGCCGGTCTGTTGCTGACCGCCGGCAGCCTGGGCGACCGCTACGGCCGCCGGGGAGCCTTCGGCACCGGCCTGGCCCTGTTCGCGGCTGCGTCCGCCGCCTCGGCGCTGGCCGGCACCACTGGCCAACTGGTGGCCATGCGCGCCCTCACCGGCGTCGGCGCGGCGCTGGTGTTCCCCGCCACCTTGTCGATCCTGATCCACGTCTTCACCGACCCGCAGGAGCGACAGAAGGCCATCGCCGTGTGGGCGGGCACGGCCGGCATCGGCATCGGCCTGGGCCCGGTGGCCGGCGGCTTCCTCCTCCGCCACTTCTCGTGGGGATCGGTGTTCTGGGTGAACGTGCCGCTGTGCCTGCTCGCGCTGGTCGGCGCCCGGTTCCTGTTGCCGCCGTCGGATCGCACGACCGGCAAGCTCGACCCGAAGGGCGCCGCCCTGTCGATCGCCGGGCTGGGCGCGCTCGTCTACGGGATCATCGAGGGCCCTGATCGCGGCTGGAGCAGCTCGTTGGTGCTTGGCAGCTTCGCCGTTGCCCTGGTCGCCTTCGCCAGCTTCGTGGCCGTCGAGCTCGGCCAGCGCGAGCCCATGCTCGACCTGCGGCTGTTCCGGAACCCCCGCTTCAGTGCCGCCAGCCTCTCCGTCACCACCCTCTACTTCGCCTTGTTCGGCGTCATCTTCTTCCAGACGCAGCACCTGCAGTTCGTGCTCGGCTACGACCCGCTCGGCGCCGGCCTCCGCTCGCTGCCGTTCGCCGTGGTCCTGCTGGTCGTGGCCAACACCACGCCGCGGTTGGTGGCCAGAGCTGGCACGCGAGCGGTGATCGTCACCGGTCTCTCGGTCGTGGCCGCCGCCATGCTCCTGCGCACCCAGTTCGACGCCGGCTCGACCTACGCCGCCATCTTCTGGAACCAGTGCCTCTTCGCCCTCGGCATGGGGCTGACCATCGCGCCGGCCACGGCGTCGATCATGGGCTCGGTGCCGCCCGAGCGAGCCGGCGTGGGCTCGGCCATCAACGACACCACCCGGCAGGTCGGCGGGGCCCTCGGCGTGGCCGTGATGGGCAGTGTGGGCTCGTCGGCCTTCCGGCGGGCCATAGACGCCGACTCGGTGGGCAGCGCGATTGGCGCCGGGTTGAACCACAAGGCCGTCGCCCAGGCCTTCGTGCACGGGCAGAACGTGGCCGCCCTCATCGGCTTCGCCGTGGTGACGGTCGGGGCCATCGGGGCCTGGCGGTTCCTCCCCCGCCAGGCCCGCGTCGTCGTCCCCTCGGTGCCGATGGAGCTGGCCGTCGAGGTGGACGTCTAGATCGGTTCCTACGACTCGGTGATCGTCACCGAGTTGATGACCACGTCCTCACGGGGTCGGTCACCCGGGCCCGTGGGGACCTTCTCGATGGCGTCGACCACGTCGAGGCCCTCGACGACCTTGCCGAAGTGGTTGTACTGCGGGGGAAGTCGCACGCCGGACGGGCCGCTGATCAGGAAGAACTGGCTGCCGTTCGTGTTGGGCCCAGCGTTGGCCATGGCGAGGGAGCCCACCTCGTAGGGCTTCGTCACCTCTTCGTCCTCGAACCGGTACCCCGGGCCGCCGCGGCCGCTGCCCTCAGGGTCGCCACCCTGGGCCACGAAGCCCTGGATGACTCGGTGGAAGATGATCGAGTCGTAGTAGTGGTAGCGGGCCAGGAACACGAAGTTGTTGGCGGTGATCGGCGCGTTCTCGGCGTCGAGCTCGATCGTCATCGTCCCCATCGAGGTATCCATGACCGCGGTATAGGTCTTGGACGGGTCGATGACCATCGGCGGCGGCGCGTCGAACTTCGTCTGGCGGGGGCTGGAACCGTCGGGGGCCGGAGCTTCGGGGGGCATGGCTCCATCTTTGCCTCGTTCGACCCCCGGTTGCCTAACCTGCGGCTATGGCCGTGATCGAGGACTCCCCTGCTGCGCCCAAGCGTGAGCGCTGGACGGCGCAATGGAAAGAGCTGTTCGACGAGGTCATCACGACGGGTCTGTGCACCGGCTGCGCCGGCTGCGTCATCTCGTGTCCGCACGACGTGATCGGTTACAACCACGAGTCCGGTGGCTACAAGCCGTTCCACATCGAAGAGGAGCTCGGCCCGGGCGATTG
The DNA here is from genome assembly GCA_025463335.1 of Acidimicrobiales bacterium. Taxonomy (GTDB): domain Bacteria; phylum Actinomycetota; class Acidimicrobiia; order Acidimicrobiales; family CADCSY01; genus RYN-34. Next base: position 5,515 of record JAOBWJ010000398.1, read on the forward strand.
CATCCACGGCCAGAAGGGCTGCACGACCTGCACTCGGGCGTGCCCCCGCTTCCGTCTGTGGGAGGAGGAGGCCGACGAGCACCTGTTCGGCCGGGTCCGTCGCGAGGACGAGATCTCCGGGATCTACAGCGACATCATGCTGACCCGGGCCGCCGACGACACCGTGCACGAGGCGGGCCAGGACGGCGGGCTGGTCTCGGCGATCCTCATGTGGGCCCGCAAGGAGGGCTACATCGACGGCGCCCTCGTGTCCTACCTCGAGGGCGACGGCTCGACGTGGAAGGCCATCCCCGGGGTGGCCGTGACCGACGAGGAGATCCTGGCCTCGGCCGGCTCGCGCTACACGTACTCGGCCAACACCCTGGCCATCAAGGAGGCGCTCGAGCGGGGGCTGGAGAAGCTGGCCCTGGTGGGCATGAGCTGCCAGAGCTCGGTGCCGCCGGTGATGTGGCACCGCAAGGTCGGCAAGATCTCCAAGCCGATCGTGTTCAACATCGGCCTGCTCTGCTCCAAGACGTTCGATGACGCCATCTTCGAGGAGCTGTTCGAGGCCAAGTACGGCCTCAAGAAGCAGGACATGAAGAAGATGAACATCAAGGGCGTCTTCCAGATCTGGATGAAGGACGGCAGCTACCACGAGGTGCCGCTCAAGGAGTGCCACGCCTGGACGCGCGAGGGCTGCAACCACTGCCCCGACTTCGCCGCCGAGCACGCCGACATCTCCACCGGCGGCATCGGGGCGTTCAACGACTGGACGCTCACCATCGTCCGCACCGAGCTGGGCCGCGAGATCATCACCCGGATGATCAAGGCCGGCGTGATCGTTGCCCGCCCCGGCGACGACGACCCCGGTGCCATCGCCCTCATGCACAAGCTGGCCCAGAAGAGCCGCAAGCGCTGGCCCGAGACCGCCGTGGCCAAGCCCCGGCTCCTCCCGCCGCCGAAGCCGAAGCCCCCGGTCGACGCCCCCGCCTGACGTTCTCGTCGCGCTCAGGGTTGCACGGCAACCCTCACCGCGACCGAACCGCGTCAGAGCCCAACGCCGGGCGGTACCGTCCGCCACCATGGAGGAACGCCGCACGCCGGTGTCGCTGGGCGACCGGCTGGACGTGGTGGCCCTGGTCGCGGCGGCCGCCGCCGCCGTGGTCCTCGTGGCCAACCTGGCCTTCGCCCTCACGGCCGATCTCAGCGGTGGTGCCGCCCCGTCACCGGTGCGCCAGCGCATCGCGCTGGTGGCCGAGCCCGCCAACCTGACGCTCGGCTTGGTCGTGCTGGTGGGTGCCTGCGCGTTGGCGGTCCGGCGCTGGCTCAACGGCGACCATCCCGCACCCTGGGATGCGCTCGGCACGCTTGTGGTGACCGTGGCTGCTGCCGTCGCCATCCTGGCCCTGGTCGGCATGTTCGCCGAGGTGTTCTGGCATCTGAGCGGAGCGCCCTGGGGCGGGCGGGTCGCGGCCGTCGGCGAGCACCTGGCGGCCGCCGCGCTCGGCGGACTCGCCTGTCTGCTCGCCCTGCCAGGCGGACGTTTCCCGGGTCGCCGCGCAAAGCGTCCGTAACGCCGGAGGGCGCGCGGGTCAAGATCTCTCCGTGGACCCTGACGAGATCGGTGGCTCGTGCCCCCGCTGCGATGCCGAGTTTCGCCCGGGCTTCACCGAGTGCCCCGACTGCGGCATCCCCCTGTTGGGCGTGGATGAGGAGCGCCCCACCCCCGAGCCACCGGCGCCGCCGCTCGCCGTTGGCGCCCTGACCGTCGATCCCAGCTGGAGCGGCCGGCTCACCTTGGTGGGCGCGGCCTGCACCGCCGCCGTCCTCCTCGCCGTGGCCGGTGCCGCGGTGGCTGCGATCGGGTTCAACCCCAGCCCTGGGTTCCAGATCCGAGACGCGCTCTGGCACCAGCGCATCCAGTTCGTCACGCGGTCGGCGTCGCCCGGGCTCGCTGTCGTCGCCTTGGTCGCCGGCCTCGCCGTGGCGCTCGGCAGGCGGTTGCGGGCACACACGCCGCTCGACGCCGTGGTGCAACGGACCACCTTCGGGGCCGCCACCCTCCTCCTCGCCCTCGCCGTCGTCGGCCTGGTGGACGACTGGCGGTGGAGCCTGGGTAACGCGTCCTGGGCACAGCGGACGTGGTCGTCGTCGACCTGGCTGAGCACCGCCGTGGTGGCCGCGACCGCCGCCGCGGTGACCGAGGTCGTCACACGACGCCGCCGGGCGGAGGAAGCGACGTGACCGGTCGGCGGGCACTCGTCCTAGCGGCCCTCGCCGCCCTCATCGCCGCCTTCAGCGAACTCGTCGCGGGAGTCGCTGCCGCCGCGAGCGTTCAGTCCGACGACGCGATCACCAATCACATCCCGATGGTGCGGCTCCGACTCGCCACACTCAGCCAGTACAGCGGCAGCGCCCGGCTCGGGCTGCTCCTCCTGCTCGCTGCCGCCGCCGTGGTCCTCCTGGAAGAGCGTCGGGATGAGGTCGGAACCGTTTTGTCGACCGCCACCTTCGCGGTCGCCGCTGTCTACACGGCACTGCCGCTGGCCGGCGCCGCCAACGCCCTGGCGTGGTTCGCTGGCTCGGGCGGCGACCGCGCCGGCGCCGCCCTTTCCCTACTGAGCATCGTCCCCCTCAGCGCCCTGGCCTGTTGGCTGACGGCGCCGCGGAACCTTCAGCGCAGCCGGTAGCCGACCCGGCGAGGGAAGCGCCTGATCGACGCCTCCGGCGTGGCCACCTGGTCGGCCAGGCCGAGGTCGACGGCCTCCTGCGGGCCGAGGAACCGTCCTCGGCGCAGTTCCTCACGGAGGTCGTCCTCCGCCATCGACGTCACGCTGGCCAGACGGGCGACGAGCTGGGCGAGCCGGGCCCGGTGGTGCTCGGCGGCACCGGCGACGTCGCGGAAGCCCTCGTAGATGGCCGGCGGCTCCGACAGGTGCAGGCGGGCGTGGGGCCCGACCACCCGTTCCGGGCACACGGCCAGCACGAACAACGCCGCCCCCTCGGCCCGGCCCATGCACGTGCCCTGCACCGGCACGCCGAGCAGGTCGATCACGTCCATGAGCATGAGCGCACCGTCGAGGGTTCCACCGGCCGACTCGATGCGGAGCTGCACGGCGTCGTCACCCTCGCCGTCGAGCAGCATGAGCTCGGCGGACGCGGCCAGGGCGCGGTCGGAGTCGATCGGGCCGTCGAGCAGCACCGTGCGCGACTCGAGCAGCTCGGCCATGGCCCACTCGTGCCATTGGGTCGGCCCGTCCTGGAAGGTCTGCAGTCGGGGGATCACGGGCGCTCCTTCTTCAGGGTGACCTCGAGCTGGTGGCCGAGGGCGGCGGCGTAGCGCTCCAGCGTCGACAGCCGGATGTCGGCGTCGCCCGATTCGAGCCGGGCGACCGCTGATTGCGACGTGCCCATGCGGGCGGCCACCTGGGTCTGCGAGAGCCCAAGCCGCTGGCGGCGCTCGGTCAGCTCGTCGGTGAGCACCCGGCGCTTGGCCGCCATCTCGGCGAAGCCGGGGAACACGGGCTCGTGGCGTCGCTCGCTCATGTCGCCACCTTCATATCTCAGCAACCATATCTCGAAAACGAGATACCGTGAATGGCATGACCCTCATCCCGACCGTGGTGGACTCGACCCCGCGCGGCGACCGCGCCTTCGACATCTTCTCGCTCCTGGTCAAGGAGCGCATCGTCTTCCT
>JAOBWJ010000417.1 GCA_025463335.1 Acidimicrobiales bacterium
GCTGGTGGTCTCCGGGGCGCCGAGGGTCATCTTGGCCCCGGCGTCCTGGTGCTGGCCGGCGCCGGCGTAGGCGACCGACAGGACCTCACCCGAGGCCTTCGGGCCGACCATGACCACGGCCGGGTACTTCATGGTCAGGCGGGAGCCGATGTTCCCGTCGATCCACTCCATGTGCCCCTCGGCCTCGACCCGGGCCCGCTTGGTGACCAGGTTGAAGACGTTGTTCGACCAGTTCTGGATGGTCGTGTAGGTGACGCGGGCGGCCTCACCCACGGCGATCTCGACAACGGCCGAGTGCAGCGAGTCGGTGGTGTACACGGGCGCCGAGCAGCCCTCGATGTAGTGCACCTTCGAGCCCTTGTCGGCGATGATCAGGGTGCGCTCGAACTGGCCCATGTTCTCGGCGTTGATCCGGAAGTAGGCCTGCAGGGGCATCTCGACCTCGACGCCCGGCGGGACGTAGATGAACGAGCCGCCCGACCACACGGCCGAGTTGAGGGCGGAGAACTTGTTGTCGTTCGGCGGGATGATCTTGCCGAACCAGGCCCGCACCAGCTCGGGGTGCTCCCGGAGGGCGGTGTCCATGTCGGTGAAGATGACGCCCTGGGCCTCGAGGTCCTCGCGGTTGCGGTGGTAGACGACCTCGGACTCGTACTGGGCGGTGACGCCGGCGAGGTACTTCCGCTCGGCCTCGGGGATGCCCAGCTTCTCGTAGGTGTTCTTGACCGACTCGGGCAGCTCGTCCCAGGCGTCGACCTGCTTGTCGGTCGGCTTGATGTAATAGAAGATGTCGTCGAAGAAGATCTCCGACATGTCGCCGCCCCAGTTGGGCATGGGCCGCTTCAGGAAGTGGCGGTACGACTTGAGGCGGAAGTCCCGCATCCAGTCGGGCTCGCCCTTCATCCACGAGATCTCACGGAGCAGGTCCTCGTCGAGGCCCCGCTTGGGCTTGAAGGAGTACGCCTCGGCATCGCTCCAGCCGAGCTTGTACTTGCCAAGATCGAGATCGGTGACTGCCATCGCAGAGAGCCTTCCAGCGGTCGAACGAATTTCTCCTACGGCGATGGTAACAATCCCCTGGTGGGATCCCTACCCGGGCAGGAGCCGACCGTGCGGGTTTCGGTCGAATCGCCCCAGGTGGACGCCGTGTCTGGCTGTCTGTGGCTGGCTGGGGCCTACGCCGTGGCGGAGGAGCCCGATGGCGACCGGGTGACTTTGGTGGCCGGGTTCGCCGACCGGGCCGACGCCACGTCGGCGGCGGCCGAGGTGGGGGGCGAGGTCGTCGACGTCAGCCCTGGGGCCTGGCTCGACGCCTGGCGGGAGTTCGCCGTCCCGGTGCGGGCCGGGCGCATCGTGGTGGTGCCGGCGTGGATCGAGCCGCCCGCCACCGGCCCCGAGGACATCGTCCTGGAGATCGACCCCGGCCGGGTGTTCGGCCACGGCGGTCACCCCACGACCCGGCTGCTGCTGGAAGAGCTCAACCGGCGCATCACCGGCGGCGAGTCGGTCCTCGACGTCGGGTGCGGGTCGGGGGTGCTGGCCATCGCCGCCGCCCGCCTGGGTGCGGGTCGGGTCGTCGGCATCGACATCGACCCCGACTGCGTGCCGGTCACGCTGGCCAACGCCGAGCGGGCCGGCGTCACCGTCGAGGTGTCGACCACACCGTTGGCCGAGGTGCCGGGCACGTTCGACCTCGTCCTGGCCAACATCGGGGCCGACGTGCTGAAGGACCTGGCGCCCCAGCTCGTGGCCCGGGGCGGGATGCTGTTGCTGTCGGGCCTGCTCGTCGACCGGATCGACGACGTGGCCGCCAGCTACGCCGGGACGGCGACCGCCTCGATGCTCGAGGGCTGGGCTGCGCTCGCCGTCACCGCGTCAAACGCGGCGATCGCCACCTCGAGCTGAGCCAGCGACGGCTCGCGGGTGGTGAGCCGCTGCAGGGCCAGGCCCGGGCGGAGCAGCGCCCGCACCCACGAGCGGTGCAGGTTGACCGACGCCCGCAGCTGCAGCTCGGCGGCCACGCCCCCGATCAACGGCACGGCGAGCAGGGTCGGCAGGTGCAGCATCGAGGCCACGGCGGCGACCACGGCGATGACGAGGAGCAGGCTCGTGCCGCACCGCACGTGGCGGGTGCTGTAGCGCGCCGCCCACTCGGGCGTCATCGGCCCCCCGGCCTCGTGGGCGGCGACGACCTTGTGCTCGGCTCCGTGGTACTGGAACAGCGTGCGCACCATGGCCAACCGGCCGACCAGGGCGGCGTAGGCGACGAGCACGCCGACAGTCAGGACGTTGGCCACGACGCCGGACACCCAGCCGTTGTCGAGCCCACCCACGAGGCGGTCAGTGAGGTACGGCGGCAGGGCCAGCACGGCGAGCGCCATGCCGACCATGCGCAGGACGGTGAGCGAGCGACGCCTGGGCCGGACGAGGCCGTTGGCGACCGACCACTGCAGGGCCTTGGCACCCAAGGGCAGCGCCCCGGCGATGACCACGAGCCCTCGGACGACCGGGACCCGCTTCCAACGACGGCCCCACGTCGGCAGGGTGTCGGCGTGCACGGCGATCCCGCCGTCGGGTGTGCGCACGGCGACCGCCCAACGGTCGTCGCCGCGGAGCATCACGCCCCCGAAAACGGCTTGTCCACCGACCGTTCCGGCCATGTCAGAAAGTGTGACAGGTCGGGCGGAGGTGCGACGATCGCGCCGTGGGCTGGCGAACGATCATCGAGCCGTTCCGGATCCATTCCGTCGAGCCGCTCCGGCTTACCACCGAGGAGCAGCGCCGGCAGGCGCTGCGCGACACCGGCTTCAACCTGTTCGGGCTCCGGGCCGAGGACGTCCTCATCGACCTGCTCACCGACTCCGGCACCGGCGCCATGTCGAGCGAGCAGTGGGCCGGCATCCAGCGGGGCGACGAGAGCTACGCCGGGTCGCCGTCGTGGTTCCGGTTCCGCGACGCCGTGCAGGAGCTGTTCCCGTTCGAGCACGTGATCCCGACCCACCAGGGCCGGGCGGCCGAGAAGATCCTGTTCTCCGTCCTGGGCGGCCCGGGGAAGGTCGTGCCGAACAACACCCACTTCGACACCACCCGCGCCAACGTCGAGGCCTCCGGGGCCGAGGCCGTCGACCTGGTGATCGCCGAAGGTCTCGACCCCGCATCCACCCACCCGTTCAAAGGGAACATGGACACGGCCCGACTGGCCGCGCTGCTCGAGGCGCGAGCCGACGACGTGCCCGTGGTCTTCGTGACCATCACCAACAACTCGGGCGGCGGCCAGCCGGTGTCGCTGGCCAACCTCCGCGAGGTGCGGGCCGTGTGCGACCGGTTCGGTGTGCCGCTGTTCCTCGACGCCTGCCGGTTCGCCGAGAACGCCTGGTTCGTGCGCGAGCGGGAGGACGGACAGCACGACCGGGACGTGGCCGACATCGTCCGGGAGATGGCGTCGCTGGCCGACGGGATGACCATGAGCGCCAAGAAGGACCCGCTCGCAAACATCGGCGGCTGGCTGGCCGTGCGGGACGACACCCTCGCCGAGCAGTGCCGCAACCTGCTCATCCTCACCGAGGGGTTCCCGACCTACGGCGGGTTGGCCGGGCGTGACTTGGAGGCCATCGCCCAGGGCCTGCGGGAGGCCGTCGACCACGACTACCTGCGCTACCGCATCCGCTCGACGGCGTACCTCGGCGATGGACTGGCCCAGGGCGGGATCCCGGTGGTCCAGCCCATCGGTGGGCACGCGGTGTACATCGACGCCCGGTCGCTGCTTCCGCACATCCCCCCGCTGCAGTACCCCGGGCAGGCGCTCGCCGTCGAGCTGTACGCCACCGGCGGCATCCGGGCCTGCGAGATCGGCACCGTGATGTTCGGGCGTCGCCCGGACGGCACCGAGCAACCGGCGGCGCTCGACCTGGTGCGCCTGGCCGTGCCCCGCCGCACCTACACCCAGAGCCACATCGACTATGTGATCGAGGTGTGCCACGACGTGGCCAGCCGCGCCGGCCAGCTTCCCGGCTACCGCATCGTCGAGCAGCCCGCCTCGCTCCGTCACTTCACGGCCCGGTTCGAGCCCCTGGAAAGAAACGTCAAGCCGTAGCGAATAGCGGCATTCGGCACTCGCCAGCAGCATCGGGCCGGCACCCGAGGAAGCCGTCCGCAACGCTGGGCAGCGCGGGAGTCGGCGGGCCGGATGCCGCTGTTCCGAAGGCGCCCCGAAGGGGTCCGAGCCTTTCGCAACTGAAGGCGCGGGCCATCTGCCCGCTCAGGTCAGTTCGTCGCGCAGGAGGTCCATCAGCAGGCCGTCGTGGAAGGTGCCGTCGCGCCCCCGCTCGTACTGGCGCATGATCCCGACGGGTCGGAAGCCGACCTTCTCGTAGCAGCGGATGGCCCGGGCGTTGGCCGCCGACGGGT
>JAOBWJ010000422.1 GCA_025463335.1 Acidimicrobiales bacterium
ACGGCCAGCATGGCGAGGCGCTGGGCTTGCACGGCCCGCATCAACCCGCCCAGGTCGCGCCACGCCGAGGCCAGGTCCTCCGTCGCCATCGCCCGGTACCGGTCGACCAACTCGGTCATACCGGACACCTTACGAAGGGGGTGTGACACTCATGAGAGAGTCGGTGGGTCCGGGTTCGGGGCTGTGATCTGACTCTGGGTGTGACTGCCTTCGTGGCTGTTGCTGATCTGTCGGTCCGGTCCGGGCTCGGGCGACGCACCGACCGGTCGGGCGGACGTGACCTGATAGGAGCTTTCGCCTCACGTTGCACCGTGAGTGTCCTCGTCGTCGCCGCCCTCCGTTGGCCCGGGGACCGGTGGCGAGCACGCCGGCGGGGGAGACGTAGGGTCGGAGTGGGGGCACCGGGCCTTGCTCCGACATGGTCGGAGTCATTGTGGAGTGACGTATGCCCCGGAGATCCCGCCGTCGACCAGGAAGGTGGAGCCGGTGACGAAGGAGGCGTCGTCGCTGGCCAAGAAGGCCACCGCGGCGGCGATCTCGTCGGCCTCGGCGAAGCGGCCCATCGGGATGTGCACGAGCCGCCGGGCGGCGCGCTCCGGGTCCTTGGCGAACAGCTCCTGCAGCAGCGGCGTGTTCACCGGCCCCGGGCACAGGGCGTTGACCCTGATCCCCTCGCGGGCGAACTGGACGGCGAGCTCGCGGCTCATGGCCAGGACGCCGCCCTTCGAAGCGGTGTAGGAGATCTGGGATGTGGCTGACCCCATCACGGCCACGAAGGACGCGGTGTTGATGATCGAACCTCGACCCTGGCGCTGCATGTAGGGCAGGGAGTGCTTGCAACAGAGGTAGACCGACGTGAGGTTGACCTCCTGCACCCGGCGCCAGGCATCCAGACCTGTGGTCAGGATGGAGTCGTCGTCGGGCGGGGAGATGCCAGCGTTGTTGAACGCGACGTCGACCGAGCCATACGTGTCGTGGGTGACGGCGAAGAGAGCTTCGACCTGGCCCTCGTCGGTCACGTCGGTGGCGACGAACAGTCCGCCAACGGCGTCGGCCGCCGCCTTCCCCGCGACCGGGTCGACATCGGCGATGACGACCTTCGCCCCCTCGGCGGCGAGACGCCGCGCCGTGGCCAGGCCGATGCCGCCGGCGCCACCGGTGATGACGGCCACCCGTTCCGACAAGCGTTGCGTGAGGTCCACCGTTGCTCCGATCAACTCGAGATGAAGACGTTCTTGACGTCGGTGAAGGCGTCGAGGGCGTCAGGGCCCAGCTCCCGGCCCAACCCCGACTGCTTGAACCCGCCGAACGGCGTCCAGTAGCGCACCGACGAGTGCGAGTTGATCGAGAGGTTGCCGGCCTCGATGCCGCGTGCGACCCGCAGCGCCCGGCCGACGTTCTGGGTCCAGATCGACCCCGACAGCCCGTAGGGGCTGTCGTTGGCGATGCGGATGGCGTCGGCCTCGTCGTCGAAGGGGACGACGAGGACCACCGGCCCGAAGATCTCTTCGACGAAGGCCCGGTCGTCGACCGCGACAGGTGCCAGCACCGTGGGTGGGAACCAGAAGCCAGGGCCATCGGGGGCATGGCCCCGGAACGCCACCGGAGCGCCGTCGGGCACGTAGGACGCCACCTTCTCCCGGTGCGCGGCGGAGATGAGCGGCCCCATCTCGGTCTCGACCAAGGTGGGATCACCGACCCTCACCCCCTTGACCGCCGGTTCGAGCAGGGCGAGGAAGCGGTCGTGCGCCGAACGCTCGACCAGGATGCGCGACCGGGCGCAGCAGTCCTGACCGGCGTTGTCGAAGACGGCGTAGGGGGCGGTGGCGGCGGCCTGCTCGAGGTCGGCGTCGGCGAACACGACGTTGGCGCTCTTGCCGCCCAGCTCCAGGGTGATCCTCTTCATGTGGGCGGCGGCCCCGACCATGACCGAGCGACCGACTTCGGTCGAGCCGGTGAACACGATCTTGCGGACGTCGGGGTGATCGACCAGGCGTTGGCCGACGATCGAGCCCTTGCCGGTCACCACCTGGAAGACGTCCTCGGGGATGCCGGCGTCGCGGGCCAGCTCGCCGAGGCGCAGCGCGGTGAGCGGGGTGAGCTCCGCCGGTTTGAGCACCACCGTGTTGCCGGCCGCCAGGGCGGGGGCGAAGCCCCAGGCGGCGATGGGCATCGGGAAGTTCCAGGGCACGATGACGCCCACCGCGCCCAGGGGCTCCCGGAACGTGACGTCGATGCCACCAGCGACCGGGATCTGTCGGCCGAACAGTCGCTCCGGCGCGGCCGCGTAGTACTCGATGACGTCACGGGCGTTGCCCGCCTCCCAGCGGGCGTTTCCGATCGTGTGACCGGCGTTGGCAACCTCGAGGTCGGCGAGGTGCTCCCCGTCGGCGTCGACGGCGTCGGCGAAGCGCCGCAGCAACCGGGCGCGGTCGCCTGGAGTCACCCCCGCCCACGCCGGGAAGGCGGACCGGGCCCGGGCGATGGCGGCGTCGACCTCCTCGACGGAGGCGCCGTGCACGGTGGAGACGGGCATCCCGGTGGCCGGGTTGATGACCTCGTGCGAGGTCATGGCGTGCGCACCGCGGACGCGGCCTCGACCAGGGCGGCGAACAACCGCCCGTCGCCCTCCTGCTCGGGGTGCCACTGAACGCCGAGGACGAAGGCGGGGCCGGCAAGCTCCACGCCCTCGATGGTGCCGTCGGCGGCGCGAGCGCAAACGATGACGTCATCGCCGAGGCGGTCGATCGCCTGGTGGTGGTGGCAATGGACTTCGGGCGACGTGCCGACGATCGAGGCCAGCCGGCTGCCGGTGTCGACCCGCACCGGCACCTGGGCGAACACGCCCGGCACCGGACGATGGGTGTGGGCTCCGAGCACGTCAGGCAGGTGCTGGTGCAGCGTCCCGCCTCGGGCCACGTTGAGCAGCTGCGCCCCCCGACAGACCGCGAGCACGGGCTGGTCGGCAGCCAGCGCGGCTCGCAGCAGGGCCAACTCCCAATCGTCTCGCTCGACCCGAGGGGCATCGGTCGCGGGGTGGGCGGTGGCCCCGTAGGCGACAGGGTCGACATCGGACCCGCCGGTGAGCACCAGCCCGTCGACGCCCGCCACCGCCGCGGCAGCGGCGGCGTCGAGTTCGCCCGGGACGATCGGCGGCAACAAGACCGGGACCCCACCAGCGGAGGCCACCATCTCGACGTAGTCGGCCGGCAGGAGCGCAGCACGCTGGTGCCACACCCCCCATTGAGCCCGCTCGACGTAGGTGGTCAACCCGATCCGAGGCAGGCCTGCGGAGGCGGGGTGCTCGCTCACAAGCGCTCGAACCCCCGGATGCGCTCCCAGTCGGTGACAGCGGCGTCGAAGGCAGCCAGCTCCACCCGGGCGGCGTGCACGTAATGCTCGACCACCTCGCAGCCGAGTGCGTCCCGGGCGACGTCGGAGCCGGCGAACAGCGCCATGGCGTCGCGCAGCGTCGAGGGCACCCGCGGCCGGTCGGAGACGTAGGCGTTGCCCGTGAGCTCGGCCTCGAGGGGGAGCTCGTTGTCGAGGCCGTGGAGGCCGGCGGCGATGACTGCGGCCAGCGCGAGGTAGGGGTTGACGTCGCCGCCCGGCAGCCGGTTCTCGATCCGGAGCGACATCCCCTCGCCGACCACCCGCATGGCACAGGTGCGGTTGTCGCGGCCCCAGGCGACCGCGGTGGGGGCGAAGCTGCCCTCGACGAAGCGCTTGTAGGAGTTGACGTTCGGGGCGTACAGGAGCGTCAGCTCCTCCAGACAGGCGAGCTGGCCGGCGAGCCAGTGCTCCAGCAGCGGCGAGAACCCGGCGGTTGTGCCCGTCCCCTCGCCGGCCATCACCGGCACGCCGTCCGTGGACCGCACGCTGAGATGGATGTGGCAGGAGTTGCCTTCGCGCTCGTTGTACTTCGCCATGAAGGTGAGACTCATGTCCTCCTGGGCGGCGATCTCCTTGGCGCCGGTCTTGTAGAGGACGTGTTGGTCGGCGGTGATGAGGGCCTCGTCGTACCGGAAGGCGATCTCGTGCTGGCCGAGGTTGCACTCGCCCTTGGCTGACTCGACCACGAGCCCGGCGCCGGTCATCTCGTTGCGGATGCGGCGGAGCAGCGGCTCGACGCGAGCGGTGC
>JAOBWJ010000003.1 GCA_025463335.1 Acidimicrobiales bacterium
TAAGAGGCGTTCTTCCTCGACCATCGAGGAGCGGGCATTACCGGGTGGTTGCGATTCGCGCCCGAGCGCCGACTCAGTCGCGCTCGGTCTGCGATTGGTGCGCACCGCGACCGTGTTGAGCAAGTGCGACCGGGGCGTCGATGAGCAAGGGCGCCGGCAGTCGTCTGATTACCGTCCGGAGGACGCTCGGCGCGCATCAAGGGAGAGCAACGAGATGAGAACACTTCGATACTCGATCAACGTCACGCTCGACGGCTGCTGCCATCACGAGGCAGGGCTCCCCCCGGACGAGGAGTCGATGCGCTACTGGACGGCTGAGATGGAACGAGCCGATGCCCTCCTGTTCGGCCGGGTGACTTACGAGATGATGGAGTCGGCGTGGCGGAAGCCGGCCACGGGCACGTGGCCTGACTGGATGGATAAGTGGGAGATCCCGTTCGCGGAGACCATCGACCGGGCGAAGAAGTACGTCGTGTCGAACACGCTGAGCGGGGTCGATTGGAATGCCGAGCTGGTGCAAGACGACTTGGCGCAGGCGGTTCAGCGGCTCAAGCACGAGCCAGGCGAGGGCCTGTGGGTGGGTGGGGTGACGCTCCCCCTGGCCTTGGCAGATCTGGGACTAATCGACGAGTACGAGTTCGTCGTGCAACCGGTCCTGGCCGGACACGGGCCGACGTTGCTCGACGGTCTGCGCGAGCGCATCCAGCTCCAGCTCGTGGGTCGCCATGAGTTCCGGTCGGGGGCGGTTGCCCTGCGATACCGGCCCACGCCAGTTCAGGCTTGACGTGACCGCCTGGCGCAGCGGCCGCTGCGACGGACGTAACGACGAGCTTTCGGTACGACCGAGGCGGGTGCAGCCGCGATAAGAGGCGCTCCCGCGATACCCGGGAACGGCGGGATCAGCCGACCAGGGCGGGCAGCACCTGCTCGACGTACAGGCGCAGGCAGTCCCAGCCCCGCTCCGGCGGGAGCCCGCCGCAGAGGGGGTGGAGGACGAACACGCCCGCACCCTCCTGGCCGGCGGCGACGCACTCCTCCGGTGAGAGCACCCGGTATTTGCCCTCGGCCCGCAGCTCCTCGACCGTCGATGCCGGCGAGTACGCCGCGGAGTGGACGGCGTCGGTCTGCCAGCCGGCGTACTGCTTCGCCTCGTGCAAGAAGTGCTCGCCGAGCGACGCCCACGCCTCCTCGGGATCCTCGGCGACGAACGTGAAGGTGGTCGACGACGGCGGCATGATCACGAAGCCCTTGGTGCCGTTCGCCTTGCACTCCTCCTGGTAGAGCGCCTCGAGGTCGGGCAGCTCGGCCACGGGGTTGAACGGCAGGCCGAAGCGAGCCGCCCGGCGGGCGGCGGCCTTGGTGCGGCCGCCGATGAAGAGCAGCTGCTGCGGGACGCTCTGCGGCATCGGCGTCACCCGGGCGTTGCGGCCCTGGTACGTGAACGGCTCACCTGACCACGCCGCCAGCACGGCCTCGATCGACTCGTCCATCAGCGCGCCGCGCCGTGACCAGTCCTTGCCGTGGGCCTCGTACTCCTCGGGGCGGTAGCCGAGCCCGCCAATGACGGTGATGCGGCCGTTGCTGGCCAGGTCGAGCACCGCGATGTCCTCTGCGAGGCGAAGTGGGTCGTGCAGGGGGACGAGCACGGCCGAGACCGTGACCCGGATCTGCTTCGTGCAGCCGAGCATGAGGCCGGCGTTGATCAGGGGCGACGGGCTCCAGCCGTCGTTGGCCCCGTGGTGCTCCTCCAGCGAAAGGCCGAAGAAGCCGGCCTCGTCGGCGTAGGCCGCCATCTCGACTCCCGCCCGGTAGAGCTCGCCGGTAGTCCGGCGGTCGAGGGTCGGCGACACGAAGTTGAACCGGGCGATCGAAAGCACCATCAGGCGAACGTAGGGCAACCGCCCCGGGTGTGCGCCGCACCTGAACCGGGGCTGACCGCGCAGTAGCCGTGACAACGAGGCACGTCCGCCGCACCCGGTACCCAGGCGTCTAGCGGTGGCGGGCGGACCGGGTCTACTTCCTCCAGTGTCCCGACATGGAACACCTAGCCTGAGCGGCGTGCACGCCGTCGACATCGCCGTGGTGGGCGCCGGCCCTGCCGGCACCGCCGCGGCCATCACCCTGGCCCGAGCGGGGCGAGAGGTCCTCCTCGTCGACAAGGCCACGTTCCCGCGCGACAAGTGCTGCGGCGACGGGCTGACCACCGGCGCCCTGCGCATCCTCGAGCGGCTGGGCCTCGACGCTTCCTCCGTGCCGTCGTGGACGCCGGTCGACGACGTCGTCGTGCGCAGCCCCTCGGGGCGTGAGGTCGTCTTCCCCCTCCCCCGCGGTCAGGGCCGGTTCGCGGCGGTGGCCCGGCGGACCGACCTCGACGCCGCGCTGGTCGATCTGGCCCGGGCCGCCGGGGTGAAGGTGGCCGACGGCCACGGGTGCGACGGGGCCCGACCCGGCACCGACCGCATCACGCTGGATGTGGCCGGCATCGGCGAGGTCGCCGCCCGCTACGCCATCGGCGCCGACGGCATGTGGTCGCCGCTGCGCAAGTCGATCGGCGCAGCCGAGCCTGGCTACCTCGGGGAGTGGCACGCCTTCCGCCAGTACTTCCGCAACGTGGGCGAGCGGGCGGCCAACGAGCTGATCGTGTGGTTCGAGCCCGACCTGCTGCCGGGCTACGCCTGGTCGTTCCCGCTGGCCGGCGGCCGGGCCAACGTCGGCTTCGGCATCCAGCGCCACGGGGCGCCGACCAGGACCATGAAGGCCCTGTGGCCCGAGTTGCTCCAGCGGCCCCACATCGCCGCGTTCCTCGGCGAGAGCGCCGAGCCCGAAGCGCCCCACAAGGCATGGCCCATCCCGGCCCGCGTCGGCGACCTCTCGCTCCACGCCGCGGGGGGCCGGGCCCTGTTCGTGGGCGACGCCGCGGCCGCCACCGACCCCATGACCGGCGAGGGGATCGGCCAGGCCCTCCTCACCGGCGAGCTGGCCGCCGCCGCCATCATCGCCGCCGGCCCCCTCGCCCCGGTCCGGGCCGCCGAGCGCTACGAGCACGACGTGCGGCGCGAGCTGCGGCCCGACGCCACCCTGTCCCGCGTTCTGGTCCAGGCCCTGAAGTCTTCCCTGGGCGCCCGGGGTGCCGTTCGGGTGGCCGGGTCCACCGACTGGACCCGGCGCAACTTCGCCCGCTGGCTCTTCGAGGACTATCCCCGCGCCTACGCGGTGACCCCCGGCCGGTGGCGCGAGCACTCGCTCACCGGGACGGGCGCCCAGCTCTGACGGGCGCTTTCCGGTTACCACCCGGTAGCTTTCGCAGGCATGTCGGGATGGAACCTTGCGGACATATGGGAGACCGTGGCTCGGGCCCAACCCGAGGCCACCGCCGTGGTCCAGGGCAGCCGCTGCTCGACCTGGGCCGAGTACGAGCGGCGGGCCAACGGCGTGGCCGCCCGCCTGCTGGCCGCCCCGGGCGTCGAGCCCCAGGCCAAGGTGGCCGAGTACCTCTACAACTCCCCCGAGTACCTCGAGACGCTCTTCGCCGCCTGGAAGGCCGGGCTGGTGCCCGTCAACACCAACTACCGCTACACCGACGACGAGCTCGTCTACCTGTGGGACAACGCCGACACCGTGGCCGTCGTGTTCCATGGCGCCTTCACCCCCACCATCGAGCGCATCCGTGACCGCCTGCCCCGCATCCGCCTTTGGCTCTGGGTCGACGACGCCACCGGGCCCATGCCCGAGTGGGCCGAGCCCTACGAAGCGGCCGCCACCAGCGGGCCCGCAGACCCGGTGGCCCCGCCGTGGGGTCGCAGCGGCGACGACCTGCTCATGCTCTACACCGGCGGGACGACGGGCAGTCCCAAGGGCACCATGTGGCGCCAGGACGACCTGTTCGTCAACCTCAACGCCGCCGGCCTCCAGCCGTATTCGGTCGACGGCGGCCTGGAGAAGATGGGGTCCGAACGAGCCGCGTGGGGCGCCGGCCCGAGAGCCGTGCCGGCGTGCCCGCTCATGCACGGGACCGCCCTCTTCATCACCATCGGCCTGCTCACCGCCGGCGGCTCGTCGATCCTCCTCGAGAAGCGCAACTTCGACGCCACCGAGCTGTTCGACGTCGTCGATCGGGAGAAGGTCAACGGGGTGATCATCGTGGGTGACGCCTTCGCCCGGCCGATGGTCAAGGCGCTCGATGAACACCCCGGCCGGTGGGACCTCTCGTCGCTGCTGCTCATCTACTCCTCGGGCGTGATGTGGAGCGAGCCGGTCAAGGAGGCCCTCCTCGCCCATCACCCGAACATGGCGCTGGCCGACCTGCTGGGCTCGTCGGAGGCGCTCGGCATGGCCAAGAGCGTGTCGGGCGGGACCAAGGCGGCGGCCACGGCCACGTTCGAGCTGAGTGACGATGCCGTGGTGCTCACCGACGACAACCGGGTGGTGCAGGCGGGCTCCGGCGAGATCGGTCGAGTGGCCCTCAAGGGCCGCGTGCCGGTCGGCTACTACAAGGACCCCGAGAAGTCGGCCCGCACGTTCCCCGTCATCGACGGCGTCCGCTACACGGTGCCCGGCGATTACGCCACGGTCGAGGCCGACGGCAGCATCACCCTCCTGGGGCGGGGCTCGGTGGTCATCAACACGGGCGGGGAGAAGGTCTTCCCCGAAGAGGTGGAGGAGGCCATGAAGACGTTCGACGGCGTCCGCGACGCGGTGGCCGTCGGCGTGCCCGACGAGCGCTTCGGCGAGGCCGTCACCGGGGTGGTCGAGCTGGACCCGGGCGCCAGCGTCGACGCCGGCGCCCTGCGCGAGCACGTCAAGCGCCACCTGGCAGCGTTCAAGGCGCCCCACAACGTGGTCGTGGTCGACACCATCGGGCGGGCGGCCAACGGCAAGGTCGACTACCGCCGGCTCAAAGAGCTGGCCATCGAGCACCTCGCCTGAGACGATGCGGGCGCGGGCCAGCCCCGCCGTCCTACCGGCGTGCTTGCGCAATGCCCAGACCCGGTACAACGCGGGCACAGACGTCGCCACGGGGAGGGACACCCTGAGCACCGACTGGCAACGAGTGGCCGAGGAGGTGCGCGAACGCCGGCTCGCGCTCGGCCTCAAGCAGTCCGAGGTGCCCGGCGTCTCCGCCGCCAGTTGGCGCAAGCTGGAGGGCGCCAAGCAGACGTCCTACAAGCTCTTCCTCCTCCGTGCTGTGGAGCGTGCGCTCGAGTGGCCACCCGGCTCGATCGACGCCATCGCCGCCGGCGAGGAGGTGCCCACGCAGACGCCGGGGTTGGAGGTGCGGCTCAACGAGTTGGAGGCTCGCTTCGACCGGATCGAGTCCCAGCTGAGCTACCTGCTCGACCAACGTCAGCGCTGAGCCGATCGAGCATGGAACCAACGTTGGCGGTTCGGGCTTCGAGTCGATCGAGTCGTTGACCCATGGTGGGCCCGGGAGGACCCGAATCGACGCCCTCGGCCGTCTCCTCGACCAAGTGCTCGAGCACGGCGCCGATGCCGGCCAGCGGCGCCGAGAGATGGGGTCCCTGGACACCGTCGACCCCGGCATGACCCAGGTCCCGAAGCGAACGGGCCGAGGCGACCCCGCTTCCCACCACCCGGGCACCGACGGCCCGGCCGAGGGCGACACCCAGGGGGAGGGCGTCGGGTACGACCGGCACCTTGACCAGGGTCGGACTGACCCAGCCCAGCGTGGCCAGGTCGACCGGGCGTTCGCCGACGGCGCCTGCTGCCACGCCGACGCCGATGGCCTGCAGCGCCACCACCTCGGTCGCCCGACCCGGCAGGGAATCGACGGCGACCTCGACCACCAACCCTTCGGGCTCCAGCCCATTGCCACTCAGGGCGGCCTCGATCTCCGCCACCGACCACGCCTCCAGGGACACGATCAACCGCACATCGGGTCGGCGACCCCGCCACTCGCTCGCCGAGGCGAACGCCACGTCGAGGCGGTCGGCCGGCGGGAGGAGCTCGAGCTCGGTGGTCAGGCCGGAGGCGAGGCTGAGGATGGGGGCGAAGGAGGGGGGCGTCTCAGCCGGCGACCGTGCGCCCGTGGCGGCGGTCATGGCTTGCACCATTCGCCAACCGAGGCCCCGTCCCCTTTCTCCGGCACCATGTGGAACCGCATCGCGAACGCGGCCTAACGTCCGGCGCATGGCAGATCTCGGGTTCGACGGCAAGGTCGCGATCATCACCGGGGCCGGCGGCGGCCTCGGCCGGCAGCACGCCCTCCTCCTCGCCAGCCGTGGCGCCCAGGTCGTGATCAACGACCTCGGTGGCAGCGTCAGCGGCGACGGCGGCGACGTGGGCCCGGCGCAGGTCACGGCCAAGGAGATCGAGGATCTCGGCGGCGTAGCCGTGGCCAACACCGACAGCGTGGCCACCGCCGAGGGCGGCGAGGCCATCGTGCAGTCGGCCATCGACGCCTTCGGCCGGGTCGACATCGTCATCAACAACGCCGGGATCCTGCGGGACAAGACGTTCCACAACACGACCGAGGAGTTCGTCGACCCGGTCATCGCCGTGCACCTCAAGGGCGCCTTCAACGTCACCCGCCCGGCGTGGATCAAGATGCGCGAGCAGGGCTACGGCCGGGTCGTGAACACGACCTCGGGTTCGGGCCTGTTCGGCAACTTCGGTCAGGCCAACTACGCGGCGGCCAAGATGGGCCTCGTCGGCTTCACCCGCACGCTGGCCAACGAGGGCCGCAAGTACAACATCAAGGCCAACGCCATCGCCCCCATTGCGTGGACCCGCATGACCGAAGAGCTCATGCCCGGCATGGAGGACAAGCTCAACCCGAAGTACATCTCCCCCGTCGTCGCCTACCTCGTGCACGAGGACGTGCCGGTGACGGGCGAGGTCTACACGGTGGCCGGCGGCTACGTGGCCCGGGTGTTCATCGGCGTCACCAACGGCATCTTCGAAGGTGAAGACCTCACGCCGGAAGTCGTCCGCGACAAGTTCGACCAGATCCGCGACGAGACCGGCTACTACATCCCCGAGGCCCCCGGCGACGAGATGTCGAGGATCTTCCCGAAGTTCTAGGGATCCCCGTCGATCTGACGACGTCGGCTGCTGCTGGTCGCCGCACCATTGTTCCACGGCTCTCGCGAGCGCAGACTGAAGAACCGGTGCTCCTCGCGCCGGGGGCGCAGGCTGCGACGGAGGAGTGGCTCATGGCAACCGACAACGCAAAGCGCATGCAGCAAACCGACGATGCCTGGAACGGTCGGGACTGGGACGCGTTCGACAGGCTCCACGACCCTGAGTGCGTCGTTTACTGGCCCGGCAGGGAAGCGGACCCGACGCACGGTGGCCACGACCATCGAGCCGAGGCGATCGCATTCTGCGACGCGTTCCCTGACAACAAGGTCAAGAACCAGCCCTATGACGTCTTGTTCGGTGAGGGTGACTTCACGTGTTTCGTCACGCGGTTCACTGGCACGTTCACGGCCCCGCTGACGCAGCCCGACGGAACCGCGATCGAGCCCACAGGCAAGTCATTCGACGTGCTGTACTCCACCTCGGCGAAGTGGCGCGACGGCCGGATCGTCGAGGAGTACCTCTTCTACGACAACGGGACGTTCCTCAAGCAGATCGGCCTTGCCTGACTGACCTGACACGCTCAGAATCCCCGCCCTGGAGCGATCTCGCAGCTCTGATCGCGGCCGCCGTCCCGTGCCGCCGCGCCTGGGTCACGGGGGTCGTCGGTAACGTCGGCGCATGGCGCATGAGGCTGCTGGGGACCGCTACGACTCCATGACCTACCGCCGCTGCGGCCGCAGCGGGCTGCAGCTACCTGCCGTATCGCTCGGGTTGTGGCAGAACTTCGGCGCCGACCGGCCGCTAGAGGCGAGCAGGGAGATCCTGCTGCGCGCCTTCGACCGAGGCGTCACCCACTTCGACCTGGCCAACAACTACGGCCCCCCGTACGGCACCGCCGAAGAGACGTTCGGGCGAGTCCTGACGAGCGATCTGCGCCCGTACCGCGACGAGCTCGTGATCTCGACCAAGGCGGGCTATGACATGTGGCCCGGTCCGTACGGCATCGGGGGCTCCCGCAAGTACCTGCTCGCCAGCCTCGACCAGAGCCTGCAGCGCATGGGCCTCGAGTACGTCGACATCTTCTACTCCCACCGTGTCGATCCCGACACGCCGGTCGAGGAGACGATGGGGGCCCTCGACGCCGCCGTGCGCCAGGGCAAGGCGCTCTACGTCGGCATCTCGTCGTACTCGGCCGAACGGACCCGGGAGGCGGTGGCCATCCTCCGAGAGCTCGGCACCCCGCTGCTCATCCACCAGCCCTCGTACTCCATGCTGAACCGCTGGATCGAGGCCGACCTGCTCGACGTCCTCGGTGACACCGGGGTCGGGTCCATCGTGTTCTCGCCCCTCGCCCAGGGCCTACTGACGGACCGCTACCTCAACGGCATCCCCGAGGACTCCCGCGGCGCCCGCAAGGGATCGCTTCGCCCCGAGTACCTGAACGACGAAAACATCGACCGAGCCCGAGCCCTCAACGACATCGCCGCCCAGCGGGGCCAGACCCTCGCCCAGTTGGCCATCGCCTGGGTGCTGCGCGACGAGCGGGTCACGTCGGCCCTGATCGGTGCCAGCAGCGTCGACCAGCTCGAGCACAACCTGGCCGCCCTCGCCAACCTCCGCCTCTCGGCCGACGAACTGGCCGAGATCGACCGCTACGCCGTCGACGCCGGCATCAACCTGTGGCAGACCTCGAGCATGGCCTGAGCGGAGGCAACGATCCGTCTTGGTGTCTTCCTTGAGCAACGATGCAGAAGAACGGCCCACGGTCATGACGCGCCCCTCCAGGCGGAACACCGCCGAGTGGGCGGCTGTCGTGCTCGGCGCCGTGCTGGTAGCCGTGATCGTCAAGGCCTTCCTGATCCAGGCCTTCTTCATTCCGTCGCTGTCGATGTACTCGACGCTGGACAAGGGCGACCGAGTCCTCGTGAACAAGGTCAGCTACCACCTCCACGACGTTCATCGAGGTGACCTCGTCGTCTTCGAGCGGCCGCCCGGCGTTCCCGACGACACCCCCAAAGACCTCATCAAGCGGGTCATCGGCCTACCAGGAGAGACCATCGAGTCACGACGTGGGCGGGTCTACGTGAATGGTGTGGCCCTCGACGAGCCGTACCTCGACGACGGCGTACACACCGACAGTCCGGCGCTCAAGCGTCAAACCGTGCCGACGGGTGACCTCTTCGTCATGGGCGACAACCGCGCGCATTCCTACGATGGTCGGTACTTCGGGCCCATCGACGCTGATCTCGTGGTTGGCCGAGCCTTCATGCGCGTCTGGCCGTTCCCCAGCATGCACATCTTCTAGCAACACGGCGGTAGACGCGTACCCCCTAGCCTCCGCGACCTTGACGACTGCGCCGGGACCGGTAGAGCCGAGTGCCGTCCTCGACCACATCGAGGAGGGGGCAGACCTGATCGTGCCCCTGGCAAACGGCGAGCCGGTGGCCCTGCTCGACGCCATCGAGGCGGCCGCGTCCCGCCTCCAGGGCGTCCGAGTGCATCAGATGCACGCGCTGCACGACCGGCGGTACCTCCACGGCGCATTCGGCGACCACCTCCGCCACGTGTCGTACTTCCTCTCCGCCGTCACCCGCCCCGCCTTCCATGCCGGCCAATGCGAGCTGGTGCCCAACCACTTCAGCGAGGTACCCCGCCTGCTGCGGGAGTCGACCCGTTGCTCGCTCGTTCTGGCCGCCGCCGCGCCCGTCGACCGGCACGGCTACTTCTCACTCGGCACCAACTGCGACTACGTGGCTGCCCTCATCGGACACGCCCCGTTCTTCCTCGAGGTGAACGAACGCATGCCCCGCACCTTCGGCGGGAACCAGGTCCACGTCAGCCAGGTCGTGGGTTGGACACGGGCCGACCGTCCCCTCTTGGAGGTGACACCCGCCGAACCCGGACCAGCCGCCCGTCGCATCGCCGGGATGGTCGCCGAGCGCATCCCGGACGGGGCCACGCTGCAGGCCGGCATCGGTGCCGTGCCCAACGCCTTGCTGTCCGCCCTGCATGGCCACCGGGATCTCGGCGTTCACACCGAGCTCCTCTCCGACGGGTTCGTCGAGCTGATCGAGAGCGGCGCCGCCACCGGCCTGCGCAAACGCCATGCGCCGGGCAAGGCCGTCACCACGTTCGTCCTCGGGACCCAGCGGCTCTACGACTTCGTGCACGAGAACCCAGCCGTCGAGTTCCAGCCCGTCAACCATGTCAACGATCCTGCGGTGATCGCCTCCGAACCGCGTTTCGTGTCCGTCAACGCCACGGTGGAGGTCGATCTGCTCGGCCAATGCGCGTCTGAAACCGTCGAGGGCCGCTACTGGTCCTCCAGCGGCGGACAGGCGGACTTCGCCCGAGGGGCGATGGCGTCGGACGGAGGGCGGGCGTTCATCGTGCTGCCGGCCACGGCGAGGAACGGCACGGTGTCGAGGATCCGGCCGACCCTCACGCGGGGGGCCGTCGTGACCACCTCCAAGAACACGGTGGACCACGTCGTCACCGAGCACGGCGTCGCCGAGCTTCAAGGCCGCTCGATCCGCCAGCGGGCCACCGCCCTCATCGCCATCGCCGCCCCCGAGTTCCGAGACGAGCTCACGGCCGCCGCCCGCCGGATGGACTACTTGTGA
The DNA here is from genome assembly GCA_025463335.1 of Acidimicrobiales bacterium. Lineage (GTDB taxonomy): Bacteria > Actinomycetota > Acidimicrobiia > Acidimicrobiales > CADCSY01 > RYN-34. Next base: position 10,665 of record JAOBWJ010000003.1, read on the forward strand.
CGCCCTCAACGGTCGTCTAGCGCGATCTCGCGGCCTGAGACGGGGTCGATGGTCCCGATCTAGGTAAGGACCTTTGCCTCTGCCCCGCCGGCAGACCGCGTCGTACCGTCGCATCGAGAGTCGTCAATCTCAAAGAGGAGACGAAATGCGCGCACTCGTGTACCACGGGCCGGCAACCATGTCGTGGGAGGAGGTCCCCAAGCCCGTCCTGCTGACGGATACCGACGCCATCGTGCGGGTGGATGCGGTGACGATCTGCGGCACCGACCTCCACATCCTGAAGGGCGACGTCCCCGCCGTCACCGACGGCCGCATCCTCGGCCACGAGGCGGTCGGCACGGTCGAGGAGATCGGGGCCGGGGTGAAGAACGTGCGCGTGGGCGACAAGGTGTTGGTGTCGTGCATCACCGCCTGCGGGGCGTGCCGGTTCTGCCGTGAGGGCCGCTACGGCCAGTGCCTCGGCGGGGGCGGCTGGATCCTGGGTCACAAGATCGACGGCACCCAGGCGGAGTACGTCCGAGTCCCCTTCGCCGACACTTCGACCTACCCGGCCCCCGCTGGGGTCTCCGACGAGGACCTGTTGATGCTCGCGGACATCCTGCCCACCGGGTACGAGGTCGGTGTGCTCAACGGCAACGTCCGTCCGGGGGACGTGGTCGCCGTGGTTGGTGCCGGCCCCATCGGCCTGTCCGCCATCATGGGGGCCCGGCTCTTCAGCCCCAGCCACGTGGTCGCCATCGACAAGGCGGACGTGAGGCTGGAGGCGGCCAAGGCGTTCGGCGCCGACGTGACCGTCAACAACGATCGCGAGGACCCGCTGGAGGTCATTGCCAGCCTGACCGACGGCCTGGGAGCTGACGTCGCCATCGAGGCGGTCGGCGTACCGGCCACCTTCGAGCTGGCGGCACGGCTCATTCGCCCCGGTGGCCGAGTGGCCAACATCGGTGTGCACGGTGAGCCCGCCACGCTGCATCTCGAAGAGCTGTGGACCAAGGACGTGACGATCACCACCGGACTGGTGGACACCTACTCCACGCCCACCCTGCTGAAGCTGGCGACCAGCCACCAGATCGAGGCCAACCGGTTCGTCACGCACCACTTCGCCCTCGACGACTTCATGGAGGCCTACGACGTGTTCGGTCGGGCAGCCGAGACCGGTGCGCTCAAGGTCGTCCTGACCAGGAGTTGAGCAGGTGCGGCGACGTCAATGACTGGCCCCGGCCGCCCCACCCGATCGTGGTGGGGCGGGAGGGTCCCTGGTCACTGTCCGACGGGACTTCGGACCCGGCGACAAGTCGGTCTCCCGGTCGTAGCGTGAGGTGGGGAGGACGACATGGACCAGACGGCAGTGCGACGGGCCAGCCACCTGGTCGTGCGGCCCATCGAGCCCGATGACGCCGACCGACTGGTGGCGTTCCACGAGCAGCTCTCGCGGGAGACCACCTACTACCGGTTCTTCAGCGCCCACCCCCACCTGACCCCAGCCGAGATCGAGCGGTTCACGCACGTCGACCACCACGAGCGAGAGGCGCTGGTGGTGCTCGACGCCGACGAGATCGTGGCCGTCGCCCGCCTCGAGCAGGTCGACGTCGGTCGGGCCGAGGTGGCGTTCGTCGTGCGCGACGACCACCAGAACCACGGCCTCGGGCACGTGCTTCTCGGCCTGCTCGCCGAGCGCGCTCGCGAGCAGGGCATCAACGAACTGGTGGCCGAGACCCTGCCCAACAACGTGCGGATGCTGGCGGTCTTCCGCCACGCTGGCTTCCCCGAGCAGGCCCGGTTCGGCGACGGCGTCATGAACATCAGCCTCGAGCTGCCCGACGACTCCACGGAGGACGACATGGCCCAACGAACGATCCAGCAACTCGACCGGGACGAGTGCTTCGACCGCCTGGCCCAGGCCCGGTTGGGTCGGGCCGCGGTGACCTTGAGCGGCGTGCCTCACGTCGTGCCCGTCAACTACGCCGTGTTCGACGGGGCAATCGTGTTCCGGAGCGGAGCGGGCACCAAGTTCCACGCTGCCCTCCTGAGCCAGCCCATGTCGTTCGAGGTCGACCACTTCGACGAGGACGCCGCCTCCGGATGGAGCGTGCTTGTCTCCGGGCGGTCGCACCTGGTCGTCGATCCCGCCGAGATTGCCCGCATCGACGCCTTGCCCCTGGAGGCCCTCGATCCGAGCGAAAAGCATGCGGTGGTCCGGGTCGAGGCCGACCTCGTGTCCGGCCGGGCGATCGCTTGATGGTCGCGGCAGCTCCTTGATTCCGGAGGAACACTCCAGGAATCCATCACTTGATGGTTTCGTCAAATTATGGGAACGTGCAGTCCGTGCCCGATCGAGACAGCGCCAGGCCCGGTGCGGCCGTCAGCCGCCCCCTCTCCGAGATCAAGGCCGATCTCTTCAAGGCGCTCGCCCATCCGGCGCGAATACGGGCACTCGAGGTCCTGTCCAGCGGCGAGTGCTCCGTCGGTGAGCTCCAGCCGCTGGTCGGCATCGAACTCTCCCACCTGTCTCAGCAACTCGGCGTCCTGCGCCGAGCCGGGCTCGTCTCCTCCCGCAAGGAGGGCGCCTCGGTCCTCTATTCGATCCGCGACGACGACGTCATCGAACTGCTCCGGGTGGCCAAGGGGCTGCTCATCAAATCGCTCGCCGAGACAACCGGCTTGCTCAGCGATCTCCGCGCCTCACAATGATCAAGCCGGTCGCGCTGGTCCGCACGCTCCTCCCGCGCCGCGACGACTACCGCGACCTCAGCGCCACCTGGCGCCACGACGTCGTCGCTGGGCTCACCGTCGCGGTTGTCGCCCTCCCCCTCGCTCTCGGCTTCGGCATCACGAGCGGCATGGGTGCCGCGTCGGGTCTCGTGACCGCGGTCGTGGCCGGACTCGTTGCCGCCGTCTTCGGTGGCTCCAACGTCCAAGTCTCGGGGCCGACCGGCGCCATGACGGTGGTGCTGGTTCCTCTCGTTGCCCGGCAAGGTCGAGATGCGGTCCTGACCGTCGGCGTGATGGCCGGTGCGCTCATCCTCGCCGCGGCCATCGCTGGCGCCGGCCGATACCTCGCCTTCGTACCGTGGCCGGTGATCGAGGGCTTCACCGTGGGTATCGCCACGATCATCCTCCTCCAGCAGGTTCCGGCTGCACTCGGCGTGGCCAGGCCAGACGGCGACAACACCCTCGCCGTCGCCGTGCGAGCTGCCTGGCGATCCGGCAGCGGCGGTCACTGGCAGGCCGCCGCGCTCGTCGCTCTCGTGGTCGTCGTCGTGCTCGTGACGTCGCGGGTGAGACGGTCGCTCCCCGCCTCGCTCCTCGCAGTCGCGGCCGCAACCCTCACCGCCGAGCTCGCCCACCTCGACGTGGCACGCATCGGCTCCCTCCCGTCGAGACTGCCCTCACCGGCGCTGCCGTCGCTCGCACCCGGCCGGCTCAGCGAGCTGTTCGGTGCCGCCATCGCCGTCGCTGCGCTTGCCGCTCTCGAGAGCCTCCTGTCCGCCAAGGTCGCCGATGGCATGAGCGACAACGCCGGGCACGACTCCAACCGGGAGCTGTTCGGCCAAGGCCTCGCCAACCTGGTCGGTCCCGTCTTCGGCGGCATGCCCGCCACTGGGGCGATCGCCAGAACCGCAGTGAACGTGCGGGCGGGCGCCCGGACCCGGCTCTCCGCCATCGTCCACGCATTCGCCTTGCTGGGCGTCGTGATGTTCGCCGGTCCTCTCATCTCGAAGGTGCCCGTCGCCGCGCTGGCCGGTGTCCTCATGGTCACCGCGACTCGCATGGTCGAGCGCCACAACGTGGGTGCAGTCGTCCGGGCCACGCGGGGGGACGCGGCCGTCTTCGCCGCTACAGCCCTGGGCACCATCGCCTTCGACCTCATCGTCGCCATCGAGATCGGCCTGGCGGTGGCCGCCGTCCTCGCCCTCCGGAGTGTCGCCATCGCTGGCACGGCCACTTCAACGGCGCTGAACGAAGGCGTCGATCTCAGCTCGTCGCAGCACCTCCTCGACGAGCACATCCTCGCCTACCGACTCGACGGCGCGCTGTTCTTCGGGGCGGCCCAACGCTTTCTCACCGAGCTCACCAACATCACGGAAGCACGCGTCGTGATCCTCCGCATGCCCGACCTGCAGGTGCTCGACGCGACCGGCGCCCAGGCACTCGGCGAGATCATCTCGGAGCTGGAGGATCGGGGAATCACCGTCCTCCTGAAGGGAACTCGTCCGGCACACCATCGAGTGCTCCTGGCGGTCGGCGCACTCGAGCGACTCGCGCACGAGCGACACAGGTTCGACGACTTCGACGCCGCCATCGCTCACGCCCGTGAGCATGTGAGTCGGCAAGCAGGGGGCTCCGGGCTGGTGCGCCACGACTCCATCGTCGGAACCTGAGTCGCCCTCGCCGGAAACAAACTCGCGACACTCAAGATTGGTCAGCCGTGGAAGTCGGCGCCTGCTGCGATGGCGATGACGAGCACGGCCGCCACCAACCAGTCCACTGCGGCGCAGAACGGCGGCCACCAGCGGGTGTTCCTGACGAAGTGACGGCGCTCCTGCCACAGGTCCTTGAGCCCGTGGGCGGCGAACGCGATCACGAGCAGCCAGGCCGACCCGGTGACCGCCACTGCGGCAAGGACCACGAAGGCGCCGGCCACGGCGCTTTCGACGGCGATCACCAGCGGCCGTCCGTCGGCGACCGCGAACCCGATCTACACCGCGGCGATGAGGACCACCGACAGGGCGTACACGGCCGCCGGGTCGAGCCAGAAGAAGCTGAGCGGCGACGCGGCTTGGAGTGCCCCGAAGACGAGGCCCCACAGCACCGGGGTGCGGATCGACGCCGCGGTCGGGGCTGTGTGGGCGTGGGTCGTCATCGCAGCAGCTGGCGGATCTGGTCGAGGACGACGCCGGGTTGATCGACCTGGATGAAGTGGCCGGTGTCGGCCACGGTGACGAGGCGGGCCGCGGACGACAGGGAGACCCAGTGGTCCTGGCCGGTGTCCCACGCGGCGTTGAGGGCGGCGACATCGCTTGCAGGGAGGCCCGCGACTCCGGGCCCCCGGTCGGGGGCGGTGGCGACGATCATCGGAAGGGCGTCAAGCGAGGTGATCGTGGCCACTTGGGCGAAGGCGGCGGGTCCGGCGAGGTGCTCGGGGTTCTTGGCCGGGTCCGCCTGCATTGCGCAGGCGTCTCGGAAGCCGCCGGCCGCCGCCGAGCCGTTGTCGGCCACGGCGCAGATGGCGGCGTTCCAGGTGACGGGGCTGGCTTCCAGGAGCAGCAGCCCGCGGACGTCGTCGGGGTACAGGGAGGCGAACGTCACGGCCTCGGCACCGCCGAAGGAGTGGCCCACCACGACATATGGTCCCGGTTCCCGGATGGACCGCAGGAGCGTCCGGAGGTCCTTCGCTTGCGTTGCGAACGTCTGCGGCGCGGGCGGTGGGTCGCTCGTCCCGGTCCCGAAGCGGTCGTACGCGCACACCCGGGTGGCCTTCGAAACCGACGGTTCGATGGCGGCCCAGTGCTCGGTGGTGCCGCCGAACCCGGCGATCAGGACCACCGTGGTGTCCCCCGCCCCGGAACAGCGAACGTGGAGGCGCGCGCCGCTCACGACGGCGAGCTCATCGACGGTGGCGGAAGGCCGAACGGCGGTCGTGGCCGGCATGGTGCTCGTCGCCTCGGCGCCCGTGCCGCTCGCATCTCCGGTGCTGCCGCCGCAGGCGGCGAGCACGCCCAGGAGGACGGTGGCCACGACGGCTATCGGTGTGGCGAACGCGACGTGCAGCGCTCCGCTCGAACGTCGGATCGGTGTGGGCACCATGACCCCCTGACAGTCCGTCGCGGGGACGCGACGGCTACTCGAGTAGGGCGGCCAGGTCGTCGGGCAGCGGCATGGGCAGCGTGGCGGGCACCCGAGCGCGGCCGCTGTTACCCACGGGATAGCGCCCAGTGGCCGAACCTGGCCCGGCGACCACCAAGCGGACGATTTGGCCGGTGACCTCGCGGCGGTCCCGTTCCCGCCAGGCAACGCCGAGCATCGCAACGTGGGCTCGCACGTGGGGCCGGACCCAGGGCTGAGAGAGGATGTGGGCCCGCTCGAGGGCGGTCCAGCGCTCCGCGCTCGACCCCGCGGACCGCGCCCTGGCGAGCTCGGTGTCGTAGGCGGCGCGAACGCGGGCGGGCATCGGCCCGCGTCGTCGACGGGTGGCTGGCGTGGTCGTGGTCGTCATGGCTGGCCTCTGTTCTCCAGAGCTGGTCTCGCCGGTTGAGCGTTGATGCCTCACGCCGCTGACCTTCGCGGCGGGCGGCGCGAGGCTTCTCCCCCACAGCAGAGCGCTCATGAGCGGCATTGGCAAGAGCCCACTGTCACGCCGCCTTGTCTTCGGCTGCTTGCCGTCCGGCTTGAGCACGTGGAACTTGCTGGGGTCGAGGTTCGTCAGAGAAGCATGACCCAGTCGCGACGTAATGGCTGGTGGATTGCCCTTTTCACGGTGCTTCTCGCTGCCGCGTGCGGCGATGGCACCACGACGGTCGGAGCGAGCGGCGGACCCGCACCGTCAGCCCCGCCGGAGGCTCTGGTGGCGATGTGTCGCAGCAAGGTCGCGAAGCAGGAGGCGTCGGGCTCGGCCATGGTGGACTGGGTGTCGTTGTCGGCCCAGATCCTCAACGGCGGTGCCGGCCCTCGGGTGGTGCTACGGGCTGCTGGCATCGACGACCTCGGGGAGCGTGAGGTCATCGAGGCCGAGCACGGCGGCGCCCCGGTCGAGCAGCCTCACGCGGTCCGCTTCACCGGCGTGCAGCAGCTCGCCGGCACCTACGACCCGTCGGCCGAGGTGTACGCCACACCGTTCGCGTCGGCGGACGCCGAGGCGCTCACCGAAATGGGAGCCGCGCTGCTCGTCGTCATCACCGAGACCTCGGGACGTGCTGACGCAGGCCCCATCGTGGCGGTGACGACGACCGGCGAGGTCCTGTTCCCGGGCGACTGCCATCCGGCGTGGGCACGAGCGTTCGCCGACTATGCGATACGGATGAACCAACCACCCGTGAAGATCATTGAGGAGCTGTTCCTCCACCCGACCAGCGCCGCCGCCCAGGCCTTCCAGGCTTCCCCGGAGGGCGCGACCGGCGGCGGGCCGGCGGGCGGGCCCGGCCGCTGAGCCGGCCGGAGGGGCTGTAGCCACGCGTCGCCGCCATCGCGATTCTTCTTTGTTCGGTTGCGACACATACCCCCCGTGGGTACGGTACCCCGAGGGGGTACCACCACTATGAGGAGCGCAACATGACGAGGACCACCACCTACGACGTCCAGGGCATGACGTGCGCCCACTGCGTCGGCTCGGTCACCGGCGAGATCAGCCGCATCGAAGGCGTGCAGGACGTGCAGGTCGATCTCGCTGGCGGCACCGTCACCGTGACCAGCGAAGCAGAGCTCGAGCGGGCCACGGTGCGGTCGGCGGTCGAAGACGCCGGCTACGAGCTCGGATGATGTCCGCCGATAGGAGGCGTTCCTTCGGCTAGGGGCTTGGCCGGAGTCCGGTCAAGCCCTGGTCGCGCCACAGCTCTGCAGGAAGCTCCGACGCGAGGTTGAGCCGGTTGTACAGGTTCATGAGGCCGATCAGGTAGAGGAGGTCGGCGACCTCTTCTTCGGTGAAGACAGCACCAGCTTGATCCCAGACGTGGTCGCTGACACCTCCGCTGGTGAGGACGGTCAAGTCCTCGGCGAGGGCCAGCGCCGCTCGCTCCCGCTCACTGAACGCGAGTCGGGCCGAGCGGCGTACGGGTTGAGCCTCATAGGGAGTCGCGACCGTACCGACGTGATCGCCGCTCGACGTGGACCGATGGCGTCGGGGAAGCGGTCGCCCACGCGCTGGTGCGGCCGGTCGGGCCATGATGGCGGCGTCATCGGTCGACGGAGGGGGAACCATGGACGACGACCTGCTGGTGCGTGGCGGCGAGGTCGTCGACGGCACGGGCGCACCGGCCACCCGTGCCGACGTGCGCGTGCGGGGCGGGCGAGTCGTCGAGGTCGGCCCCGACCTCCGGCCGGACGGGGAGCCCACCCTCGACGCCGCGGGCGCCTACGTCACTCCCGGGCTGATCGAGTCGCACACCCATTTCGACGCGGCGGTCTGGTGGGATCCGGACTGCGACCCGATGCCGGCGCACGGCTGCACCACGATGGTGCTGTCGAACTGCGGGCTCGGTCTCGCGCCACTGCGGCCGAGCGAGCAGGACCACCTGGTCGACCTGTTCGCCTTCATCGAGGACATCCCGGCAGAGGCGTTCCACCTGGCCGTCCCGTGGACGTGGGCCTCGTGGGGCGAGTACCGGAACGTCGCGGCCGGCCATCCGACGGCCGTGAACACCGTCGGCTTCCTCCCCCACCAGATGCTGCGCACGTGGGTGATGGGCGGGGATGCCTGGGAGCGCGCCGCCACCGACGCCGAGCGCCAGCAGCTGTGCGCCGTGCTCGACGAGGCGCTCACGGCCGGTGCGCTGGGCCTGTCCACCTCGGTGATGGACACCGACCGCGACAACCGGCTGGTGCCGAGCCGCCTGGCCGACGACGCCGAGCTGGAGGCCATGATCGGCGTCCTGGCCCGCCACGGCGCGGTGTTCCAGTACGTGCCACGCATCCGCCAGCCGGAGTTCCTCGCCGACATCGAGCGGGTGGCCACCATGACGAGCCGAGCCGGCGTGCGCCTCCTCTTCGCCGGCTACCAGCTCGAGGAGGCCGCCGCCGAGCCGCGCCGCGAGCTGGAGGCCTTCCTCGCGCCCTGGTGGGCCGAGCAGGCGCCGGTGTGGGCGAACTTCAGCGTGCGGCCCTCGCACGTGAACATGCACTTCGAGCGCTCGATCATGTGGAGCGGCGTGGCCGCCTGGCACGAGGTCGTGAACGCCACGCCCGACGGCAAGCGTGCGGTGCTCGGTGACGGTTCATGGCGGGCCCGCGCCCGCCACGAGTGGGACACGTGTGCGTACACGCTCGTCCCCATCCACGCCCCCGAGCGCCTGCTGCTCATCGGCGGCCCCCACAGCGGCGAATCGCTCGCCGACGCCGCCGCCCGCGCCGGGGTGCACCCGTCGGACGCGCTCGCCGACTGGCTCCTCGCCACCGACCTCACCGGCAACATCCGCACGACCTACCGGGCCATCGACGACGGCGCCGCGGCCGAGCTGCTGCGCTCGCCGTTCAGCCTGTCGGGTGCGAGCGACGCCGGAGCTCACGTGCAGATGTTCAGCGGCGCCGGCGACTCGACCTACCTCCTCGCCCATCTCGTGCGCGACGCCGGCGCGGTGTCGCTCGAGGAGGCGGTGCACGCGGTCACCGCGAAGCAGGCCGGTTTCTTCGGCATCCCCGACCGTGGCGTGCTCCGACCGGGTGCGATCGCGGACCTGGCCGTCTTCGCCCTCGACGAGCTCGACCCCGGCACCGAGGTGCAGCGCCACGACCTCCCGGGCGGCTCGTGGCGCTACAGCCGCACGCCCGGCGGCTACCGAGCGACCGTCGTGGCCGGCACGCCGACCTGGCTCGATGGGGCCGCCACCGGCCGGCGGCCGGGCACGATGCTGGCGCGTGGCTAGCCGTTGTTGAAGAGGCCACCCAGCACACCGCTGGCGCCGCCGGTCTGACCCGGCATCAGCTTGCGGATCCACCCCTCGAGCTCCGAGGGGTTGCGGCTCTGGGTCATGACCCAGCCGGGGCCGGTGAAGTCGAACACCAGGCCCTCCCCCGACTTGAGGGTCTGCACCACGCCGCCCGTGACCTTGCGGATCTGGCTGGTGGTGCTGGCACCGAAGGCGACCACGTGGCCGGTGTCAACGGTGATCGACTCGCCGGCGGCCAGCTCGAAGCGATCGATGGCGCCGTAGCAGGCCAGGAGCAGCGGGCCCTCGCCGGACGCGTGGACCAGGAACCCGCCCTCACCACCGACGAGGTTCTTGAACCCGCCCCACTTGGTGTCGAGCTCGACCCCGGCCCCGGACCCCAGCCACGAGCCCTTGGTCACCGACACGGGTGCCTCGGTCGTGACCGGGAGCAGGATGGTGTCACCGGCAAGGAAGTTGGCGAGGTCGACCCAACCGCCGCCGGTCGGGGCGGTGTAGGTCGTGATGAAGAGGCTCTCCCCGCCCAGGAACGAGCGCTTGAGCCCTTTGAGCATGCCGCCCTGGGTGCTCGACTCGATCGAGACGCCGGCCGAAGTAGCCATCATGGCGCCCGACTCGGCCCGGATCTGCTCGCTCGGCCCGAGGGTGACGCGGGCGACGGCGAACGACGGTTGGTGCCGGAGCTGGATGTCCATGGCCGGCACGCTAGTGAGGGTTAGCCGGCCATCACCTGGGACGAGTGGTGGACGAGCATCTTCCATCCGTCCTGGGTCCGCACGAACACGTTGAGGCCGGCGGCGACCGCCCCGGCGTCCTCGCCCAGGATGTTCTCGTCGACCGACACCCAGGCGGTGTGGCCCTCGATCTCGGCCCGCTCGGCGGTCAGGATGAACTGGATGGGCTGGGGGCCCTGGAACAAGGCGAGGAACGACGCCGCCACCACGCCCCAGCCCTCCAGCCGACCCCACCCCGGATGGGTGCACGACACGCGGTCTGAGTGCTCCCACACCTCCGACATGGCATCCATGTCGCGGGCCTCGAAGGCCTCGTAGAACGCCCGGTTCGCCTTGAGCACTGCCGATTCGTCGCTTATGCCTGCACCCTAACGAGGTCGGGGCGGCCGCTTGAACCGGCAGACTGCTCCCGTGCGGATCCCGAGTTCCGATGGTGTCGAGTTGGCGGTCCACGACCTGGGGGGCGATGGCCCGACCCTGCTGGTGGCCCACGCCACCGGCTTCCTCGCCGCCGTCTACCGACCACTGGCCGAGGCCCTCGCCGGCCGCTTCCACACGTGGGCCCTCGACTTCCGGGCCCATGGCGACTCCACCCGGCCGGCGTCGGGCGACCTCGGCTGGTGGGGCATGGCCGCCGATGTGGCCGCCACCGTTGAGGCGATCGGCGCCGACCGGCCGTTCGCCTTCGGGCATTCCATGGGCGGCGCCGCGTTGGTGTTGGCCGAGCTCAACCGCCCGGGGACGTTCCGGGCCATGGAGCTGTATGAGCCGGTGCTGGTCCCGGTCGGCACGTTCCCGACCGCGCCCGGTGACAACCCGATGTCGGCCGCCGCCCGCCGCCGCCGCCCCGTGTTCGAGAGTCGGGACGCCGCCTACGACAACTATGCGGCCAAGCCGCCGCTGAACGTGCTCACGCCGGCCGCCCTCCGGGCCTACGTCGACGAGGGCTTCGCCGACCAGCCCGACGGCACCGTCGCCCTGAAATGTCGCCCGGAGGACGAGGCCGAGGTCTTCCGGGTCGGTGGCCTGCACGGCGGCTTCGACCGCCTGGGCGAGCTGCGCCTGCCCGTGACCATCGCTCAGGGCGGCGTCGTCGATCCCGGCCCCGGTGCCCTGGCGCCGGCGCAGGCCGACGCCATCCCCGGCGGTCGCCTGGTGGTGGTCGAGGGGATGGGCCACTTCGGACCGGTGCAGGATCCCGACCTGGTGGCCCGCTCGGTCATCGAGTCGCTGCTCGGCGGCTGAGTTCCGGACTCCGCGCCCCTGTCACACCCCCGCCGTACGATGTCGGCCGTGGCACTGGCGGTCCCCACCTCACTCTCTCCTTCCAAGGTCTCCTCCTTCCGCGACTGCGCGCTGGCGTTCCGCTTCTCCGCCATCGATCGGCTGCCCGAGCCGCCGTCCCTTCCGGCGGCCAAGGGCACGCTCGTGCACCGCACGCTCGAGCTGCTGCTCGGCCTCGACCCCGAGGCCCGCACCGAGGACGCGGCGCTGGCCCTCCTCCCCCAGGCCACGGCCGACGTGCTCGACGGCGAGGAGTACGCGGCCCTCGAACTGGCCGGCGAGGAACGGGCCGGGTTCGTGTCCCAGGCCGCCACGCTCGTCCACAAGTACTTCCAGCTCGAGGACCCGCGCACGATCCGGCCCGAGGGGCTGGAGCTGATGCTCGAGGCCGAGGTCGGTGGGGTGCGGCTGCGAGGGATCATCGACCGGCTCGAGCGCGATGCCGAGGGTCGCCTGGTGGTCACCGACTACAAGACGGGCCGGGTGCCGGGCGAGCGGTTCGAGCAGGGCAAGCTCGGCGGCGTCCACTTCTACGCGTTCCTGTGCGAGCAGGTGCTGGGCGAGCGGCCGGCCCGCATCCAGCTGTACTACCTGGCCGAGCCGGTGGCCATCGTGGCCGAGCCGTCCGACCAGTCGATCCGCGGCTTGAAGAACAAGGTCGGCGCCATCTGGACGGCGGTCGAGCGGGCGTGCGAGCGCGACGACTTCCGACCCAATCCGGGCAAGTTGTGTGACTGGTGCGCGTTCAAGCAGTACTGCCCGGCCTTCGGGGGCGACCCCGACACCGTGCCCCGCCTAGCTTCGGTCGGGTGACCGTCACGCCGCTCGACCAGCGGGAGCGCGACGAGCTGTGCGATCTGCTCCTCGCCCTGGGCCCCGACGCCCCAACGCTGTGCGAGGGGTGGACCACGCTCGACCTGGCCGCCCACCTCGTCATCCGCGAGCACGAGCCGCTGTCCGGCGCCGGCATCCTCAACGCACGCTTCGCCGGCTACACCCAGCGCCGCCAGGATGTCGCCGCCGACAAGGGCCTCGACGCACTGGTGGCCACGTTGCGCACCCCGCCGCTCCTGCCGTGGCGCCTCCCCGGGGTGCGGACGCTGTTCAACCTGAACGAGTACGTCGTCCACCACGAGGACGTCCGGCGGGCCAACGGCCTCGGCCGGCGGAACGACAGGTCGGACCTCGACGACGCCATGTGGAAGGTGCTGGCCGGCTCGGCCCGCTTGAGCACCCGCAGGCTCGGGCCGGTCGGACTCGACCTGGTCCGACCCGGCGGTGAGCGGCGCACGGCCCGCAAGGGCGAGTCCACCGCCACCCTCACCGGGCCGCCGCTCGAGCTGGCCCTCTACCTGAACGGCCGCAAGGCCAACGCCGAAGTCGACCTGGCCGGCCCGCCGGCGGCCGTCGCCGCTGTGGAGTCGACCACGTTCGGGATCTGACGAGCGGGCTTCCGGGCGCTCCCCGCACGCCGACTCCGCTGAGGCCTTCCTGCTTCTAGTCAGGCTGAGCCCGGCTCTGACGGGCTGAGCGTCACCAGAACGGGGGAACGTTCGTGCGGGCCTAGGCGGCTGGCCGGCCCATCTGCTCGACCAGGCGCACCAGCCGGTCGTGGAGATCGTCGGCGTCGCCCGACACGCGGGCGCCGTGGCCGGGAAGGACGACCGAGAAGCGGTGCTGGTCGGCCAGCCGGGCCATCGACTCGGTCTGCACCTCCCACGAGTACCAGCAGGCGCCGCGGAAGGCGGCGAGGTCGCCCCGCTCGTGGCTCCAGGCCAACGAGTCCCCGGTGAACAGCCACCGGTCGTCGAGCAGGAACACGACCGAGCCCCTGGTGTGGCCAGGCGTGGGAACGGCCACGAACCCGGCCTGGATCTGCTGCTCGTCGGTGAGCAGATCGGTGGCGTAGGGCGCGGCGACCCGGTCATCGGCATGGATCCACACCCGGGCGCCGAACCGCTCGGCCCACCGTTCGGCATCGGCCACGTCGTCGCGGTGGGTGAGGGCGATGTGGTCGATGCCGCCGAGCTCGGCGATCGGACCGGCCAGGGCCTCGGTGAAGCGGGGCGAGTCGACCAACACGTTGCCGGCCTCCCGCACGACCAACCAGGCCGAGGCGCCGAACGAGTCCTCCGAGCAGTAACCGAGGTCGAACACGCCGGACCCCTCGCCCACCTCCCGGGGGTACAGCCGGCCTGGCCGGGGCTGGCGCGACATCGTGCCGATCGACGCGGTCGGGCATGCCTGGGCGGCGAGCCAGGCGTCGAGCTCGTCGGCCGGCGACGGCTGGCGCTTGACGATCGAACCGCCCCGCGTCTCGCCGAACAGCTCGGGGGCGATGTCCCGGCACGTCCCGCAGTCGATGCAGCGTGTGTCGACGAACCACTCCCCCGGCACGTTGCTCTCGTTGCGGAGGTCGACCCTCGCCATCGGGGATGACGGTAGCGGTGGCGGTACCGTCTCGGACCTTGCTCCTGCACGAGATCCTCACGTTCGCGGCCACCCGCACGCCCGATGCGCCGGCCCTCGTGGTCGGCGACGTGACTCGGACGTTCGCCGAGCTCGAGGATCGCGTCGCCCGGCTGGCGGGGGTGCTGGCCGGCAACGCCACCCCCGGCGATCGGGTCGCCGTGGTGGCCGACAACTGCCCGGCGTGGGTCGAGTGCTACTACGGCGTGCCCCGCGCCGGCATGGTGCTGACGCCCATCAACCAGCGGCTCACGCCCAACGAGCAGGCCGACCTCCTGGCCCTGGCCGAGCCGACCGTCCTCATCGGTGAACGCACCCGCCTCGACGCCCTCGCCCCGCTGGCCGAGCGCTTCCCGTCGGTGCAGATCGTGGCCGCACTCGACGAGGACGGATGGGACGCCATGCTGGCCACGGCGCCACCGCTCGAGGGCCTCCCCGACCAGCGGGCCGACGATCCGGCCTGGCTGCTGTTCACCAGCGGCACGACCGGTCGACCCAAGGGCGCCGTGCTCACCCACACCTCGCTGGTGACCGCCGTGGTCGGCGCGTCGTTCGGCCGCCCGGTGCACCCCGACGACGTGTTCGCCACGGCCTTCCCCCTGTGCCACGTGGCCGGCTTCAACGTCATGGTCTTCCACCTGCACGGGCGCCCAGCCGTGGTCCTCGCCCGGTTCCACGCCGAGGAGTTCGCCAACGCCGTGCTGACCCAGGAGGTCACGGCCACGTCACTGGCCCCGACCATGCTGGTGGCGCTGCTCGACCACCTCGACACCACCGGCACCGACCTGCCCACGTTGCGACTGGTGGGCTTCGGGTCCTCCCCCATCCCGCCGGCCGTGCTGCGCCGGGCCGTCGACCGCCTCGGCGTCACGTTCAACGAGGGCTATGGCATGACCGAGCTGTCGGGCACCGCCGTCTTCGAGGGCGCGCCCCATCCCCTCGTGTCCGTGCGGGTGGTCGACGATGCCATGGCCGACGTCGGACCCGGCGAGGTGGGCGAGATCGTCGTCCGGGGCGACCAGGTCACGGCGGGCTACTGGCAGGACCCGGTGGCCACGGCCGAGGCGTTTGCCGGCGGTTGGTTCCACACCGGTGACCTCGGGCGCTGGGATGACGGCCGGCTCCGCGTCGTCGACCGCAGCAAGGACGTGATCATCACCGGTGGCGAGAACGTGA
Source organism: Acidimicrobiales bacterium (assembly GCA_025463335.1). Classification (GTDB taxonomy): domain Bacteria; phylum Actinomycetota; class Acidimicrobiia; order Acidimicrobiales; family CADCSY01; genus RYN-34. The sequence goes on from JAOBWJ010000003.1 coordinate 25,927, forward strand.
TGTCCCGCGAGGTCGAGGACGTCCTACACGACCACCCGGGTGTGACGTCGGCGGCCGTGGTCGGCATCCCCGACGAGTACTGGGGCGAGGCCATCTGCGCCATCGTGGTGGCCGACGGTGTCGCGGCCGAGGAGCTGGTGACCCACGTGGGTGAGCGGCTGGCCGGGTTCAAGAAGCCCAAGCACGTGGTGTTCGTCGAGGCGCTACCGGTGAACGCCTCGGGCAAGGTGCTCAAGGCCGAGCTCAGGCGATTGGCCACCGACCACCTGGGCCGGTAAGCAACCGCCGTGCTCCTCGCCGCCACTGCCAAAGGCTTTCCCGCTGTGCTCGTCGTCGCCGGGGTGGTCGTCGGCATCTACGGCATCTGGATGTTCGCCACGGGCAAGCCGCCGGAGACGGGCTCCAAGTTCGTGGCCGGCGGCATCGGTCTCATGGCCATCGGCATCATCCTCGCCCAGATCTTCTAGCCGACCGCGGGGCTACCGCAGGCGGGCGGCGAGGAGGGCGATGTCGTCGTTCTTCTCGTCGGGAACCATGCGACTGAGGACGTCGTCACAGAGCGTCTCGATGTCCGGCTCGTTCCCGTCGACGGCGACGGCCAACCGAGCCAGGCCGTCGGCCAGGTTCTCGTCGCGCTCCTCGACCAGACCGTCGGTGTAGAGGAGCAGCAGGGCGCCGGGCGGCAGCGTCAGCACCGTCGGGTGGTAGATCGGCGTGGTCAGCACCCCGAGCGGCGTGTGCGGATCGCAGTCGATGAAGCTGCTCGTGCCGTCGGTGGCCACCACCAAGGGCGGTGGGTGGCCGGCGGAGACGACCTCCAGGCGCCGACTCCTCGGGTCGAGCACGAGGAAGGCGGCGGTGGCCATGGCGTCGTCGCCCACCTCCTGGAGCAGCCGGTCGATGGAGCGCATCACGATGGTCGGAGGCAGGTCCTGGAGGGCGTACGCCCGCAGCGCCGTGCGCAGCTGCCCCATGACCGCTGCCGCTCGGGCGCCTCGCCCCATGATGTCGCCGATGGTCAGGGCGACCCGGCCGTCGTCGAGGAGCACCACGTCGTACCAGTCGCCCCCGACCTTGGTACCGGCACCGCCGGGGCGGTAGCGCACGCCGAGATCGAGCCCCGGCACCGCTGGGAGGTCGTGAGGCAGCAGGCTGCGCTGGAGCGTCTGGGCGATGTCGTGCTCCTGCTGGTAGCGCTCGGCGTTCTCGATCGCGACGGCCGCCAACTGGGCCAGCTGGGTGAGCACGACCTCGTCGCTCTCGGTGAAGTCGCCCTCGAGCTTTTCGGCCACCTGGATGAGCCCGAGACGACGGCCGGTGCGGCCTACGAGCGGCACGGCCAGCCAGCCCTCGAGCATGGGGTGCCCGGATGCCACGTCGGTGAGGCCGTACGCGCCGAAGGCCGCCTGTACGTCCTTCGCTGTCATGCGGATGGGGCCGCCCTCCTGCCACACCAACTGGTGCAACGGCGTGAGCCCCTGGCCATCGGTGATGACGGTCTCTGCCACCCGGGACCCGCAGATCTCCCGGGCGCTCTCGTCGATCACGCGGAGCATCTCGGCCAGCGCCAGCGTGGAGTTGATCACGACGGCGGCGTCGGTGAGCTTGCGCAGGATGCGGGACTCGGCCGCGTACTGCTCGTCGAGACGCTGGGCCAGGACCTCGCTCTCGTGCTGCAGGGCGCGGGTCCGCAGGTGGAGGTCGACGAGCACCTGGACCTTGGCTCGCAACAGGGTCGGGTCGAGCGGCTTGGTCAGGTAGTCGACGGCGCCCGACGAGAAGCCTTCGGCGATGCGCATGGCGTCGTCGCCGAAGGCGGTGAGGAACACGATCGGGATGTCGCGGGTGCGCTCTCGACCCTTGATGTGACGGGCTGTCTCGAAGCCATCCATGCCCGGCATGCGCACGTCGAGGAGGATGACGGCCACTTCGGCCGACAGCAGGTGGCGCAGGGCCTCCTCCCCCGACGAGGCCAACAGCAGGTTGCACCCGAGCGGCTCGAGCAACGCCTGGAGGGCGACGAGGTTCTCCGGGGTGTCGTCGACGAGGAGGAGGGTGATGTCGTCGGGGTCGGTCCCGGTCATGTCGCCAGCGCTGGCAGGGTGAACGTGACGGTGACTCCTCGGGTGGGGTTCCGATCCATCCAGATGTGGCCGCCGGCCCGCTCGATGATGCGGCGACACACGGTCAGCCCGAGTCCGGTGCCCGGGTACGGCTGCCCCTCGACCCGCTCGAACATGCCGAACACCCGCCGCAGGTCGCCCTCGGGCACGCCGACGCCGTTGTCAGCCACGCAGATGGCCACCCAACCCGGAGACCGTTCTGCGGTGATGCGTACGACCGGTGGCCCCTCGCCGTGGTACTTCACGGCGTTGGCCACCAGGTTTTGGAACACCCGTCGCAGCTCTATCGGTGCGCCGAGCGCCACCCCGAGCTGCTCGGCGCCGATGCTGGCGTCCGACTCCCTGACCAGGGTGGCGAGGTCGGCCAGGGCAGCCGCCAGGACCTCGTCGAGGTCGACGGCCTCCGGTTCGATCGTCCCAGCGCCGGCGGCGGCGTAGACCAGCAGGTCCGACACCAGGGCCGCCATCCGCCCGGCCGACCTGTTGGCCCGTTCGATCCAGGAGCGGGCCTGCTCGCTCAATCCGTCGCCCACCTCGTCGGCCAGCAGCTCGAGGTAACCGGTGATGACCCGCAGCGGCTCCTGGAGGTCATGCGACGCGATGTACGAGAACTGCTCGAGATCGGCGTTCGACCGCTCGAGCTCCGCCGTCCGCCAGGCGAGCAGCTCACCCTGCTCCTTCAGTCGGCGGGCGCTGAGATGCAACTCGAGGAACACGGCGACCTTGGCCCGCAACAGGTCGGGCTCCACCGGTTTGAAGATGTAGTCGACGGCACCGGTGGCGTAGCCGTGCAACCGATGCTCCGGCTCGCGACTGAGGGCGGTGAGGAAGATGATCGGGATGTCGCGCGTTCGCACGCGGCCCTTGATGGCGGCGGCCGTTTCGAAGCCATCGAGGCCCGGCATCTGTACGTCGAGCACGATGACGGCCACATCGTCGGTCAGCAGGTGGCGCAGGGCATCCTCCCCCGAGCCGGCCTGCACCAGCCGATGGCCGAGGGGCTCGAGGACGGCCTCCAGGGCGAGCAGGTTCTCGGGGCGGTCGTCGACCAGCAGCAACGCCGGATCATTGCTCACGATCGGCTCCGTTCCGCGGCGCCCAGGCGGTTGAGCTCGACGGCGATGGCGTCGAGCGGGAGCACCAGGTCGATGGCTCCCGATCCGATCGCTCCCTCAGGCATCTCCGGGCGCTCCGCTGTGCTCGGGTCCTGGGCGATGGTGAGCCCACCGGCTTCCTTCACGGCCAGCACCCCCCGGCACCCGTCGTCGTTGGCACCAGTCAGGACCACGGCCACCAGCTCCTCGCCGTAGGCCTCGGCGGCGCTCTCGAACAGCAAGTCGATCGACGGCCGGCTGAAGCGGACCGCCCCTTCGGTGGACAGGGCGAAGGTGCCGCCCTCGACGAACAGGTGGTAGTCGGCCGGTGCCACGTAGACGCGGCCTGGCTCGATGACGTCCTTGTCGTCGGCCTCCACCACTGACAGGGTCGAGTGCCGACCGAGGAACTGCACCAGGATGCCGTCGGTGTCGGGGCTCCGGTGTTGGGCCACGGCGATGGCCAGCCGGTTGTCGGCCTCGATCTGGCGCAGGACCCGGGCCACGGCGTCCATGCCGCCCCAGGACGCGCCGATGACGGCCAGGCGCGCCATCAAGCCAGCCTCCGATAGAGCTTCTCGTGACTGTCCAGTTCGGCGTAGTCGTCGGCGTGACCTGTGAACCGAATGGTTTCCTTGTGCCCGAGGGCAAGGATCCCGAAGCGAACGAGGCTCTCGTAGAACAGTTCGTGCACCTTGTCCTGGAGTGCCCGGTCGAAGTAGATCATCACGTTTCTGCAGACGATGAGGTTGAACTCGTTGAAGCTGCTGTCCGACACCAGGTTGTGCTGGGCGAACACCACGTTGTCGACCAGCGTCGGGTCGAAGCGCACGACGTCGCCGTAGGTCTTGTAGTAGTCGGAGAACGACTCCCGGCCCCCGGCCTTCAGGTAGTCGCGGGTGTAGTCCTTCATGCGCTCGACCGGAAACACCCCCTCCTTGGACCGGCGCAGGACCTCGCCGTTGATGTCGGTCGCGTAGATCCGGGTCCGGTCGGCCAGGCCCTCCTCCCGCAGCACGATGGCGAGGGAGTACGTCTCCTCGCCGGTCGAGCAGCCGGCGATCCAGATGCGCACGAACGGATACGTCTTGAGGACGGGGACGACCTTGTCCCGTACCGCGCTGAAGAACGTCGGGTCGCGGAACATCGAGGTCACGTTGATGGAGAAGTCGACGAGCAGGCGCTCGAAGACGTCGGGGTCGTGCAGGATCCGCTCCTGCAACCCGGAGACGGTCTCGAGCCCCTCCTCCATGATCCGCCGCCAGATCCGCCGCTTCAGCGACGTCCGGGCATAGCCGCGAAAGTCGTAGCCATAGTGCTGGTAGACGGCGTCCAGGAGGAGTCGCAGCTCCAGCGCTTCCAAGTCACTGCGCGCCATCAGTCGTAGAGCCAGACCCTCATCAGCGACAGGAGCTGGTCGATGTTCACCGGCTTGGTCACGTAGTCGGATGCCCCGGCGGCGATGCTGCGCTCCCGGTCGCCCTTCATGGCCTTGGCCGTGAGGGCGATGATCGGCAGCTTCCGGAACTGGGGCAGCTCGCGGATGGCGGCCATGGTCTCGTAGCCGTCCATCTCCGGCATCATGATGTCCATCAGGACGATGTCGACCTCAGGGTTGGCCTCGAGGGTGGTGATGCCGTCCCGCCCGTTCTCGGCGAACACCACCTGCATGCCATGGCGCTCGAGCACGCTGGTCAGGGCGAAGACGTTGCGCACGTCGTCGTCGACGATCAGCACCTGCTTGCCGTCGAGCACGGCAGCCGACGCGTGCAGCTGCTCGAGCATGAGCCGCTGTTCGTCGGGCAGGCGGCTGCCCGGCCGGTGCAGGAAGAGCGTGGCCTCCTCCAGCAGTCGCTCGGGTGAGCGGGCGTCCTTGACGATGATGGTCTCGGCGTACTTGGCCAGGCGGGTCTCCTCCCGCCGGGTCAGGTCCTTGCCGGTGTAGATGATCACCGGAACGTCGCGCAGCGCGTTGTCCTGCTTGATGCGCTCGAGCAGGGCGAAGCCGCTCGTCTTCGGCAGCTTGAGGTCGAGAACCATGGAGTCGACCGGGCCGGCGGCGAGGACCTCGAGGGCCTCGTCGGCGGTGCCCACGCCGGTGACGAGCACGTCGTCGCCGCCGAGCAGCTCCGCCACGGCGGCGCGCTCGTTCTCGTCGTCCTCGACGATGAGGAGGTGGCGCTGGCTCCGACGGGTGTACTCGGCCAGCGAGGAGATGGCCGCCCGGACCGACTCGACCGTCATGGCCCCCTCGGTGCAGCCGATGGCACCGCTGCGCAGCACCTGGCGGCGGTCCTCGGCACTGGCGAAGACGTGCACCGGGATGTGGCGTAGGTCGGTGTCCTGCTTGAGGTGGGCCAGCAGCGCCATGCCGTCGGTGTAGGGCAGCTGGGAGTCGAGGAGGATCGCGTCGGGCTGGAACTCCCGGGCCAAGGCGAGGGCGGCGCCGCCCCTCGTGGCCACGAGCCCCTTGAACGACTGCTGGCGGGCCAGGTCGAGCGCGGCGCGGGCGAACCCGTCGTCGGACTCGACGATGAGCAGGATCTGGTCGCCCTCGCCGATGGCCGTGCGGTCGTCGGGCACGTCGCCGTAGCTGGGCTCCAGCGCCGTCTCGTCGATCGGCATCACGGCCGCCGTCGCCATCGAGGTCGGGCCGATCGCCTCCTCGGGCTCGAAGGGGGCGATCGGGTGGTACACGTCGGGGAGGTAGAGGGCGAACGTCGAGCCCGTGCCCACCTCGCTGGCCAGCCGGATCTCGCCGCCGAGCAGGCGGGCGATCTCCCGGCTGATCGACAGGCCCAGGCCGGTGCCGCCGTACCTGCGGCTGGTCGTGCCGTCGGCCTGCTGGAAGGCCTCGAAGACGAGACGCAGCTTGTCGTCGGGGATGCCGATGCCCGTATCGGTGACGGTGAACGCCAGGACCCGCTGGGCCCGCGTGAGCGGTGTGGCGGAGAAGCGGGTGCCCTCGGGCGCCAGCCCGATCGACAGCGTCACCGACCCCTCGTCGGTGAACTTCACGGCATTGGACAGCAGGTTCTTGAGGACCTGATGCAGGCGCTGCTCGTCGGTCACGAGGAACTCCGGCGCTCCCTCCTCCACCACGACGTTGAGCTCGAGCCCCTTGTCCGCGGCCAGCGGGTTGAAGCCCTGGGTGACGGTCTCGCACACGGCGGCGATGCGGACCTCGTCGGCGAGGACGTCCATCTTCCCGGCCTCGACCTTGGTCAGGTCGAGGATGTCGTTGATCAGGTTGAGCAGGTCTGAGCCGGCCGAATGGATGGTCTTGGCGAACTCGACCTGCTTGGGGTCGAGGTTGCCGGGCTCGTTGTCGCCGAGCAGCTTGGAGAGGATCAGCAGCGAGTTGAGCGGCGTGCGCAGCTCGTGGCTCATGTTGGCCAGGAACTCGCTCTTGTACTTCGAGGACACCGCGAGTTGCTGGGCCTTCTCCTCCAGCCCGAGGCGGGCCATCTCGATCTCGCGGTTCTTGACCTCGATCGACTTGTTCTGGTCGGCGAGCAGGCGGGCCTTCTCCTGCAGCTCCTCGTTGGTCTGCTGCAGCTCCTCCTGCTGCTGCTGGAGGAGCTCCTCCGAGGCCTTGAGCGAGGCGGCCTGCGACTCGAGCTCGGCGTTCGAGCGGCGCAACTCCTCCTGCTGGGTCTGCAGCTCCTGCGACTGGTGCTGCAGCTCCCCGGCGAGGCGCTGCGACTCGTCGAGCAGCTCCTCGGTCCGCATGTTGGCGATGATCGTGTTGAGCACCACGCCGATGGTCTCGATGACCTGCTCGAGGAAGCTCTGGTTGACCTCGCTGAACGGCCGCAGCGACGCCAGCTCGATCACGCCCAGCACCTGGTCCTCGAACAGCACCGGCAGCACCACGATGTTGACGGGGGCCGCCTCGCCCAGGCCGGAGCTGACCTTGATGTAGTCGCTCGGGGCCTGGGTGATGAGGATCGGCTGGCGCTCGAGGGCGGCCTGACCGACGAGTGACTCGCCGAACTTGAACCGGTTGGCCACCGTCTTGCGGGCCTTGTAGCCGTAGCTGGCCAGCAGGCGCAGCTCGGGCTCGGCGTCGCCGTCCTGCTCGGCGAGGAAGAACGCACCGTGTTGGGCCGACACCGTCGGCGTGAGCTCGCTCATGAGCAGGCGGGACACCGCCTGCAGGTCGCGCTGGCCCTGCATGAGGCTGGAGATGCGGGCCAGGTTGGTCTTGAGCCAGTCCTGCTCCTCGTTGACCCGCGTCGTCTCCGCCAGGTTGGCGATCATCTGGTTGATGTTGTCGGAGAGCTCGGCCACCTCACCCTGGGCCTCGACGCTGATCGACCGGGTGAGGTCGCCCGAGGTCACGGCGGTGGACACCTCGGCGATGGCCCGCACTTGCGAGGTGAGCGAGGCGGCCATGATGTTCACGTTGTCGGTGAGGTCCCGCCAGGTGCCGGAGACGCCCGACACCTGGGCCTGACCTCCGAGCTTTCCTTCGGTGCCCACCTCTCGGGCCACGCGGGTCACCTCGGCGGCGAACGAGCTCAGCTGGTCGACCATGGTGTTGATGGTGTTCTTCAGCTCGAGCATCTCGCCGCGCACGTCCACGGTGATCTTCTTGCCGAGGTCGCCGTTGGCCACGGCGGTGGTGACGAGGGCCACGTCGCGCACCTGCGAGGTGAGCGACGACGCCATCGAGTTCACGTTGTCGGTGAGGTCCTTCCACGTGCCGGAGACGCCCTTCACCGTGGCCTGACCGCCGAGGCGACCGTCGGTGCCCACCTCGCGGGCCACGCGGGTCACCTCATCGGCGAAGCTCGAGAGCTGGTCGACCATGGTGTTGATGGTGTTCTTGAGCTCGAGCATCTCGCCCTTGACGTCGACCGTGATCTTCTGGGTCAGGTCGCCCTTGGCCACCGCCGTGGTCACCTGGGCGATGTTGCGCACCTGGCCCGTCAGGTTCGACGCCATCGAGTTCACGTTGTCGGTGAGGTCGCGCCACGTGCCGGAGACCCCACGCACCTGGGCCTGACCGCCGAGGCGACCGTCGGTGCCCACCTCGCGGGCCACGCGGGTCACCTCGTCGGCGAACGACGAGAGCTGGTCGACCATGGTGTTGATCGTCTCCTTCAGCTCGAGGATCTCGCCCTCGGCGTCGACCGTGATCTTCTGGGTCAGGTCGCCCCGGGCCACCGCGGTGGTCACCTGGGCGATGTTCCGGACCTGGCCCGTCAGGTTCGACGCCATCGAGTTCACGTTGTCGGTCAGGTCGCGCCAGGTGCCCGACACGCCCCGCACCTGGGCCTGGCCGCCGAGGCGACCGTCGGTGCCCCCCTCGCGGGCCACGCGGGTCACCTCGTCGGCGAACGACGACAGCTGGTCGACCATCGTGTTGATGGTGTCCTTCAGCTCGGAGATCTCGCCCCGGGCGTCGACCGTGATCTTCTGGGTCAGGTCGCCCTGGGCCACCGCCGTGGTGACCTGGGCGATGTTCCGCACCTGATCGGTGAGGTTCGAGGCCATGACGTTCACGCTCTCGGTCAGGTCTCGCCAGCGACCGGAGACGCCCTTGACCTTGGCCTGGCCACCGAGCTTGCCTTCGGTGCCCACCTCGCGGGCCACGCGGGTGACCTCGTCGGCGAACGACGAGAGCTGATCGACCATGGAGTTCACCATGGTGCCTATGCGGAGGAACTCGCCCTTCACCGGCTGGCCCTCGATGTTGAGCGCCATCTTCTGCGTGAGATCGCCCTCGGCCACCGCGCTGATCACGCGGGCCACCTCGGTCGTGGGTCGGGCGAGGTCGCCGATGAGCCCGTTCACCGAGTTGAC
>JAOBWJ010000033.1 GCA_025463335.1 Acidimicrobiales bacterium
GATCCCCACCGGCACCGCACGCGTGGTGGAGCTGGGCAGGGCCCTCATGACCAAGCCCCGGGTGCTGCTGCTCGACGAGCCGGCGTCGGGTCAGACCGAGCAGGAGACCAGGGCCTTCGGCTCGTTGCTACGGCGCCTGGTCGAAGACGGCCTCGCCATCTGCCTCGTCGAGCACGACATGGCGCTGGTGATGGAGGTCTGCGAGGTGATCCATGTGCTCGACTACGGCCGCATGATCGCCGTGTGCTCACCCGAAGAGATCCGATCCAACCAGGCCGTCATCGAGGCCTACCTCGGCGCCCCGGCGGGTCTGTGATGGCGCCCATGGACGTACTCACCCATCCGCTGCTCGAGCTGTCGGGTGTCCGCGCCGCCTACGGCGACATCGAGATCCTCCACGGGGTCGACCTCGTCGTGCCCCAGGGCGGGGTCGTCGCCCTGCTCGGCCCCAACGGCGCTGGCAAGTCCAGCACGGTGAAGGTGTGTGCCGGGCTGCTCAAGCCCACGGCCGGTGAGGTCAAGATCGCCGGCGCCGACGTCACCGGCGCCACATCCGACCAGCTGGCCCGGCTCGGGGTGTGCACCATCCCCGAAGGGCGGGGCGTGTTCCCGAACCTGACCGTCCGGGAGAACCTCTGGATGGCCACCCAGGCCGGGCCGTCCCGTGACGAGGTCGAGGAGCGGGCGTTCGCCCGCTTTCCCCGTCTCGCCGAGCGGCGCAACCAGCTCGCCGGCACCATGTCGGGTGGCGAGCAGCAGATGCTTGCCATGTCCCGAGCCCTCGTCACCGATCCGGCGGTGCTGCTGCTCGACGAGCTGTCGATGGGTCTGGCCCCGTTGATCGTGGGCCAGCTCTACGAGATCGTGAAGCACGTCGCCGACGAGGGCGTCTCCATCCTCGTCGTGGAGCAGTTCGCAACCGCGGTGCTCGGCATCGCCGACATCGCGGCCATCATGCTCCACGGCGAGATCACGTCGATCGGTTCGCCGACCGACATCGAAGCTGAACTGTCCAGCGCGTACCTAGGGGGCTAAGACCCGATGACTGCAACCACCAACGAGCGCGTCGAGCGGTTCAAGACCGAAGCGGCCGAGCTCAACCTGAAGGCGGGCAACGCCAACCTCGATTCTCGACTCCAGGCGCTCGGTGCCCTGGCCATGGTCGCCGGCATCGTGATCGCCTTCCTGGCCTACGCCAGCTCGGGGAACCTGTCGGACCAGCGCGACGTCCAGACGCAGACCACGCTGGCCGTCGCCGGCCTGGCCCTGGCCGTGGGCGGCGGGTTCGTCTTCCTGCGCTACTCGCTGGGCAAGTTCCTCCGCCTCTGGCTGCTGCGCCAGATGTACGAGGGCCAGGCTCACGTCGACCAGATCGTGGAATCCGTCAAGCAGGGCTGATGCTCGTCCCCTCGAAGAACGAGGGGTTTGCCCCGACCCACAGCGACATCGGGTTGGCGTAGGTCAGGTCCCGGAAGTCCTCCTCGGTGGCCAGCCCGTCCTCGACGAGCTCCCAGGCCTCGGGGAGGACGCCGCGCGCATCGGGCACGTCCCAATGTCCGATGTCGGAGGCGAAGATGGCCTTGAGTCGCGCTCCCATCGGCATGCGCTGCTGGTCGAACGCGAGAGCGGTGAGTGGGTCGTCGGCCTCGCACCCGAAGTGGAAGCGCTCGGTGAAGAGGCGCTTGATGTCGTCCCTGGTCTCCACGCCGGTGGCGGCGAACTCGTCGGCCAGCTCGTCGTCAGAGTTGCTGAGGAATCGGAGGCCGGCGTCGAGGTCGTCGCGCTCGCCGAACAGCTTGCCGCCGTGCTCGGCGAACAGCGAGGCGATGAGCGGGCGGTCGAGCCGGCTGGGGTCGTAGTGGCGCACGGCGTTGCGGTTGCGCTTCTCCCAGTGGCCGATGAGGTCGCTGTACAGGCTGGCCGCCCAGGCCACGCCACCCTCCTGGAAGGCGACCCGCAGCTCGGGGAACCGGTGGGGCACGCCGCCGAGGAACATGGCTCGGGCCATGGCCTCGCAGCCAGTGGCGAACATCCCGATGTGGTTGAAGACGTAGCTGGTCGGTGAGGTGCGGCTGCCCCAGCCGGCGGCGGCCGTGTGGAAGGTGGGGGCCACGCCCAGCTCGACGCAGCGCTGCCACACCGGGTCGTAGTCGTAGAGCCCGTCGACGCAGAGGCTGTCGAGCCACGTGCCGCCGTCGGGGTGCCGCCGCGGGATGGGCCCGCCGAACACGAACGCCTTGAGGCCGAGCACGCTGGTGGCGTGGTCCAGCTCGGCGATGGCCTCCTCGGGGGTGAACATCGGGATGACGCCGACGGGGGTGAGCAGCTCACGGTGTTCGCCGAACGCCTCGGCGTAGTAGGTGTTGAACGCCCGGGCCACGGCCCGGCGGAGGTCGTCGTCGGGGAGGACGGTCACCGCCAGGCCCAGCGTCCCGTAGACCATGGCGTGATCGAGGCCGAGCTCGGGCATGCGCTTGGCCATCAGCGCCGGCAACATCGCGGTGGCCCGGTCGAGCGTGTTGGCGGCCGGCACGGCCCACCACCCCGACTTGTGGCGGCGAGCGTCGCGCTTCTGCTCGGCCGTGAGGTCGCGCATCAGATCGGCGCTGCTCGACACCTGGAGGAAGCGCTCGGCCAGGTCGGCCCCGGCCTGCTCCCGCAGGATCTCGGCGACCACCGGGATGTACTCGACGGCGTGGCCGTCCGAGTCGATGACGGGATGGTCGAGCCGGGCCTTGATGGCGTCGACCTCACGGCTGCGGACGAACTCCATGTCCGCATCCTGCCGCGGCAAGCTGTTCCCATGTTCGTACCGTTGCTCGACGCGCCCGGCCCGCCTTCCGAGACCAGCCTCGTCATCGCCGTCCGTGGGAGCCAGGTGCTGCTGTCCGACGCCGAACCGGCGGAGGAGGAGGGCATCTTCCTCGGGACCCTTGCCGGTCGCCACTGCTGGGCCATCGATGTCGACGGCGACGGCGAGCCCGATGGCTTCCTCGACCTTCGGATGCTGTGGACGTCGGTCGACGAGCGCACGTGGGCGGTGGCCGGTCGGGCCGTGCAGCTGATCGAGTGGCGGCGCACCCACCGCTTCTGCGGCCGCTGCGCCACACCGACCGCCCAGATGCCGGGGGAGCGGGCGTTGAAGTGCCCCGACTGCGGCCTCATGCAGTTCCCCCGCCTGGCCCCGGCCGTGATCATGCTGGTGGAGCGGGAGGACGGGAAGGCGCTGCTGGCCCGCAACGCCATGTTCCCGTCCGGGATGTTCTCGTGCCTCGCCGGGTTCGTGGAGCCGGGGGAGACGCTCGAGGAGGCCGTACGCCGGGAGATCCTCGAGGAGGTCGGCGTGGTCGTCGGTGCCCTCGACTACCGCGGCTCGCAGCCGTGGCCCTTTCCCCACCAGCTCATGATCGGGTTCGGCGCCCGCTACGAGTCCGGCGACATCGCCGTCGACGGCACCGAGATCGCCGAGGCCGACTGGTTCACCCCCGCCGATCTCCCGGCCACCCCACCCGGCGGCATGTCCATCGCCGGTCGACTCATCGACGAGTGGAAGTCCCGCGTGGGCTGACCGTTCTTCGAGGCGCGCGGACGGCCTGCGAGCCCGGGGGTTCGCCCCTTCCCTAGGGCCTCAAAGACAAGGACGCAACCACGGGGGCGAGGGTCACATGACTCACGTCGGTGCCGCCCGCCGATCCGTTCTGGGGCCCTAGGAAGGCCGAGGATGGTCGGATCTGGGCCCCGGAATGGCTGAAGACCC
>JAOBWJ010000066.1 GCA_025463335.1 Acidimicrobiales bacterium
TCGGCCACGTCCCGGGCGTCGACCGTGAAGTCCTTGCGCAGCACCGGCAGCGAGCAGGCGGCGCGGGCGGCCTGGAGGTCGGCCACCGAGCCGCCGAAGAACTCGACGTCGGTGAGCACCGACAGGCACGACGCTCCGGCCGCCTCGTACGTGGCGGCCAGGTCGGCTGGCACCAGGTCAGGGAACAGATCGCCCTTCGACGGCGAGCGGCGCTTGATCTCGCTGATCACGGCGAGTGGTCCACCTTGCAACGAGGCGGCGAATCCCCTGGTGGGAGGCAGTTCCTCTGCCTCGGTCACGAGGTCGTCGAGGGACCGCTCATCCTGAGCGGCGGCCGCCCGATGGGCGGCGACGATCCCGTCGAGGTACTTCGCCATGGACAGCGGAGCCTACCGGGGAGCCCCGGCAGGCCCGCTCTCCATTCGAGCTAGTGGACGACCTCGCCGGCGTTGATGAGGAGCGTCTGGCCGGTGATGCCGGCCGAGCGGGGCGAGGCGAAGAAGCACAGGGTCTCGGCCACCTCGCCGTCGGTCGCCATGCGCCGCAGCGGCATGTGCGCGGTGAGCTCGCCGAGCACGACCGACGGGTCGACGCCCCGCTCCTTGGCCGAGTAGTTGACGAACCCCTCGACGGGCGGTCCCCACATCCAGCCCGGGGCCACCTCGTTCACCCGGATGCCCCGCGGCCCGATCTCCTGCGCCATGTGGCGCATGGCGCCGGTGATGGCGGCCTTGGAGGACGCGTAGGCCATCTGCAGGACGTTGGGCGGCGGGTGGTGCTGGGTCTGCGACGACACGTAGACCACCGAGCCGCCCGTCTCCTCCAGCGCCGGCAGGGCGCAGCGGGTCATGAACAGCGACCCGTAGAGGTTCACGTCGAACAGCTGCTTCCACTCGGAGAAGTCGCCGGCGGTACCGAGGCCGCCGAAGACAGCGTCCATGGCGGCGATGTTGATGACGGCGTCGATCCGGCCGAACGTCTCGACCGCCAGGTCGACCAGCGCCTGGCAGTCGGCCTCCTTGGAGATGTCGGTGCGCTTGTACGCCACCTTGGCGCCGGCCCCCTCGACCTCCTTGGCCACCGCTTCGAGGTTGGCCTCGGTACGGGCGCCGAGCACCACGTTGGCGCCCTCACGCGCCGCGACCAAGGCCGTCTCCCGGCCCAGGCCCTCGCCCACGCCCGAGATGATGACGGTCCTGCCTTCGAGATCCTGTGCCACGTGTCCCCCAATCGGTGAAGGCGCCACCGTGACACCAACTGCTTCGACGGTCAAGGAGCCAGGGTGGCGCGGTCCGCGTAGAGATCGCCGGCGCCGGTCAGTCCGATGCCGTACCGGAGGCTGACGGGCAGCCGCTTCACCCCTCGTCCTGGCGAGCCCGGCTCAGCGCCAGCAGCGGCACGACGAGGAACCCGACGCACGCCAGCAGGAACAGCACACCGGCGATGGCGACCACGCCCGTGAGACGTAGGAACGCGCCGATGGCGCCGATCACCACCGACGAGGCGAACAGCAGCACCGGGGCCAGCGTGGTGGCCCGGTCGCGTGCGGACGGCGGCGGCGCCGGGCGGTAGGGCACGTCGGGAGCATCCCGGGGATCCGGCTCGTCGTCGTCGACCGGGCTGAACGGCGCGAAGGGCCGCGGCGTCTCGGTATCGAAGCTCCGGCGCCGGCCGGCGTCGCCGAGCACGGCCCACGCCTCGTTGACCGCCCGCATGCGGGTCTCAGCCGCCGCCCGCTCGGCCGGTGGCGCGCTGATGAAGTAGTCGGGGTGGTAGGCGCGGGCCAACCGGACGTAGGCGCGGTGGATCTCCTCCACCGGGGCGTCGGCCCGCACGCCGAGCACCTCGTAGGGGTTCACCGGGCGAGCAGCTTCCGGATCAGGGAGGCCAACTCGTCCGGGCGCTCCTCGGGGACCAGGTGGCCGCAGAACGACAGGAGCTCGAGCCGGTCGGCGCCTTGCAGGTCGTCGACCAGCCGCAGGCCCCAGGACGGTGACAGGAAGGCGTCGTCGGCCCCCCACGCCACGAACGCCGGGCCGTCCCACGAGCGCAGGCCGGGCAGGCATTCGAGGGTGTATCGGGCGTCGCCGGCCAGCATGAAGCGCCGGGCCCGCTCCCTCCCGTCGGGGGTGAGCAGGGGCCGGAGGTACTCCTCGATCACGTCGTCGGGCATGTTGGCCGAGTCCTGCACCGCCCGTCGGAACGCCAGCCGTCCGACCGGCCGGGGAAGGCCCAGGGCATAGGCGGCGTTGTCGATGCCAGGCGTGCGGGCCAGCCGAGTCAGGGCCGCGACCAGGCGCACCGGCCAGTTGTCGTAGGCCACCACGCCGACGAGGCCGAGGTGGCTGACCCGCTCGGGATGGTTGGCCACCAGTTGCTGGGCCACGGCGCCGCCCTGGTCGTGGGCCACGATCGCCACCCGCTCGACGCCCATCCGGTCGAGCCATTCGAGGAGCAGCTCGGCCTGGGCCGGCATGGAGAAGTCGGCATAGGGCGAGACCACCGTGTCGCCGAGGCCGAGGAGGTCTGGCACGAGGGCCCGCACCTCGTCGCCCAACGCCACCAGGACCTTGCGCCACAACCAGCCGTGCGTCGGGAACCCGTGGAGGAACAGCACCGGCGGGGCCGAGGGATCACCGGCCACGATTGCCGCCACCTCAGCCGGGCCCACGCGGGTGAGGCGCTTGAGGGCCGACCCGTAGCGGACGTCGGTCGTCATCCGCACGCAGGCAGGTCGAGGGGCTCGCTCTCGCCGGTGTCGAGGCTGGCAGTGAGTGGCTGCGAGCCGGTCGACAGGCAGGTGAGCTCGAACACGACCGTTCCGTCGGCGTCGGTGAACGACGGGTTCGGCGACGAGAGCGACCAGGAACCCGTCCCCGACAGCGTGACGCCCACGCCGGGCCGGGGGGTGGTCACCACGAACCCCTTGGTGTCGACCTGCCGGGTCACCACCCGCACCTTCAGGTTCGCCGGCGCGCCCACGACCGGCGGGTTCGGCGCGATCGCCGACGCGATCTGGGTGCCATCGAACCGGTCGATGCGGAGCACGATCGGCTTGGCCCGGGGCGACTCGACGAAGACCACCTGGGCCCGCAACATCCCCAGTGACGGCGCCTGGTAGGCCCTGATCCGGTAGCGGCCGCCCAGAACGCGTTGCACGTTCCAGGACCCGTCCGGGCCGGTTGGCACCTCGATGCTGGCCACACCGTCCCCGACGAGCCGGTCGAGGTGGACGCGGGCGTTGCTCACCGGACCGTCGGGGCCGTCGACCCGGCCGACGATCGTGACCGGTCCCGGCCCGATGGCGGTGGTCGTCGACGTGGTTCCGGGGACGCCGGGCAACGCCACCTCACCGAGCCGTGGCGGCACGGTCGTCGAGGTGGCCGGCGCGTCCTGGGACTGCTCGGGCACCGGCAGCGGGTCGTACTTGCGCGTGGTGGCACAGCCGGCGAGAACCAGCGCGAGGCCGAGCAGGACGCCGATCCGCCGCACGGTCACGCCTCGATGCGCACCCGGGATTCGCCACCGTCCCACCGGGCCACGGCGTCGGCGGGCAGCTCGACCTCGCGGCGCACGTAGCCGAGCGCCACCTCGTGGGCGGCGCTCGTGACTCGGCCCACGTCGCGGTCGTCGACCACGATGGTGGCGCCGACGGGAGCGGTGCCGGTGATCCGCCGGAGCTTGGTGGGCACCCGGTCGCCCCGCGAGTCGATTCGGGCCACCAGCTCCTGGCCGGTGTAGCAGCCCTTGGTGAACGACACCGAGCGGTCGACGACGCCGGCCGATGCCGGGATCGTCGACTCGTCGAGCTCGTTGCCCATGCGTGGGACGCCAGCCCGGATGCGACGGACCTCGTAGTCGGTCACGTCGTCGGCCCCGGCCGGGAGGCCGGCGTTCAGCAGGTCGAAGCCGTCGCCGCCGAGCTCGGGCAGGACCCGCCACGCCCCTTCGGGCAGTGGGGCATCGCCCTCGACCACGGCCGTGACCGGCCAGTCGACGAGCTCGAGCTCGACCTTCACCCGCAGGAGGAAGCGCTTCAGACGGGCCATCACGTGCTCACCCCAGCCGGCATCGACGTCGAGGGCGAAGGCGTCGTCGTCGATGCGGGTCACCCGCAGCCAAGCGTCGACCTTGCCCTGGGGTTGGAGGAGCAACGAGAACGCCGAGTCCCCCACCGCCAGGGCGGCCACGTCCTGGCTCAGCTGACCCTGCAGGTAGCTGACCGCATCGGGGCCACGGGCCACGACGACATCGCGGGCAAGAACGGTCGCAACAGTCATGCGTTCCTCTTCGCCGTCATCCGCCGAGCGGCGGGCACCGCTGCCAGCAGGGCCGCCGCCTTGTTGCGGCACTCGAGGTCTTCGTCGGCCGGGTCGCTGTCGGCCACGATGCCGGCGCCCGCCTGCACCGACGCCCGCCCGCCGGCCACCACCATGGTGCGGATGGCGATGGCGGTGTCGAGGTTGCCGGAGAAGTCGACGTAGCCGACCGTGCCGGCGTAGGGGCCACGCTTGGTGGGCTCGAGCGAGTCGATGATCTCCATGGCCCGCACCTTGGGGGCGCCCGACACCGTGCCGGCGGGCAGCGTGGCCCGCAACACGTCGACCGGACCCTTGCCGGCCACCAGATCGCCCGACACCTGCGAGGTGAGGTGCATGACGTGGCTGTAACGCTCGAGCGACATGAGCTCGTCGACGTGCACCGAGCCGAACTCGACCACGCGGCCCACGTCGTTGCGGGCCAGGTCGACGAGCATCACGTGCTCGGCCCGCTCCTTGGGATGCTCGATGAGCTCGGCGGCCAGCTTGCGGTCGTGCTCCTCGCTGGTGCC
>JAOBWJ010000067.1 GCA_025463335.1 Acidimicrobiales bacterium
CCGACCTGTGGACCTACGACGCTCCCCGCGCCTCGCTCGGCGGCTCCGACAGCCACACCTACGCGGTGACGGTCACCAAGGCGACCACGCATCTCAAGGTGACGCTGTCGCACCCGTCGCTCAACCAGGTCGGCGTCAACGGCTTCGAATACGTCGTGACCGTGCGCGACGCCAACGGCCGTGTCGTGGCCACCACCACCGAGGCCGACGGCGTGGGCACGTCGAGCGCCTTCGTCGACCTGCGGCCGCTGCGCAACCCGTCGGTCACCGATGGCGCCTTCACCGTCGAGGTGTCGGGGGAGTCGTCACTGTCCGACCCCGACGGTCTCGACAGCGACTCGCTGCTCGGCGACACGATCACCCTGCAGCTGGCCCAGCTCACGCCGCTCGCGTAGGGCCCTACCGTGGCGCCGTGCGCGCCGACCAGTTCGATCCTCTCCCTCCCGAGCAGCTGGCCCGGTGGGCCGACCTCGGGAGGCGGGAGGACGAGGTGTACTTCCCCGCCCTCCTCGGGTTGAGCGTCGAGGAGGTCCGGCAGGACTACTGCCGCATGCGCATGCCGTACCGGCCGGAGCTGCGCCAGCCCGGAGGGGTGGTCCACGGCGGCGCCATCACCGCCTTGATCGACACGGCCGTGGTGCCCGCCCTCGCGTGGGTCTACGACCAGGTGCCCAAGCTCCTCACCGTCACGTTGAACATCCGGTTCCGGGGCGCCCTCTTCGAGGAGGACGCAGTGGCCGAGGGGTGGATCGACACCCGGGGTCGCACGACGGTGTTCTGCAGCGCCGAAGTGGTGGGAGCCACGTCGGGCCGGGTCGTGGCCGACGGCTCGCTGGTCTACAAGGTGCCGCCGGTCACGTAGGGATCGGACGAGCGCCGGGGCGCCAAGAGGAGTTGGATGGAGGGGTGCCCTCTGTCAGTGGCTTCGACCTGTCCGAGACCGACCGGCTCCTGACCACCACTCGGGCGGTGCGCAAACGGCTCGATCTGACGCGGCCGGTCGACCGCGACGTCGTGCTCGAGTGCCTCGGCCTGGCCACCCAGGCGCCCACCGGCGGCAACCGTCAACCGTGGCGGTGGTTGGTCATCGACGACCCCGAGACCCGGGCCGGGTTGGCCGAGCTGTACCGGCGGTCGTTCGGCCCGTACATGGATCAGCAGCGGGCCGCCGTGGCGGCCGCCGGCGGTGATCCCGAGAACGCCATCATCGGCTCGTCGCAGTACCTGGCCGACCACCTCGGGGAGGTGCCGGTGCTGGTGGTGCCGTGCCTCCTCCAGCGGGTCGAGGGCATGTCGCCCGCCGAGCTCGCCGGCTTCTACGGCTCGATCTTGCCGGCGGTGTGGAGCTTCATGCTCGCCCTGCGGACGCGGGGCTTGGGCTCGGCCTACACGACGCTCCACCTGGCGTACGAGAAGGAGGCGGCCGCCCTGCTCGGCGTCCCCGACACGGTCACCCAGGTGGCGCTCATCCCGGTGGCTCACACGTCGGGTGCTTTCAAGCCGGCCGACCGCAAGCCGGTCGAGGACGTCGTCTACTGGAACGGCTGGGGCAAGCGATGAGCACCCGCACCGCCTACCGGACCTGCCCGCTGTGCGAGGCCACGTGCGGCCTCGAGCTCACCATCGACGACGATCGCATCACCCGCGTTCGGGGTGATGCCGAGCACGTGTTCAGCAAGGGCTTCCTGTGCCCGAAGGGCGCGGCCTACGGGAAGCTGCTCGACGACCCCGACCGCCTGCGCCGGCCGCTGGTGCGCGACGGCGAGACGTGGCGGGAGGTCAGCTGGCCCGAGGCGTTCGCCGCCGTCGACGCCGGCCTGCGCGGTGTGGTGGAGCGCCACGGCACCAACGCCGTGGCCGCCTACGCCGGTAATCCGAACGTGCACACCCTGGCCGGCGGGCTCTACCTCACCCCGCTGCTGCGGGCCCTGCGCACCACCAACCTGTACTCGGCCAGCACCGTCGACCAGATGCCCAAGCACGTGTCGTGCGGCCTGCTCTACGGCGATGCCTACGCCATCCCCGTACCCGACCTCGACCGCACCGACCTGCTGGTGATGCTGGGCGCCAACCCGCTCGAGTCCAACGGCAGCCTGTGCACGGCGCCCGACTTCCCGGGCCGGCTGGCGGCCATCCAGGGCCGCGGCGGTCGGGTCGTGGTCATCGATCCCCGACGGACGAAGACCGCCGAGGTGGCCGACGAGCACGTGCCGATCCGGCCCGGCGCCGATGCCTTCCTGCTGTTCGCCATCGTCCACGTCCTGTTCGAGGAGGGGCTGGTCGACCTCGGCTCGCTGGCCCACGACGTGAGCGGCGTGGAGCAGGTGCGGGTGCTGGCCGGCGACTTCCCGCCCGAGACGGTCGCGGAGCGGTGCGCCGTGCCGGCCGAGCGCATCCGGGGCCTGGCCCGTGAGCTGGCCGCCGCCCCGACAGCCGTGGTCTACGGGCGGATCGGCACGTGCACGGTGTCGTTCGGGACGCTCACCAACTGGCTGGTCGACGTGGTGAACACCCTCACCGGCAACCTCGACCGGCCCGGTGGGGCCATGTTCCCCGTGCCTGCCCATCTGCGCCGGCGGGAGGCGGCACCGGGACGGGGCTTCGACCTCGGCCGGTGGACGAGCCGGGTGCGCCAGCTGCCCGAGGTGGCCGGCCAGCTCCCGGTGGCCACCCTGCAGGACGAGATCGAAGCGCCGGGCGAGGGCCAGGTTCGCGCCCTGGTGACGATCGCCGGCAACCCGGTGCTGTCCACGCCGAACAGCGACCGGCTCGACCGGGTGCTGGACTCGCTGGAGTTCATGGTCTCGGTCGACACGTACCTCAACGAGACCACTCGCCACGCCGACGTCATCCTGCCGCCGACCGACTCGGCCCGGGTCGGCCACTACGACTTCTCGTTCCTCGCTCTGGCCGTGCGCAACATCGCCGTGTACTCACCGCCGTCGCTGCCGCCCGACCCGGGGGCCATGGACGAGTGCGAGATCCTCGCCCGGCTCACGCTCATCGCCGAGGGCAAGGGTGCCGAGGCCGACCCAGCCGCGCACGACGAGGCCCTCCTGTCGGCCGCGCTCGGGAAGGGTGGCGTCGACCGGGCCGAGATCAGCGGCGACTCGCCCGCCGAGCGCTTGCTCGATGCGGCGCTACGGGCGGGCGCCTACGGGCTCACCCTCGACGAGCTCAAGGCGGCACCCCACGGCATCGACCTCGGCCCGCTCGAGCCACGGATCCCAGGCGTGCTGCGCACGGTCAGCGGCAAGGTCGAGCTGTGCCCGGCGCCGATCGTGGGCGACACCGAACGGCTGCGCGCCGCCCTGGCCGATCCGGCACCCGAGTTCGTCCTCGTCGGCCGGCGGCACCTGCGGTCGAACAACAGCTGGATGCACAACGTGACCGTGCTGGTGAAGGGGAAGGCCCGGTGCACGCTCCAGATGCACCCCGACGACGCAGCCAAGCTGGCGTTGGTCGACGGCTCCCCGGCCCGGGTCACCTCCAGCGCCGGCGAGGTGGTGGCGCCGGTGGAGATCACCGACTCCGTCCTGCCCGGCGTGGTCAGCCTGCCCCACGGGTGGGGCCACGACCGACCCGGTACCCGCATGGCGGTGGCCCAGGAGCACGCCGGCGTGAACAGCAACGTGCTCACCGACGAGCTGGCGCTCGACCCGCTGTCGGGCAACGCCGTGCTCAACGCCATCCCGGTGACGGTGGAGGCCGCCGGCTAACGACGCATGCGGCGGTCGAGCAGCGGGATCCCGTACCAGCAGAACGCGACCACGACCACCAACACGGTGGTGACGATGGCGGCCAGAACCGACTGGTAGAGCAGGTCGGCGATGAGGTAGACGACGCAGCCCATGCCGGCGGCCAGCAGCGAGCTGCCGACCACGATGAACAGGTTCGACACGGCGACGACCCGCTCGGTTCGACGGTCGGGCGAAGTCAGCCGGGCGTGCACCGACGGGGCGATGAGCGCGATCGACGAAGCCGCCGTCAGCAGCAGGGCGGCGAAGTACAACGCCCGATCTGTGCGTCCCAGTAGGCCGAAGCGCTGGGTGAACGGCACCGTGAGCAGGAACGCGAAGAGGACCTGCACGCCGGGGAGGACGACGCGGAGCTCGTTCAGGACTTCGATCATGTCCTGGCCGTCGTCACCACCCGGCCGGGCCATACGCGGGTCCCTTCCCGCCCAGCCCGGTCGACCAAACGGAGGGTCAGCGCGTCGGGATCTCCTGCACCGCCCAGCCGTTGCCGTCGGGGTCGGCGAAGAACACGAAGCGGCCCCACGGGAAGGTCTGCACCTCGCCCACCTCGACGCCCCGCCCGACCAGCTCGGCCCGCGCCGCGTCGATGTCGGTCACCACCAGCTGCATGCCCTGCAACGAGCCCGGCGCCGTATCGACGATGCCGCGGCCGAGGGCGATCGAGCACGCGGACCCGGGCGGGGTCAGCTGCACGAAGCGCACGTCGTCGCTCACGGTGTGGTCGTGGTCGAGCGCGAAGCCGACCTTGTCGGCGTAGAAGTCCTTGGCCCGATCGACATCGGAGACGGGCACGGCCACCAGTTCCAGCTTGAAATCCATGACCACATGATGCACTCCGAAACTGGCCATCTAGTGGCCACGTTCTTGGAGCAATGCGGGGCGTCACGGCCCCGCGCTGGGTCTTCGGTGGCGTTGGCGGTTGTGGAACCCGCAGGCGGGGCGGCCGTTGGCTTGGATGGTGGGCCCGTCGTGCGACCAGGGCTCGATGTGGTCGATCTCGCAGTCTTCGGCGGGGGTTTCGCAGGTGTCTTCGAAGCATTCGCCCCAGACCACTTCGACGGCTCGGCGGGTGGCGCCTTCGAACAGGCGTCGCTCGACGCCGACGTCGATCACTCGGGACGGGCCGTCGAACACGATCCGTTCGATGGAGGCCGCGTCCAGCCACGGCACCAAGGATTGCGGTGCGAGGACGGTGCCGTTGGCCAGCTCGCACATGCGGCCGTGGAAGGTCTCGTAGCCGACCAGCACGCTGAACAACGGCGCCGGTCGACGACCATCGCGCGGCGCGGTTCGCGCCCGGACGGCCATCTCGACCAGGGCGTCGGCGCGACGTTGCTTGGGGGTGCGGCGCAGCTCGCTCACCAGGGGGTCGCGACCGAGCCGCTCTTTGGCGTCGGCCCAGTCGGCGCGGAACAGCTCACGTTCGATGTGCTTCAACGTGGTCGACACGATGGTGCCGCCGATCGGGTCGAGCACCAGGTCGCCGACCCAGGTCCCTTGGAAGGTCTGGGACAGGTCGAACCGGCGGTCGTCGCGCTGGCCTTGCGCCTTCTGGTCGGCGCCGTCGGGGTCGGCGCGCTGCAGCCAGTAGGCGAGCGTCTGGGTGAAGTGCGAGAACCGCATGGTGCGGGCCTGGTCCACCAGCCAGCCTTCGTCTCGGTCGAACACCACGGCGGTCCGTTCGGTCCGCGCGCCGGCCAGCAGGGACACATGGGCCGAGTCGATCGCACCGTCCAACCACGCCTGTTCGGTGCGGGGCAGGTCCCGCAACGCCCGGGCCAGATGGACCCGCCGCCGGGCCGACGCCCCGGGGGTCCGGCAGCGGGCCGTCAACCAGGCGGCACCGGACTTGGCGCGATCGGTCGCCCATGTCTTCGCCGCGTCCCACCGACCAACCGCCACCGTGGTGAGCGCGTCGAGCCGGGCCAACGAAGCGTGCAGGCGCACGACCTCGTCGCTCGAGGTGGGCGTCGACGCGGCGAGGCGATCAAGCACCTCGTCCAGGTCGTCGAGCACCGACTCCATGCCCCCATCATGACGACGGGGTGTGACAGTGAAAGGGACGAAACGGACTACGACAGCAGGGCGATCGTGGCCCGTTGGGGCTGCGCCCTTCCCGCGGACCAGAGGCACCCTGCCGTGCCTGCGGTCAGGTTGGATCGCGTCCGAGCGTGGAGGACACCCCTCGGGTGGCTCGTACCAGGCGCTCCGCCATGGCGGTGATCTCGGCGCCTCGCATGGTCCGGGGCAGGCCCACGAGCACGAGGGCGAGGGCCACCCGGCCGTCGCCGTCGAACACGGGGGCCTCGATCGTGCTCACCGGGTAGGTCCCGTCGGCGTCGAGGTCGGCCAGGAGGAAGCCGTGCTCGGACTCGGCGGGCAGCATGTCGGCCAGGCTGCCGGTGCCGTCGGGCAGACGGCGGGTCGGCGTGCGCAGCTCGACCACGTAGCCCCGCTGGCGGCTCGCCTGCAGGGCGGCCAGGTGCTCGGGCCGGGCCGACGGGTCGGCACCGTCGAGCCAGTCGGCCACCTCACCCTCGTCAGCCCACGCCGCGAACACCAAGCCGAACGGGGCCCGCAGCGGCGCCCACAGTCCCACCCGCAGGGGCGGGACGGTCGAGCGGACATCCCACACCTGGTCGGTGAGGGTGGCCACCCCGTCGGTGGCGGTGAACGCCACGCAGGTGACGCCGAGCTCGGTGGCCAAGTCGACCATGGCGGGCCGGGCGAGCTGCACCGCCGGGAGGCTGCGGCCGGCCGCCTCGCCGACGGCGATGAGCTCGGGGCCGAGGCGGAAGGCCTTGGTGGCCGGGTCCCGCACCAGCCAACCGGCCTCGGTCAGCGCCGTGACCATGGGATAGAGCGTGGCCTTGTTCAGGCGCAGTCGGCGGGCCAGCTCGGAGATCGTGAAGCCCTCGTCGGGGTGGGCGGCCAGCAACCGGGTCACGGCGATGACCCGATCGGTCTGGGGTGAGGGGCGCGCCACGAGTTGCACTGTGCAACGCCGCGCGAAGAAGTGCAACACGTTCTCATTCGTTGTTGTACGTTCGGCTCCACGAGCCGAGGAGGGGGACACATGCAGCTGTCCGACATCGATCTGCTGGACCGCGACAAGTTCACGTCCGGACCCCCGCACGACTGGTTCACCTGGCTGCGGGCCAACGCCCCCGTGTACAAGCACGCCGAGCCGCATGGCGACGGCTTCTGGGTCATCACCAAGTACGACGACGTCGTCGCCGTCAACCGCAACGCCAAGACCTTCAGCTCCGACCAGCGCCGCGGTGGCGTGGTCGGACTCGACGATCTGCCCCCCGGCACCGGGCCGCAGGGCGCCGACGCCTTCAACGACCCCGACGCGCCGCCGTCGCTCATGCTGACGATGGATCCGCCGGACCACACCCGCTACCGGAAGATCGTCAACAAGGGCTTCACGCCCCGCATGATCAACGCCCTGGAGATCCAGATCCGGGAGACGACCCGGCGGATCATCGACGATGCCGTGGCCAAGGGGCAGGTCGACTACGTGATCGACGTGGCCGCCGAGCTGCCGCTCCAGGTGATCGCCGACCTCATCGGCGTCCCCCAGGAGGACCGCCACAACCTGTTCACGTGGTCGAACCAGATGATCGCCGGCGGCGACGACCCCGAGTACATCGTGCCCGACGACCAGCTCGGTGGTGCCTACATCGGCATGTTCACCTACTCCCAGGCCCTGGCCGAGAAGCGCCGGGCCGAGCCCCAGGACGACATCGTCACCACCCTGCTGAACGCCGAGGTCGACGGGCACAGCCTCACCGACACCGACTTCAACATGTTCTTCCTGCTGCTGGCGGTGGCCGGCAACGAGACCACTCGCAACGCGCTGTCACACGGCATGAACGCGTTCCTCGAGCATCCCGACCAGTACGACGCCCTGGTGAAGGATCCGTCGCTGGTGAACAGCGCCACCGAGGAGGTGCTGCGCTGGGCCAGCCCGGTCATGTACTTCCGGCGCAACGCCACCGAGGACATCGAGCTGCACGGCCAGCAGATCAAGCAGGGCGACAAGGTCTCGATCTGGTACGCCTCGGCCAACCGTGACGAGGACCACTTCGAGGACCCGTTCCGCTTCGACATCACCCGCACGCCGAACGAGCACATCGCCTTCGGCGGCGGCGGTCCCCACTTCTGCCTGGGGGCCAGCCTGGCCCGCATGGAGATCCGGGTGCTGCTCGAGGAGATGTCGGCCCGGGCCCCCAAGATCAAGGCGCTCGGCCCGCCCGACCGGCTGCGGTCGAACTTCATCGGCGGCATCAAGCACCTGCCAGTGGAGATGGGCAGCTAGATGCGGCTCGCCGACCTGCAGACGCCTGCCCTGGTCGTCGAGCGGGCGGCGCTCGAACACAACCTGGCCACCATGGCCGAGGCACTGCCGGGCGACCGGCTGCGCCCGCACGTGAAGGCCCACAAGACCACGGCCCTGGCCCGTCTCCAAGCGGAGGCGGGCCATCGCCGCTTCACGTGCGCCACCATCCGCGAGGTGGAGGGCATGGCCGCCGCCGGCCTGGGCGACGACCTGCTGCTGGCCAACGAGGTGCTCGACGCCAGTCGGCTCGGCAAGCTCGACGCTCGGGTGACGGTGGCCGTCGACTCGGAGCAGACGATCGAGGCGGCCGTCGCCGGGGGCGTGGGGGAGGTGGTGATCGACGTGAACGTCGGCCTGCCCCGATGCGGCTGCGCCCCGGCCGATGCCGGCCGGCTCGCCGACCGTGCCCGGTCCCGCGGCCTCGAGGTGCGCGGCGTCATGGGCTACGAGGGTCACCTCATGCTGGTCGGCGACCAGGGGGAGCGGGCCCGCACGACCGAGGAGTCCATGGCCCTCCTGGTCGGCGCCTTCGGCGACGTCGGGGGTGAGCTCATCTCGGCGGGCGGCACCGGCACCTACGCCGTGAACACATGGGCCACGGAGATCCAGGCCGGCTCCTACCTGCTGATGGACACCGCCTACTCAGCGCTCGAGCTGCCGTTCGTCGAGGCGCTCACCGTGCTGGCCACCGTGGTGTCGGCCTCCCCGGACTGGGCGGTCGCCGACCTCGGGCTGAAGTCCCTGGGCATGGATCACGGCAATCCGACGATCCCGAGCCGGGACGTGTGGTTCTGCTCGGACGAGCACACCACGTTCTCCCCGCCGGCCGAGGTCGGCGACCGCGTGCGGGTGTTGCCGGCGCACGTCGACCCCACCGTGGCCCTGCACGAGTGGATCCACCTCGTCGACGGCGACGAGGTGGTCGACACGTGGCCAGTCGACCTCAGGGGTTGGTGAACGTCCAGGTCAGGACCACGATCTGAGCGGGCTCGCTTCCTCGACACGAGCGTCGTCACCCCGCTGCAGCCGTTCGATCCGGACACTCATGGTCCGAGCACTCGATCGAGGTACGGGTTGGTGAACGTGCGCTCAGCGTCGAGCTCGTCGCGCAGGGCCACGAAGTCGTCGAAACGCTCGTAGCGGTCCCGGAGGCTGGCCGCCGTCTGGGTGTGGAGCTTGCCCCAGTGGGGTCGGCCGCCGGCGGCGGCGAAGATCCGCTCGGCCCCCTCGAAGTAGCGCTCGTGGTCGGTGTCGCGGAAGACGTGGACGGCCACGTAGGCCGAGTCGCGTCCCGAGGCGGACGACAGCCACAGGTCGTCGGCTGGTGCCACACGAACCTCGACCGGGAAGCTGATGCGAAGGTCGGACGAGTTGAGGAACGCCTGCAGCTCGCGAACGACGGCCGGCAGCTCGGCCCGGGGGATGGCGTACTCCATCTCCTTGAACCGGATCCGGCGGGGGCTGGTGAAGACGCGGGGCGCGGCGTCGACGTAGGTGCGAGCGCCGAGGGCTCTGGCGGCGAAGCCGTTGACGCGTGGTGTGAGCGCGGGCCGGACCCGGCACAGCCGGCACGTCAGCTCGAAGAGCCCGTTCGACAGCAGCTCGTCATCGATCCAGCCGCGGATGCCGAGCGGCCGGGCCGGGCCGTCGACCCGGTTGTTGCGCTTCACCAGAGCGGTCGTGGTGTGGGGGAACCAGTAGAACTCGAAGTGCTCGTTGGCAGCCACGAACTGGTCGAGGCCGTCGAGCACATCGGCCAGCGGCAGGGGTCCCTCCCGGGCCTCGAGGAGGAACGCGGGCTCGGTCTGGAGGGTGACCGTGCTCAGCAGGCCGAGGGCGCCGAGGCCGACGCGGGCGGCGGCGAACAGGTCGGGGCGCTCGTCGGCCGAGCAGGTGACGACCGAGCCATCGGCCAGCACCAGCTCGAGGGCGACCACCTGGGTGGCGAGGGCGGCGCTGCTGCGACCGGTTCCGTGCGTACCGGTGGAGATGGCACCCGAGACCGTCTGGGCATCGACGTCGCCCATGTTGGTGAGGCCGAGACCATGCTGCAGGAGCAGGGTGTTGAGCCGATGCAGGGGCATGCCGGCCTCGACGGTGACCAGCCCGGTCCCGGTGTCGACCGAGACCAGGCGGGCATAGCGGTCGAGCTGGACCTGGACGCCGTCGGTGACGGCGATGGAGGTGAACGAGTGGCCGGCACCGACCGCCTTGACGCGCCGGCCGTCCGCCTCCTTCACGATCCGGACCAGGTCCTCGCGGTATGACGGGTGCTCGACCGCGACCGGCGACGCGGTCTGGTTGCCCGCCCAGTTCTGCCAGCCCATGGGCCTCCTAGGTCGGCTGCTCTGACGCTGCCCGCCGCAGCGGTCAGGTCATGGCTAGTGCTCGGCGGCGGCCTTTTCCAGCACTTCCAGCAGGACCGCCGGATCCTGGGCGCCGGCCGCGCCGTAGCGGCGGTCGACGACGAAGAACGGCACGCCCCGGCAGCCGAGCTCCTGAGCCGTGCGCTGGTCGTCGCGCACCGCATCGGCGTAGCGGTCGGAGGCGAGCACGTCGTCGACCTCCCCGTCGGAGAGACCGACGTCGGTGGCCAGCTTGCGCAGGACGGTGGTGTCGCCGATGGGCTGACCGTCCGTGAAGTAGGCGCGGAACAGTCGCTCCTCCAGCTCGCTCTGCACGCCGTGATCCTTGGCCAGGTGGAGCAGGCGGTGGGCATCGAAGCTGTTGCCGCGCTGCGTGCGGTCGAGGTGGTACTCGAGGCCCTCGCCGGCAGCGGCCTGGGTGACCCGGTGCTGCATGGCCACCGCCTCGCCCTTGGACACGCCGTACTTGGTGGCCAGGTGCTCGAGGACGTCGACGCCGACGGGGGGCGCATCAGGGTCGAGCTCGAAGCTTCGCCAGGTCACTTCGACCTCGTCCCGGCCGTCGAAGCGGCGTAGGGCCTCCTCGAAACGGCGCTTGCCGATGTAGCACCAGGGACACACGACGTCGGACCAGATCTCCACCTGCATGGTCGTTGCCAACGTTCTTCGGCGCGGGGTTCTTCCGAGACGCGAGGATGTGCGGATGCGCCGGCCGCCCGTGCCCGAAGATGCCCGGGCTTGCCTCGAGGTCTGGTCGACACCCGACCGTGTCGACCACCACCTGTTCGTGGCGCCCGGGGAGGACGCGGCCGAGGTGGCCGCCATGCTCGTGAGCGGCGTCAGCGATGCGCTGGAGGGGCGACGGCAGTACCGGCTCGATGAGCCGGTGTGGCTGGCCCAGTTCGTGCTGCGGGGGGACCGAGTGGGGTGCGGCTACGGCGCGCTCGGGGCCGAGGGCCCGCTGCTGCGGCACTCGCTCCGGGAGCTGGCCGCCCACGCTGCCACCCTGCTCGATGCCGAGCTGGTGAGGGTCAAGCTGGGGATGCGGTTGGACATCGTCGATGCCATCGTCCGGGCGCTCGACCGGTGGGATGTGGTCTCGGCGGTGGTGGCGGCGTCAGCCAATCGGGAGGAGGCCATGCGGCGGCTGGCCGGCGAGCCGTTCAGGTTCTCGGAACACCAGGCCAACCACGTGCTCGACCTGCGGGTGGGCCAGCGACTGCAGGACAGTCGGGCCGCACTCCGCGACGAGCTCGACCAGCTCCGAGCCGCCCTCGACGCGCTGCGCCAGCCGGTCCTCGACGATGAGTGAGCATCCGACCCTCTACGACCGGGCCGGTGGATGGGGTTGGGGCGAAGCGCCGCCGTATCAGCCCTCGCCATGACCGACCGCCCCGAGCTGCGTGCGCTGCTGGACGCGGAGCGGGCCTCGACCGAAGCCCAGATCGCCTCGCTCACGCGCACGTTCGACGACGTGGTCGAGTCCATCGAGGATGTGGGCAACGACGATGAGCACGACCCCGATGGCTCGACCATCGCCTTCGAGCGGGCGCAGGTGATCGCCCTGCTGCAACAGGCCCGGGCCAACCTTGCTGCGCTCGACGCGGCGATCGAGCGGTTGGCGTCCGGCCGCTACGGGGTGTGCGAGGTCTGCGGTCGGGACATCCCGATCGAGCGCCTGGAGGCGCTCCCGACGACGCAGCGGTGCGTGGCCTGTGTCGAGGTCAGACGGTCTCGTCCGTGGTGACCCGGGTGGTGCGGACGCTGCGTCCTCCGTAGGTCCCGAACCCGCCCCAGCTGCTCCAGAAGATCAGCGAGAAGAGCAGACCGAGCGCCCCCACGATCATGAGGATCACGCCGACGGTGTGGAGGTTGATCCCGTTCGTCGTGACCGTCACGGCGAAGCGAAGGATGGCGCCGACGGCCATGAGGAAGATGCTTGTTCCGATACCCATGGGAAGCCTGTGCCCACGGACCGTCGGAACGAACCTAGCTACAACGAACTACTCGGCGGCGGCGTTGGCCACGGGCATGGTCAGCATCGCCTGGCGCAGGTTGTCGGCAACCAGGTTGTTCACGTAGGCGAAGGACACGCCGGTGGCTGGATCGGTCCAGGCCAGCTGGAAGTGGGCGCCCATGTGGCCGAAGGCGGCGGGGGAGACGCCCTTGCCGAACCCGGCATAGCGGAGCTGCTCCTTGCCGTCGTCGCCGGCCAGGACCAGGCCGAGCGTGCGCATGACCGGCACGCCGAGCAGGGCGTCGGGGAGGTTGCAGCGCACGTTGGTCTTGGCGTCGGCCAGCACGGCGGCGTCCCACAGGCCCTTGGGGTCGTGCAACAGGGCCTGGTGGAACAGCGCCAGGTCGGCGGCCGTGGCGATGCCGCCCCCGCCGGGCACGCCGGCAGCCCTGGCCGCCGGGGTGGAGAGGCCATCGACGACCCACGGCTCGCCGTCCGCCACCACCGGCTCGACGTAGCCGGCCTGCTCGTCCTCGGGGAGGCCGAGCAGCCGGGGCAGGCCGAGGGGCGTGGTGACCCGGTCGGCGATGACGTCGCGGAAGTCGGCGCCCCGGAGGCGCTCCAGCAGCTCGGCGAGGACCCAATGGGCGGCGGCCGGGTGGTACTCGAAACGGGTGCCGGGCTCCCAGTCGAGCCGCCAGGAAGCGAAGCGGGCCAGCCGGCGCTCCGGGTCGGCCCCCTCCACGGCGCGGATGGGAGCCTGCGGGAAGCCGGCCGTGTGGAGCATGACCTGCTCGACGGTGACGACGTCCTTGCCGTTGGTCGCGAACTCGGGGACGTAGTGGGCGACCGGCTTCGAGACGTCGAGCAGCCCCTCGCCGATCAGCTGCCAGATGGCCGAGGCCACCAGCGGCTTGGTGGCCGAGGAGATCGGGAAGCGCGACTCGAGCGTGCAGTCACCGAACGCTTCGAACAGCACCACTTCGCCGTCGAGGGCGACGGCCACCTGGCAGGCGGGGATGCCGCCCTCCACGCTGTGGCGGGCGGCATCCGCGACCTGCTCGAACACGACTACTCCGTGATGCCGAAGCGGTGGAGGCCGTAGGCGTGGATGGCGTTGCCCCGAAGGAACTTGTACACCTCGTCGTCGGTCAGGCCTGCCTTGTCGCAGATCCGGGCCGCTGTGTCCTCCGAGTGGGGGAACGTCGAATCGGCGTGCGGGTAGTCGGTCTCGAAGCAGATCTGGTCCATGCCGATCACATGGCGGTTGGCCAGGCCCGTCTCGTCGTCGAAGATGCAGCCGTAGATGCGGCCGGGCACGTAGGACGACGGGGGCTGCTTGAGGCTGGTGCCGAAGGCGTTGTCCGACCGCTCCTCCCAGAGCTTGTCGGCCCGCTCGAGCACGTAGGGCATCCACCCGACCTGGCCCTCGGCGTAGGCGATCTTCATCTTCGGGAAGCGGTCGAACACACCCGAGAAGAGGTAGTCGACGAGCGAGCCCATGGCGTTCTGGAACGTGAGCACCGAGCTCACGATGAACGGGGCGTCGGGCGAGGTGCTCGGCATCTTCGACGACGAGCCGATGTGCATGTTGATGATGGTGTCGGTCTCCTCGCACGCCCGGAAGAACGGGTCCCAGAACCGGTCCTTGTCGTGCACCGACGGAAGGCCGAGCGGCACCGGGTTCTCCGAGAAGGCCACGGCGAAGCTGCCCTTGTCGGCGCAGCGCCGGACCTCGTCGGCGGCCAGGTTGGCGTCCCACAGGGGGATGAGGGTGAGTGGGATCAGCTTCCCGTAGCCGTCACCGGCGCACCACTCGTCGATGATCCAGTCGTTGTAGGCCTTGACGCACAGGAGGGCGAGCTCCTTGTCGGCCCGCTCGAGGAAGGCCTGGCCGCAGAAGCGGGGCAGCACGTTGGGGAAGCACACCGACGCCTCGACGTGGTTGTTCTCCATGTCGATCAGGCGCTCGGGCTGCTTCCAGCACCCGGGGCGGATGTCGTCGAACGTGACCGGCTCGGCGTCGAGGTTCTCGAACCCCACGGCCGCCGACAGCTTGGGGAACGGGTAGATCAGGTCGTCGTAGATCCACCAGTCGCCCCAGTCGCCCTCTGGGGCGCCCTTCTCGAACGAGAACGTGCCGCCCTGGATCTTGAACACGCCGCGGTCGCGCTCGACGCGCGGGGCCTTGTCCTGCCACTTGGCCGGGAGGCGGGACGTCCAGAGGTCCGGCGGCTCCACGACGTGGTCGTCGACGGAGATGATCTTCGGGATTCTGGACATGGTTCCCCCTGCTCCTGACGTGACGTCAGAGATACTACGGCACGGCAATGAGCCGACCGGAGCCGTGCTCGCCCTTGTCGAGCCGCTCGTAGGCCTCCGAGACGTCGTCGAGCGAGATGTGGTTGGCGGAGACCTTCACCTTGCCGGCTGCCGCCAGTTGCAGGAGTTGCTCCAGCTCCCACGCCTCGCCCGAGTACGTCGTCTGGACCACGCACTCCCACGGGACGTGCATCATCCCGACCGGGACGGACCCGAGGGCGGCGCCCACGCACACCAGCTTCCCCTGGCGAGCGGCGGCGGCGGCCCCGAGGGCGAGCGTCTGGTCGGCCCCGACCAGGTCGAGCACGAGCGAGGCCCCGTCTCGGCCCATCCCCTTGATCCGGGCGGCCGCGTCGTCCTCCGGGTCGAGGGCCACGTCGGCGCCCAGCTCGAGGGCGAACGCTCGCCGGCCGGGATCCTTCTCGACGGCGACGATGGTGGTCGAGGAGACGGCCCGCAGGATCTGGATGGCCAGATGGCCGAGGCCGCCGATGCCGATCACGGCGGTGACCGAACCGGCCTCCAACCACGGCGCCGACGTGCGGATGACGTGGTACGGCGTGAGCCCGGCGTCGTCGAGCGGGCCGGCGTCGACCGGATCGAGCTGCTCGGGCAGGGCGACCACCGCCCGGGCCGGGGCCACGATGTACTCGGCCATGCCGCCGTCGAGGCCGAGCCCGGCGCCGGCGGCCGGCCTCATCACCGGGCAGGAGCGCTCGTTGCCGCCCATGCACGTGGGGCACTGGCCGCAGCCGTACTCGGCGTGGACCACGACGGGCTGGCCGGTGCTCACCTTGTGCACGCCCTCGCCCACGGCCTCCACGATGCCGGCCGTCTCGTGGCCGATGGTGAACGGCGTGCCATCGGGTCGATACGACGCAGGCCTCACCGAGATCATGCAGTCGGAGTGGCAAAGACCGGCACCGGCGACCTTCACCAGCACCTCACCGTGGCCCGGCGTCGGCACGGGGACGTCCCGCACCTCGAGCCCGCCACCACCCATTGCCTGCACTGCCTTCATACGACGTCCTTCCGCGGGCACGTCGGCCTCGCCCCCAGCGAACATGGTTCGGCAACGTAGTTGTAGGTTCGCCGCCCATGTCTGAACTGCGCTTCGATGGCAAGGTCGTGATCGTCACCGGTGCCGGCCGGAATCTGGGCCGGGAGTACGCCCTGCTGCTCGCCCGCCGGGGCGCCAAGGTCGTGGTCAACGACCTGGGCGTGGCCATCAGCGACACCGAGGACATGGGCGACCAGGCGGTGAGCGACCCGGCGTCCGACGTGGTCGCCGAGATCACTGCCGCCGGCGGCGAAGCCGTGGCCAATCAGGACAGCGTGGCCACCCCCGAGGGCGGCGAGGGCATCGTGCAGACCGCCCTCGAGACGTGGGGCCGCCTCGACGTGGTCATCAACAACGCCGGCCAGGTGCGCATGGGCCCGTTCGCCGACACTCCCGAGGCCCACATCGACACGCTCGTCAACACCCAGCTGCGGGGCGCCCTCAACGTGAGTCGACCGGCGTGGCGGGCCATGGCGGCCAACGGCGGCGGCCGGTTCGTCAACGT
>JAOBWJ010000095.1 GCA_025463335.1 Acidimicrobiales bacterium
AGGTGCGGTCTCGTCCGGGGTGATCACGCCGGACGAGACCGCACCTTCGTGAGTCTCAGCGTTCCCGTGCCCACGTTCGTGCGCGGCGGGTGTCGTCGAGCTCTCGCCCCCACTGCTGAGCGAGTCCGTGCGGCGTGAAGAGACTGAGCGTGACGGTTGCGATGGCGAGAGCCGCTGCCGTTGCCGGGATGACGACAGCGAGCCAGTCTCGGAGCGTGTCGTGTCGGTATTGGGTGTCGCCGAACGTGTAGGTCGTGCCGTAGCGGCCGAAGTAGTACATCGCCGGCACGCACGCTGCGACGGCGAACGCGGCCAGGAGCACTTCCCCGCTCGTCGGTCTGCGCATCGGGACCATCCTCTCACTGCAGCGTTAGCGCCGCGCATGACGGCCTCCGCCAGCTGAGACAGCGGACATTTTGGACACCTAGGATCCGGCCATGGCTGGGCGTCTTCGCGCCATGGCCAGGCGCAGCGAACAGTTGCGCCGGGCCTACCGGGCCGTGCACGCGGCTCGGGTCGACTGGCGGACGTGGCCGGCCCCGGTGCTGCCCGCCGAGCACCTCCACCCGGCCTGGCCCAACGATCCGCCGGCGCCCACGTTCCCGGGGCTGGTGTCCCAGGTCTGCACCGATCACCAGTGCCACACCCCCGCCTACCGAGCCTGGGCTGACCGGCTCCGGCAGGACGTCCTCGTCCACCGCAAGCAGTGGGAGTGGTGCTTCATCGGCCAGGCGCTCGACGAGGCCGGCGTCATCGGTCCGGGGGCGTCGGGCATCGGCTTCGGCGTGGGCACCGAGCCGCTCACCGCCTGGTTCGCCGCCAACGGCTGCCGCGTCCTGGCCACCGACCACCCCGGCGGCGAGCGCGCGGGGGACTGGTCGGCCACCGGCGAGCTGGCCCACTCGCTGACCGACCTCAACGCCGCCGGCATCTGCGACCCCGACCAGTTCGAGCGACTCGTGCGGTTCCGTCCGGTCGACATGCGGGCCCTGCCCGAGCTCGACGAGCGCTTCGACTTCGCCTGGTCGTCGTGCGTGTTCGAGCACCTCGGCTCCATCGAGGAGGGGCTTGCGTTCCTGGAGCACCATCTCGACCTCCTGGCGCCGGGAGGCGTCGCCGTCCACACCACCGAGCTCAACGTGTCGTCGACCACGGCGACCATCGACCACGAACCGACCGTGCTCTTCCGGCGGTCCGACCTCGAGTCGCTCTCCGACCGCCTGGCCGGCCGGGCCGAGGTGGCCCCCCTCAACTTCCACCTGGGTTCCGACCCCAACGACCGCCACATCTCGCCGCCGCACGGCTACCCCCGCGTCATGCTGCGCTATCCGTTCCGCGGGTTCGTGACCACGTCGTTCGGCCTGATCCTCCGCAAGAGCGCTGACCGGTAGCCTCGACGACCCGTGCAGGTCGCCGTGGACGTCACTCCCCTGCTTGGCGCCGTCACCGGTGTCGGGCAGTCCGTGCAGGGCCTGCTGAGCGCCCTGCCCGCGGCCGCGCCCGACGTCGAGGTGGCCCCTTGGGAGCTGACCCGGCGGGCCCTGCCCGTGCCACCGGCGCTGCTGGTCCGGGCCTGGTCGCGGTTCGATCACCCACGCGGCGACCGGTGGCTGCCGGCGGCCGACGTGGTGCACGGCACCAACTTCGTCGTGCCCCCGTCGAGCCGGCCCTCGACGGTGACCGTGCACGACTGCTGGTGCGCCCGCTCCCCCGGCAGTTGCACGCCGACCATCGCCGCGGCCACCGCCACCGTGCGGCGGGCCGTCGACCGCGGCGCCTGGCTGCACGTGAGCACCGAGTGGGGCGCACGCGAGGTCCGTGACCTGTACGGCGCCGATCGCGTCCGGGTCGTCCCCTTCGGTGTGCCCTCCATCCCCGAGGTCGCACCGGCCGGCGGCGAGCCCTACGTGCTGGCCCTCGGCGCGTCCGACCATCGCAAGGGCCACGACGTGCTGGTCGAGGCCATGCGTCAGGTGCCCGGCGTACGCCTCGAGCTGGCCGGCGCCAACGGTTGGGTCGACGACGCCACCCGTGCCTCACTCCTGCGCGGCGCGCGAGCGCTGGCCTACCCGTCGCGCTACGAGGGCTTCGGCTTCCCCGTGCTGGAGGCCATGTCGGTGGGCGTGCCGGTCGTGGCGTCGGCCGTCGGCGGTGTGCCCGAGGTGGCCGGCGACGCCGCGCTGCTGGTGCCGCCCGACGACCCCGACGCCCTCGCCGCCGCCCTCCGAACCGCGGTCGACGACGAAGCCGAACGCCGCCGCCTGATCACGTCGGGCCACGCTCGGGCGTCCTGCTTCACATGGGAAGCACACGCTCGTGGGATGGCCGACCTGTGGCGCACGGCGCTCGAGGCGGCGTGATGGAAGCCGCCGTGCACGTGGGCCAGTTGCTGCAGCCGCTGCCCGGTGGCATCGGTCGCTACGTGCGCAACCTGGTCGAGGCCCTTCCGGCGGCGGGCGTCGCCGTCCACCCGTTCGCCGCCGGCCCGGCCCCCGACGGGCTGTCGTCCTACACCGACCTCGGCTCGCCGACCGGCTCGATCCGGTACGAGGCCTGGCACCGGTTCCGGCGCCCGCTGATCAAGGTCGCCGGCGACCTCGTCCACGCCACCAGCCTGGCCGTGACGCCTGCCGGCCGTCGGCCCCTCGTGGTGACCGTGCACGACATCGTCTTCCTCCGTCAGCCCGAGCACCTCACGCCGCGGGGCGTGTCGTTCCACCGGCGGGGACTGGCCATCGCCCGGCGGGAGGCGGCCAGCGTGGTGGTGCCGACCGAGTTCGGCAAGGCCGACCTGGTGGCCGAGGGCTTCGACCCCGACCGCATCCACGTCGCCCCCCACGGCGTCGACCTCCCCGAGGAACCCGACGCGGCCGTGGTCGCCGCCGTGCTCGAGTGGCTCGGCGTGCGCTCGCCGTTCCTGCTCTTCGTGGGCACCATCGAGCCTCGCAAGGGGGTGGGCGACGTGCTGGCCGCCCACGCTGCCCTGCGAGCCGATCGGCCCGATCTCGGCCTGGTGCTGGCCGGCCCGCCCGGGTGGGGCGAGGCCCCCGACCTCGACCGGCCGGGCGTGATCGCCACGGGCAACATCGGCGACCGCGAGCTCGATGTCCTCTACCGGTCGGCCACCGCCCTCCTGCTGCCCGAGCGCTACTCCGGCTTCGGGCTGCCGCTGGTCGAGGCCATGGCCCGCGGCTGCCCGGTCGTCACCACCGACGCCGCCTGCCTGCCCGAGGTGGCGGGCGACGGGGGCGTGATCACGCCGGTCGGCGACATCGACGCCCTCGCCGCCGCGCTGGCACCGATCATCGACGATCCCCAGCACCGGGCCACCCTGGCGGCACGGGCCCTGACCCGTTCGGCCGACTTCACGTGGGCTCGGTCCGCGGCCGCCCACGTCAAGGCGTACGAGGCGGCGTTGTCATGAAGGCGGCGTCGTCATGAAGGTCGCCATCGACGTGTCGGCCATCCCGGCCCAGCCGGCCGGGGCCGGCATCTACGTGTTGCGGGTGGTGGAGGCACTGGCCGCGAACGGGGCGGTCGACCTCGAACTGGTGGCACGGGCCGACGACGGTGAGCGGTGGAAGGTCCTGGCGCCCGACGCCGAGGTCCGGGCCGTCGCGCCCAGGTCCCGGCCGCTTCGCCTGCTGTGGGAGCAGGTCGCCGGCCCGGCGCTGGCTCGCAACGCGGACGTGTGGCACGGGCCGCACTACACGATGCCGATGCTGGCCTGGACCCCCCGGGTGGTGACCGTCCACGACCTCACGTTCTTCGACCACCCCGAATGGCACGAGTCGAACAAGGTGCAGTTCTTCCGCCGGATGATCCGATGGTCGACCCGCCACGCCGACGTCATCGTCTGCGTGAGCGAGCGCACGGCTGGGCGCCTCCGAGAGCTGCTGACCCCCGAGGCGCCGGTCATCGTCGCGTCGCACGGCGTCGACCACGACCGGTTCGTGCCCGCCGGCGATGACGCCGTGCTCGAGCCGTTGGGGCTTGACGGGCCCTTCGTGGCCTTCGTCGGCACCATCGAGCCCCGCAAGAACGTCCCCGCCCTGGTCGAGGCGGTCGCCCGGCTCGATCCGTCGGTGCGGTTGGTGCTGGCCGGCCAGGACGGCTGGGGGGTCCGCGAGGTCGACGCCGCCATCGCCGAGCACGGGATGGGCGACCGCGTGGTTCGCCTGGGCTACGTCGACGATGCCGTGATCCCGGCGCTGTTCCGACGGGCCGCGGCCGTCGCCTACCCGGCCTTCGAGGAAGGGTTCGGCCTCCCGGCCCTGGAGGCGCTGGCCTGCGGGGCCGCGCTGGTGACGACGTCCGGCTCGCCCATGGAGGACGTGGTGGAGGACGCCGCCGTGGTGGTCCCGCCGGGCGACAACCACGCCCTGACCGAGGCGCTGCGAACCCTGCTCGCCGGCGGGCCCGACGTGGAGCGGTTGCGGACCCGGGGCCCGGAAGTGGCGGCCGCGCACACGTGGGCGCGGTCGGCCGAACGGCACCTCGAGGCGTACCGCCTAGCCTCCGCTTCGTGATCACCGTTCTCGCCGGCGGGGTGGGCGCGGCCCGCTACCTGGCCGGGTTGCTCCAGGTCGTCCCGCCCGCCGACGTCACCGCCGTCGTCAACACCGGTGACGACACCACCATGCACGGGCTGCGCATCTGTCCCGATCTCGACACCGTCACCTACACACTGGCCGGCGCCGTCAACGGCGAGACCGGGTGGGGGCTGACCGGTGAGACCTGGCAGGCCATGGAGTCGCTGCGGGCCTACGACGCCGGCCGGGCCGGGTTCAACCTGGGCGACCGCGAACTCGGCACCCCTCTGTTCCGCACCGGGCGACTGGCCGAGGGCGCCAGCCTGGCCGAGGTCACCGAGCAGATCGCGGCCCGGTGGGGCCTCGGGCTGCGCCTGCTGCCGATGACCGAAGCCGAGGTCGCCACCCGGGTCACGGTCGCGGACGACGGCGAGATCGGCTTCCAGGACTACTTCGTGGGTCGCCACCACTCGGTGGCCGTCTCCGCCGTGCGGTTCGCCGGGATCGAGGCGGCCACACCGTCGGCCGGTGTGCTCGACGCCATCGCGTCGGCGGCCAAGGTCGTCATCGCCCCATCGAACCCGATCGTGTCGATCGGGCCGGTGCTGGCCGTGCCCGGGCTCCGCGCCGCGATCGCCGCCCGCCGCGACGACGTGGTGGCCATCTCGCCGATCATCGCCGGCGCCGCCCTCAAGGGCCCCGCCGACCGGCTCCTGACCGAGCTCGGCCACGAATCGTCGGTGGTGGGCGTGGCCCGCATCTACGCCGAGGTGGCCGGCACGCTGGTCATCGACACCGCCGACGCCGACCTGGCCGGCGCCGTGGAGGCCGCCGGCATGCGGTGCGTGGTGGCGCCCACGATCATGTCGGGGCCGGCCGAGGCCGCCGCCCTGGCGAAGGTCACGCTGTCATGAACGGCATCTCCCTGATCCCCGTGACCGGCATCGGCGAGGTGCAGGACGGCGACATCATCGCCGAGCTCATCGCCGCCGCCACCACCCTCGAAGAGGGCGACGTGGTGGTCGTGACCCAGAAGATCGTGTCCAAGGCCGAGGGCCGGGTCGAGGCCATCGACCCCGACGACCCGCTGGCCCACAAGGCCATCGTGGAGCGGGAGGCCGTGCGCGTCGTGCGCCGGCGCGGCGACCTGCTCATCACCGAGACGGCCCACGGCTTCATCTGCGCCAACGCCGGCATCGACCTGTCGAACATGGCGTCGGGCTGGGCCGCCCTGCTGCCGGTCGACGCCGACCGCTCGGCCCGGCGCATCCGCGACGGGCTCAAGGCCCGCACCGGGCTCTCGGTGGGCGTGATCGTGTCCGACACGTTCGGTCGCACCTGGCGCAAGGGCGTGACCGACGTGGCCATCGGCTGCGCCGGCGTGGCCGCGGTGATCGACCTGCGGGGCACCGAGGACGCCCTCGGGCGAGAGCTCCAGGTCACCGAGGTGTGCGTGGCCGACGAGCTCACGGCCGCCGCCGAGCTGGTGATGGGCAAGGCGTCCGGCGTCCCCGTCGCCATAGTCCGCGGCGTCGACCCGAGCTGGCTCCGGGAGGGCTCGGTCGCCGACGAGATCATCCGCCCCCCCAGCGAGGACCTCTTCCGCTAAAGGCATCAAGCCGCAGCGAACAGCGGCATTCGGCCCTTGCCAGCACCCGAGGGTCAGCACCGACAGGTACCGCCCACGCAGCGAAGCAGCGCGGAAGTCGGAGGGCCGGATGCCGCTGTTCCGAAGGCTCGGCGAAGCCGTCCGAGCCTTTGGGCCCGGCGATCTACACCGGGTTGACGGCGCTCCAGCGGAGGGTTTCGGCCACGCCTTCGCCGAGCGTCGTCCACGGCGACCAGCCGAGCTGGATCTTGGCCCGGCCGGGGTCGACGGCCTGGCGGTCGATGTCACCCGGCCGCCGGCCCTCCCGGACCGGGTCGGGCGCGGCGACGCCGGCCGCCTCGGCCACCAGGGCCAGCACCTGGCGCACCGGTGTCTCGATGCCGCAGCCCACGTTGACCATCAGACCACTGCCCCTGGTTGCCGCCCGCACCAGGGCGTCGACGGCGTCGTCGACGTAGACGAAGTCGCGGGTCTGGGCGCCGGTGCCGTGGAGCTCGACCGGTAGGCCGTGCAGCACGGCTTGGGCGAACGTGGCCACCACGCCGGTCCCGGGGCGCTGCCGGGGGCCGTACACCGACGCCAGGGCCAGGGCCGTGAACTCGATGCCGTGCCGCTCGCGGTACAGGCGCAGGTAGTCGAGCACCGCCTTCTTGGCCACGTCGTGAGCGGTGGTGGGCGCCAGCGGATGCGATTCGCGCACGGGCAGGGCGGCCGGATCGGGCTCGCCGTAGATGCCGGCCCCGGCGGCGAACACCACCTTGCCCGAGCCGCCGAGCCGGGCCCCTTCGAGCACGTTGACGGCGCCCACCACGTTGGCGAAGGCGTCGTCGGCCGGGTCGTCGGGTGAGGTGGCCGCCAGGTGGAACACCACGTCGGGATCGCGCCGGGCGATGAGGTCGACCACCTCGTGCGACCGGACGTCGACCTGGTGGATCTTGAGCTCGACGTTGCGGTCGGTCCGGGCCTCGGCCAGGTTCACCAGCCGCCCGGCCGACAGGTCGTCGATCACGTCGACGGCGTGGCCCTCGGCCAGCAGTCGGTCGACCAGCGTGGACCCCAGGAACCCGGCGCCGCCAGTGACGAGTGCCCTCACGAAGGACTGTCGGGGTCGGGGACGCGCACGCCGGACAGCGTGTCCCCGGGCTCGGTGCGGACGCAATCGCCGAGCACCGAAAGATCGGTGACGGTCGAGCCGGCCGACACCACGGCGTCCGTCCCCACCACCGAGCGCCGAACCGTGGCGTCCTTCTCCACGACCACACCGGGGAGGAGCACGGCGTCCTCCACCACGGCGCCGGGGCCGACCCGGCAACCGTCGCCCAGCACCGAACGGGCCACGCGAGCCCCCTCGTCGATGCTGGCGTCACCCATCAGGAGCACGTCGCCGTCGGGGCCGCCGGAGCGCACGCCGGTGAGCAGGTCGAGCGAGGCCTGCAGCAGCCGCTCGGGCGTGCCCACGTCGAGCCAGTAGGCGGCGTCGGGCCGGGCGAAGAGCCGGCCGTCGGCGACCATGGCCGGGAACGTCTCCCGCTCGATGTTCACCTTGCGGCCGGCCGGGATGCGGTCGAGCACCGACGGCTCGAGCACGTAGTAGCCGGCGTTGATCAGGTCGGTCGGCGCCTCGTCCCGGGGCGGCTTCTCCACGAAGGCGATGACCCGGCCGTCGGCCTCGGTCGGCACCACGCCGAAGTGCGACGGGTCCTCCACCCGGGTGAGGGCGATCGTGCCCTCGGCCCCGGCCGCATCGTGGAACGCCACCAGGGCCGAGATGTCGAGATCGGTGAGGACGTCGCCGTTGACCACGAGGAAGCGCTCGTCGATGCCGGCCTCCCGGGCGGCGAAGGCGATGGCGCCGGCCGTGTCGAGCGGCTCGGGCTCGACGGCGTAGATCAGCCGCACGCCGGCGCTGGTGGCGTCGGGGTAGGCGTCGAGGAAGGCGTCGGGCCGGTAGCCGAGCGACAGCACGACCTCGTCGACGCCGTGGTGGCGCAGGTGCCCGAGGACGTCCTCGATCATGGGCCGCCCGGCCACGGGCAACATCTGCTTGGGCTTGGTCAGCGTCAGCGGTCGCAGGCGGGTTCCGAACCCGCCCACGAGCACGACGGCCCTCACGGGGCGGTGGTGGTGGGTGCCGGCTGGGTGGTGCTGGGGGCGTCGGTCGGCGGGATCGTCGTGGCCCCGCCCGGCACCGTGGTGCTGCTCGAGCCGCCCACGGCGGGATTGCGACCCTGCTCGACCGCCAGCGGGTCCTGCAGGTTCAGTGCCGACTGCGGCATGGAGGGCTTGGTGCCGTCGGGCACGAACGCGAGGACCCAGATGCTCTGGTCCTTCGGCGCCCACTTGCCGATGTCCGTGAGAACGACCCGCGGTGTGGTGTCGCCCGGGTTGTCCCAGACCCACAGCTCCAGGTGGCCGACCTTGCCATCGGAGGTCTTGTCGCCGTTCTTGTGCTTGAGACCAGGCACGTCGATCGACGTGTCGGACACCTTGCCGCCGACGTCGTCGAGGAAGGCGCTGATGTTGGCGCCCTTGCCCGTCACCCGCGTGGCGAAGGGGTGGATGTGCATCAGGCCCTCGCCGTGGGTGTGGATGCCCGTGGCGTCGTCGGCCTTGTCGACGAACGGCGTGATGAAGTGATCGGTGTCGTAGACGCCGTAGGCGGCGTGCCAGTGGTCGCCCACTCGCGGCGCCAGCGCCTCGCTCTTGCCGCCGAAGCTCAGCACGACGAGCAGCACGCCGAGGATGACCACGGCGCCGATGGCGGCCGGCCACGCGTAGTTCTTCTTGGCTCCCGGACGGCCGGCGGCGCGGGCGGCGCGGGCAACCTTTTTGCTGGACGACGCTTTCCCCATGGCGGGGGGTGACCCTAGTGGATGCCTCGCCGCTTCAGTGCGCGGCGTGGGGCTTGCCGCGCCACGCCCGCTGGGCCCACGCGAGCACCGTGCGCACGGCCAGGGCGGCGGCGATGACCGGCAGCAGGAGCCGCCGGGAACCGGTCGTGGTCTTGCGGGCGTAGCGCAGGAGCGAACGGTGGTGCTCGGCGATCATGCGGTAGGGCGTCTGGTCGGTGGAGCGTCCGATGGCGTGCACGACGCGGGCCTCGGGCTCGTACCGGGTGCGCCAGCCGGCCCGCCCCAGGCGCCAGCACAGGTCGACGTCCTCCAGGTACATGAAGAAGCCCTCGTCGAAGCCGCCCACCTGGTCCCAGGCCGTGCGGCGCACCACGAGATGGGTGCCGGCCACCCAGTCGACGTCGGAGGCCACCTCGTGGTCCCAGTCGAGCATCTTGTAGCGACGGCTGAACGGGTTCGACCGCCAGACGAAGTGCAGGAAGGCGTGCCCGGCGGCGTCCACCATGTCCGGGAACGTGCGGGCCGACGGGTAGAGCCGGCCGTCCGGCGTCTGGATGCGCGGGGCCGCGATCCCCACGTCAGGCATGCGGTCGAGCACGTCGACCAGGGCCTTGGTGGCGCCCGGCTCGACCTCGAGGTCGGGGTTCAGGATGGCGACGTAGGGCGTCGACGTGCGGGCCACCCCGCGGTTGGCGCCCGAGCCGAAGCCCAGGTTCTCGTCCAACGCGACCACCTCGACGTCGGGGTCGGCTTGCCGGGCGGCCTCGGCCGAGCCGTCCTTGGAGGCGTTGTCGACGACGACGATGTGCTCCACGCCGTCGGCCCGCAGGCTGGCGATGCACTGCAGCAGCAGGTCGCGAACGTTGTAGCTGACGATGACTGCACTCACGTCGCCGGCGCGGGAACCATCCTTCACAAGCCACTCATCGTACGGAGCCAGTCCGAGGTTCTCGAAAGCCCCTCGCGCAGTTGCACCTGGGGCTCCCACCCCAGCCGGTCGCGGGCCAGGGTGATGTCGGGCCGGCGCTGCGTCGGGTCGTCCACCGGCAGCGGTTCGAACACCAGCTCCGAGGACGAGCCGGTGACCTCCAGCACGATCTCGGCCAGCTCCCGCACGGTGAACTCGTTGGGGTTGCCGATGTTGACCGGGCCGACCTCGTCCCCGTCGAGCAGGGCCAGGATGCCCCGCACCTCGTCGTCGACGTAGCAGAAGCTCCGCGACTGCTGGCCCTCGCCGTAGATCGTGAGCGGCTTGCCCTCGATGGCCTGCATCAGGAAGTTCGACACCACCCGCCCGTCGGCCGGCCGCATCTTTGGGCCGTAGGTGTTGAAGATGCGCACGATGCGGACGTCGACGCCGTGGTAGCGGTGATACGCCATGGTGAGGGCCTCGGCGAAGCGCTTGGCCTCGTCGTAGACACCCCGGGGCCCGACCGGGTTGACGTGGCCCCAGTACGACTCGACCTGGGGATGCACCTCGGGGTCGCCGTACACCTCGC
Source organism: Acidimicrobiales bacterium (assembly GCA_025463335.1). Lineage (GTDB taxonomy): Bacteria > Actinomycetota > Acidimicrobiia > Acidimicrobiales > CADCSY01 > RYN-34. Next base: position 10,493 of record JAOBWJ010000095.1, read on the forward strand.
TCGTGGAGGCCAGGAGGAACCGGGCGCCCTTGTCCTTGGCCATGCCCAGGCAGTTGTGGGTGCCGAGGCTGCCCACCTTCAGGGTCTGGATGGGGAACTCGAGGTAGTCCTTGGGCGAGGCCGGGCTGGCGAAGTGGAGGACGGCGTCGACCGGGCCGGCGACGTGCACGTGGTTCGACACGTCCTGACGCTGGAACACGAAGGCGGCGTCCCCGTAGAAGGGCTCGACGTTCTCGATGGACCCGGTGATCAGGTTGTCGATGGCCACGACCTGGTCGCCGCGGGCCAGCAGCTCCTCACACAGGTGCGAGCCCAGGAACCCCGCGCCCCCGGTGACGACAACGCGCATCAGGCCCGCCCCAGCCCGTCGTAGGCGAAGCCCCGGCGGCGGACGGCCGCCGGCTCGAGGAGGTTCCGGGTGTCGACGATACGAGGATGGTGCATCAGTCCGGCCACCTTGGCGAAGTCGAGCCACCGGAACTCGTCCCACTCGGTGAGCACGACCAGCACGTCGGCCCCCTCACAGGCGGCGTAGGGATCGGCCACCACGGTGACGCCCTTCAGCAGCGGTGAGCTGGCATCGGCCACACCGGGGTCGTAGGCCCGGACGACCGAGGCGCCGCGCGCCCGGAGCCGGCGGAGCACCTCGATGGCCGGCGAGTCCCGCAGGTCGTCGGTGCGGGCCTTGAACGTCAGCCCCCACGCCCCCACCGTCAGCCCGCTGATCGAGCCCTCCACCATGCGCTCGACCTTGTCGGCCATGCGCTCGTACTGCTCCTCGTTCACCGAGATGACGCCGCGGAGCAGGTCGAAGTCGTAGCCGTGGTCCTCGGCGATGTGCACCATCGCCTTCGTATCTTTCGGGAAGCAACTCCCACCCCAGCCAGGGCCCGGCTTGAGGAACTCGAAGCCGATGCGCTTGTCGTAGCCCATGCCGAGCACGACCTCGCGCACGTCGGCGCCGACGGCCTCGCACACGTTGGCCAGGGCGTTGACGAAGCTCACCTTGGTGGCGAGGAAGGCGTTGGAGGCGTACTTGATCGTCTCCGCCGAGGACGGGTCGGTGATCACCAGCGGTGCCTTCAGGCTCTCGAACAGGGCCGCCACCCGCATGGCCGAGGCCTGGTCGTCGGCCCCGATGACGATGCGATCGGGGTTGAGGCAGTCGTGCACCGCCGAGCCCTCACGGAGGAACTCGGGGTTGGACACCACGAAGACGTCGTCGCGTTCCAGCGCCTGCTCGACCACCCGGGTCGAGCCGACGGGCACGGTCGACTTGTTGATGACGATGGTCTCGGCGGCGAGGACGGGCCCGATCTCGGCGGCCGCCTCCCGGATGTAGCTCAGGTCGGCGGAGCCGTCCTCACCCTGGGGCGTCTGCACGCACAGGAACACGAACTCGGCGTCCTCCGCCGCTTTCGCCGCGCCGACCACGAACGACAGCCGCTCCGTCTCGAGGCCCTCCTGGACGAGCTCGTCGAGCCCGGCCTCCAGGATCGGCACATCCCCGCGGTTCAGTCGGGCGACCTTGTCGACCACCACGTCGGCGCACACCACGGTGTGCCCGAGGTGGGCCAGGTAGGCGCCGGTGGTCAGGCCGACGTAGCCCGTCCCGATGACGGCGATGCGGTGAGTCATGACGTGAGCTCCTTGACCAGCCGCTCGAGCGGCTCGTGGTGGTCCGGCGGCAGGGGAATGCCCGACAACCGCAGGGCGGCGTTGTCGAGCACCGAGTTGGCCGGACGAGGCGCCGGCCGGTCGAGTTCGTCGCTGCTGATCGGTACGACGCGCTCCGGGTCGTCACCTGCAAGGGCGAGCACGTCACGGGCCAGCTGCCACCAGGTGGTGACGCCCTGGTTGGTGACGTGGAACGTGCCCGGGTAGCGACCGACGGCCAGGGTGCGGATGACGGCGGCCAGGTCGGCGGCCGACGTCGGACAGCCCCGCTGGTCGTCGACCATGCGCAGCTCCCCCGGCGCCGCGGCCACGCGCAGCACCGTCTTCACGAAGTTGGCGCCCTCGCGACCGAACACCCACGAGGTGCGCACGATCGCGGAGCCCGGGTCGAGCTCGAGCTCCCCGGCCAGCTTCGAGCGTCCGTACACCGACACCGGGCCGGTCGGGTCCCACTCGTTGTAGGCCGACGCCTTGGTGCCGTCGAACACGTAGTCGGTGGAGACGTAGGTGACGTGGGCGCCCACCTGGCGGGCGGCGTCGGCCACGTGACGGGTGCCGAGGGCGTTGACCCGCATGGCGCGATCCGGTTGGGCCTCGCACGCGTCCACGGCCGTCCAGGCCCCGGCGTGGACGATCAGACCGGGCCGCAGCGAGGTGATGGCGGCCAGCACGGCGTCGCGGTCGGCGACGTCGAGCTGCTGGCGATCGGCGGCCACGACACCGAGGCCGGCGAACTGCCGGGTCAGCTCGCGCCCGAGCTGCCCCGACGCGCCGGTGACCAGCACGGTGGTGGTCATGCGTCCCTCAAGGGTTCCCACCACCACCGGTTGCCCCGGTACCACTCCACGGTGGCGGCGAGCGCCTCGTCGAGCCCGCGGGCGGGGGCCCACCCGAGGGCCCGCACCTTCGAGGTGTCGATCGAGTAGCGACGGTCGTGGCCCAGTCGGTCGGCCACCGGTTCGATCATCGAGTCGTCCTGGCCGAGCAGCTCGAGGATCCGCCGGGTCAGCTCGACGTTGGCCAGCTCGTTGCCGGCCCCGATGTTGTAGATCTCCCCGGTCGTGCCCGTCCGCAGCACCAGGTCGAGCGCTGCGCAGTTGTCCTCGACGTGGCACCAGTCACGCACGTTCTTGCCGTCGCCGTAGAGCGGGACCTTCCGGCCATCGAGCAGGTTGGTGACGAAGAGCGGGATCACCTTCTCCGGGTACTGGTAGGGCCCGAAGTTGTTGGACGAGCGGGTCAGCACCACCGGCGTGCCGTGGGTGCTGAAGTACGACAGGGCGATCAGGTCGGACCCGGCCTTGGAGGCGCTGTAGGGGCTGCGGGGGTCCAGCGGGTCGGTCTCGGTGGACGACCCGGTCTCGACCGACCCGTACACCTCGTCGGTGGAGATGTGCAGCACCCGCTCGACGCCGAGCTGGCGGGCCACGTCGAGGACCACGTTGGTGCCGCCGCAGTTCGTGCGGACGAAGTCGTCGGGGGCCACGATCGACCGGTCGACGTGGCTCTCGGCGGCGAAGTGGACCACGGCGTCGTGCCCTCTGAGCGCCTCCTCGACGGCCTGGCGGTCGCACACGTCGCCCTTGACGAAGGCGTAGCGGGGATCGTCCTCCAGGTCTCGGAGGTTGGCCGGATTCCCGGCGTAGGTCAGGGCGTCGTAGACGGTGACGGCGTCGTCGCTGTGGTCGAGGACCCAGCGCACGTAGTTCGAGCCGATGAAGCCGGCTCCACCGGTGACGAACAGCCGCACAGCCGCAGGCTACGTGAGGTCCACCTGGGAGTGGTCCCCCAAGGTGAGGCTGGTGGCCCCCCGTCGCCCTTGGGTGCGGACCACCTCGACCTCCCGCCCGAGCAGGGAATCGACGATGCGGCCGGCGTGCACGATGCGGCTCCCCTCGAGCACGACCGAGTGCTCGACCTCGGAGCCGGTGATCTCGCAGCGGGCCCCGATGGCGGTGAACGGGCCCACGAAGCTGTCGGTTACCCGCGTGCCGGCGCCGATGATGGCCGGGCCCCGGACGGTCGAGCGCACGATCGACGCGCCGGGCTCGATCACGACCCGGCCCTCGACGCTGCTGGTCTCATCGACGGTCCCCTCGGTGCGGGGTACCAGCCGCTCGAGCAGGAGCCGGTTGGCCTCGAGGAGCGGGTCCTTCTTCCCGGTGTCGATCCACCAACCGTGCAGCTCCCGGGCCGTCACCTGCTGGCCCTGGTCGATGAGCCACTGGATGGCGTCGGTGATCTCCAGCTCCCCCCGGGCCGACGGGGCGATGGCCCGGACGGCGTCGTGCACCCGTACGTCGAAGAAGTAGACCCCGACCAGGGCGAGGTCGGACGGCGGGTCGACCGGCTTCTCCACCAGCCGGGTGATGTTGCCGGCGGCGTCCAGCTCGGCCACCCCGAACTGGCGGGGGTCGTCGACCTTGCGCAGCAGGATGAGCGCCGCCGGGGCGCCCTCGAGCCGGCCCCGCTCGGCCTCGAAGGCCGTGACGAACTCGATCAGCCCGGCCTCGAGCAGGTTGTCGCCCAGGTACATGACGAAGTCGTCGTCGCCGAGGAAGTCCCGGGCGATCAGCACGCAGTGGGCCAGCCCGAGCGGCTCGTCCTGGCGGATGTAGGTGACCCGCAGGCCCCACGTCGAGCCGTCGCCGACGGCGGCCATGACCTCGGCGCGGGTGTCGCCCACGATGATGCCCACCTCCACGACGCCGGCGTCGGCCATGGCCTCGAGCCCGTAGAAGAGGATGGGCTTGTTGGCCACCGGCACGAGCTGCTTGGCGCTGGTGTGGGTGAGCGGCCGGAGCCGGCTGCCGGCGCCGCCGGCGAGGATGAGGGCCTTCACGTCAACACTCCGGGGCGGCGGGCGGTGGGGTGCTGGACGGCAGCGTGGTGGTGGCATTGGCCGGGGCCGCGGCCCGGGGCGTGGCCAGCACGCCGGCGAAGTCGCTGCCCGTGACCAGCACCACGTCGACGCCCTCGAGGCCGGGGTACTCCTGGATGTCGGCCCCGGCGGCCAGGTAGCGCTCGAGCAGCTGGGCCTTGGCCTGCTGGCCGGCGCCGTAGCGGATGATCGTGCGGGAGGTGTGCGACGTGGTCCCCGGCGAGCTGACCGTGAACCGGGCCTGCTGGAGCGACGACGAGGTGTCGCCGGCCTGGCCGGTCGTGCCGCTGCCGTTGAGCACGCGCACGGTCACGGCCGACGGCTCGACGGTCTGGGCGGAGGCCGGCGGGGTGCCCCGGAAGACCTCGAAGATCTTCTCGGCGGCGGCCTTGTCCTTGTCCATGATCTTGAGCACGGCCGCCGCGCCGACCCGGGTGTTGGTGACGGGCAGCGAGTACTGCGCCAGCGTCTCGGGCGACAGCGACCGGAAGTTCTTGCCCAGGTTGACGACGTCCTTGAGGTCGAGCGACTTGCTGACCTTGACGTTCTTCAGGCCCACGTTCACGAGCCGGTTGAGCCGGGCCGGGTTGGTGAGCCCCTTCGACAGCGCCTCGCGGAGGGCCCGCCGGATGAAGTCCTGCTGGCGGGTGATCCGACCGAGGTCACCGGTGGGGTCGCTCTTCCACCGGCCGTTCTCCTGGTACTGGAAGTGGCGGCTGCGCACGTAGGACAGCGCCTGGTCACCGTGGAGCAGGACGCACCCGGTGTCGTGGATGTTGAGGCCGGTGACACTGTCCCGGACCGGGGTGGCCAGGTAGATGCTCACGCCGCCGACGGCGTCGACCAACCCCTGGAAGCCCTTGAAGTCGACCTGGGCGTAGTGGTGGATCGGGATGTTGAAGTTGGTCGAGATGGTCTGGATGAGCTGTTGGGGCCCGGCCTCGAACGCCGTGTTGATGCGCTGGGAGTGGCCGTCCGGCGCGATGGGGAGCCAGAGGTCGCGGGGGAACGAGACCATGGCGGCCCGGTGGGTCTGGGGGTCGACCCGCACCAGGATGATGGTGTCGGCCCGTTGGCCGCCGGTGCCGGCCGAGTTGCCGAACGAGTTCTGGTCGGAGCTGCCGGGCTCCACGAACGCCCGGGAATCGCTGCCCACCAGCAGGAAGTTCTGGGGCTCCCCTGCCGGGGCCGACTGGGCCAGGACGTGGTCCGCCAAATTGATCCGGGGCAGGTTCCCGAACTGGTAGTAGAAGTAGCCGAGCCCGCCCGCGCCCGTCAGGCACAGCACGATGAGGGCCAGGTTGAAAGCGATGAGCAGGCGCTGCGGCCACGTACGCCGCAGGCGCACTCCTGCGAGAGCGGTCATGTCGGACGCTGAGCGTAGTTGCGGGTCAGCACCACCCCGCCGTCACCAGCGGTCGGCGCGGGCCCCGGCGGATCAGGCGGCAGCGACCGTCGTCAGGTTGTGGACCTGGTTGGCACCCGAGGTGGTGACCACCACCGAGCCCGTCTTGGTCCCGGCCTTGATGTCGTTGAGGGCCGTCTCGAAGGCGGCCGCGCTGGCCGTCGCTCCGTTGACCGTGAACGCGTCGGTGGCGGGGGCATAGGTGACCCGGTCCAGGACCGTGGCCCCGTTCTGGGCGAGGACCTCGTAGGAGTTGGCGTTGGGCGGGTTGTTGCTGGTGTCGATGGTGCTGGCCTTCACCGCGCCGGCCAGGTTGGCGTCGGTGAGCTCGAGCCGCTGGGCGGTGCCCGAGTTGGTGTCGCCTGGCCGGAACGAGATGGTGTCCCCGGCGCTGTACTTGCTCTCGAAGGTCGCCTCGTCGGAGACGTTCCCGTTGACGACGAAGGCACCGGAGCTCACGTAGGTGACCGTGACGCTCCCCCCGGTGGTGGCCAGGGCGAAGCTCCCGCCGTCGGCGGTGTCGTTGGCCGGCAGAGCGTCACCGTTCTTGGTGACCGAGTCCATGGCCTGACCGCTCTGGGACGCCAGGGGCTGGTCGAGCAGGGTGTAGAGCTCCGTGCCGGCCGTGCGCCGGTACGTGACCGTGTCGCCGGCGGTCAGGTGGCCGCTGAAGGTCTGGAAGTCGGTGGGCGTGGTGCCCGCCGCCGACGTGCCGGTGACGGTGAACGAGTCACCGGGCTCGGCCGAGAACAGGTCGTTGGTGCTGCTCGCCGGGTCGTCCCCGAACACCCCGACCCGGAGCTGGACCCGGACCGCCTGCTTGGCGATGGCCTGGGCCGCACCGCTCACCGTCCCGTTGGTCAGGGCGATGGTCGAGCCCGAGATGGTGATGCTGTCGCCCTCGCTGATCTCCCCCTCGAACGTGGCCACGTCGGACGTGGAGGCGCCGCCGTCGATGGTGTAGACGACGCCGGTGCCGGTGTACTTGACGCCGGAGCGCAGCGGACTGCCGGTCACGGTGCTGATGAAGGCGAACGTCTGGGCGGTCGGTGAGGTGTTGACGTCACCGATGGTGCCGCTGGTGATGGTGCTGGCCGCCACGTTGACCAGGTCGTGCCGGGCCGTGGTCCCCGCCGCGTAGGTGATGGTGTCGGCCGGCGTGATGTTGGCCTCGAAGCCGCCCAGGTCGGCCGGGTTGCCGTCGACGGTGAAGACGTCGGTGGCCTTGTAGGTCACGGTCGTGGCCGTCGACGCGCCCTTGGCCACGTAGGTGTAGCGGTTGTTGTTCGTGTCCACCTCGGTGACCTGGCCGCCACCGGCGCTCGAGGGTGCGCCCCCGGCCTGCTCGGCCGCCGAGCGGGTCGCGTCGGTCACCGCGCCCGTGCCGCCGAACACCCGGCCCCCGGTCAGCGTGCTGGTGTGGGCCTGCAGCCACGTGGCCGTCGCCGGGCTGAGGCTGGCCGTGGCGGTCAGCAGCACCGAGCGGTTGGTCTTGCCGGCAGCCGGGCCGCCGGCGAGGGCGTCGGCATAGTCGTCACCGGTGGCCAGGTCGACGTCGGTGGCGTTCCACGCCGGCAGCTTGCCCAGCGCGAAGGTGGCCATGGCGGTGGCGGTGGCGTAGCGGTTGGTGCCGGCCACCCGCTCGGTGGTGGCCCCGGCCGCCTTGACCTCGGCGTCGACGGCGTCGCTCACCGGGGTGGTGCCGCCCACCAGCACGACGTGCTTGATGGCGAGGGCGGTCAGCGCCGCCTTGGACTCGGCCGGCAGCGAACCGGCGCGGGTGAGGAGGATCGGGAACCGCTGCGAGAACGAGACCGACCCGGCCGCCAGGGCGTCGGGGAACTCCTCGCCGCTGGCCACGATGGCCGTCTTGGCCCCGCCCAGGGTGCCCACGCCGAGCGTGCTGGAGGTCTGGGCGATCTTGGCGGCGGTGTCGAAGCGGTCGGTGCCGGCCACCCGGGTCACGGTGTAGGTCTTGGCCAGGTCCTGCTCGGCGGCCGTGCTGATGGCGCTCGTGCCGCCGAGGAGGATGACGTTCCTGGCGCCCATGGCAGCCAAGCGGCTCTTCGTCGCCGCGGGGACCGCGCCGGTGGCGGTGAGCAGCACCGGGGCGCCGCTGGTCTGCAGGCCGGACAGGTAGGCGCCGGCCAGGGCGTCGGCGAAGTCGTTGCCCCGGGCGATGATGGCCGTCTGGCTGCCGGCGGCGAAGGCGTCGCCGGCGATCGCCGACGCGGTCTCGTAGCGATCGGTGCCGGCCACGCGGGACAGCCTGAACGCCGCGGTGGCCGAGGCGTTGACCGCCAGACCGGCCGCGCCGAGCAGGCCGACGAGCGCAGCAGCAGTGAACCGCCGCCGGGGGGTGAGTGCCATGGAGAGCTCCTTCGATCCGGGGGTGGACGCGTGCCGGGGGCGACGCTTCCGCCTTGAGGACTTCGCTCCCGACCCCGGCCGGTCCTGCCCATCCGGGGGCCGTACGCTCGTGGGGTGACGCCTGACCTCCCGCCGGTGGCCGCCGTCGGGGGGCGCCTGGCCACCGGCCTCCTCGACGTCACCGACGACCTCGCCGCCCTCGACGGGCAGGGGTTCTGGGTGGTCGTGCTGCCCTATGACGCGCCGCCCCTGTGCGCCCGGTTCGCGCACACCCGACCCATGGTGGGGCGCCCGGCCCGGGCCTGGGTCGGCCCCCGGCCCGACGCCTGGCGCTCATCGCTCGATCGGCCCGCGTTCGAGGCCGGTGTGCGCACCATCCGGGCCGCCATCGCCGCCGGCGACGTCTACCAGGTGAACCTCACCCGCCGGCTCAGCGCGCCGCTGCTGGCCGACGCCGACGTCCTCGCCCTGGGCGCGGCGCTGGCCGGCGGCAACCCGGCGCCCCACGCCGCCGTGGTCCGCCTCCCGGCCCATGGCGTGCACGTGGCGTCGGCGTCGCCCGAGCGCTTCCTGCAGCGGAGCGGGCGGTGGGTGACGTCCCAGCCGATCAAGGGCACGGCCCTCACCCCCGACGGGTTCCTGGCCAAGGACCGGGCCGAGAACGTGATGATCGTCGACCTGGTGCGCAACGACCTGGGCCGGGTGTGCGAGTGGGGCTCGGTCGAGGTGCCGGCCCTGTGCGCGGTGGAGGAGCACCCCGGGTTGGCGCATCTGGTGTCGACCGTGCGGGGCCGGCTGCGGGCCGACGTGGGCTGGGCCGAGCTGCTGGCCGCCACCTTCCCGCCCGGCTCCGTCACCGGGGCGCCCAAGCTGGCGGCCATCGACATGATCCGCCGGCTCGAGCCGATCGAACGGGGCCCCTACTGCGGGGCGGTGGGCTGGGTCGACGCCGATGCCGGCACCGGGGATCTCAACGTGGCCATCCGCACGTTCTGGTTCGAAGACGGGGCCATCCACCTCGGCACCGGGGGCGGCATCACCTGGGGCTCCGACCCGGCCGGCGAGTGGGCCGAGACCGAGCTCAAGTCGCGCCGGCTGCTGTCGGTGGCCTCGGCCAGCCTGGAGGTCGTGTGAGCACCCCCATCTGGGTCAACGGCGAGGTGGTGGCGGCCGACGACGCCACCGTGTCGGCCCTCGATCACGGGATGACCGTGGGCGACGGCGTGTTCGAGACCCTCCGGGTCTACGGCGGCGTGCCGTTCGCCGCCGACCGCCACCTCGACCGCCTGGCCCGCTCGGCCACCGGGCTCGGCCTCCCGGTCCCCGACCGGGCGCTGCTGGCCCGGGCCATCGACGAGGTCATCGCCGCCGGCGGCCTCCCCGACTGCCGGCTGCGGCTCACCGTGACCGCCGGCAACGGGCCGCTCGGGTCGGGCCGGACCGAGGGGGCGTCCACCATCGTGGCCGCCGTCGCCCCGCTCGACCCGGTGGCGACCACCACCGACGTCATCACCGTCCCCTGGGTCCGCAACGAGCGCTCGCCGCTGGCCGGGTTGAAGACCACCTCCTACGCCGAGAACGTGGTCGCCCTGGCCCGGGCCAAGGAGGCCGGCGCCTCCGAGGCCCTGTTCGCCAACACCCGCGACGAGCTGTGCGAGGGCACCGGCACCAACGTGTTCGTGGTGGTGGGTGGCGAGCTGCTGACCCCGCCGCTGTCGTCGGGGTGCCTGGCCGGCGTCACCCGGGAGCTGGTGCTGGAGAGCACCGAAGCCGTGGAGCGGGCGCTGCCGTTCACGATCCTCGCCGACGCCGACGAGGTGTTCCTCACCTCCAGCACCCGCGAGGTGCAGGCCGTGGCCCACATCGACGGGCGGATGGTGCCGGACGCGCCGGGCCCGGTCACGAGGGCGGCCGCGGCCGCCTTCCGCATGCTTGCGCCGGGCGGTCACGGCTGAGCCTGGCCGGCGCGGCGGCCATGACCAACGGCCGCCAGCCGATCTGGCGGCCCGATATCCGGGCAGGATCCGAGGATGTCGCGACGGATCGCTCTGGACACTGACGGCCTGATCCGAGCCGCGGGACTCGACCCGTCTCAGGTCACGCTTGCTCCCCTACCTCGTCTGCTGCGACGGCAGCTAGAAGTGCGAGCTGCTCTTCTCGACGGGTCGTTTGCTTGTTCCGCGTGGGGTAAGGGCTCGACAGAAGCGAACGCAGCCACAGCGTTGGCAGGGCTGGTCGATCTGATCTCCTACGACCCCGCCACCGACGACCCGCCTCTCCACGACGGCCACCAGACGTGGCTGAACTACGGGCCAGACGACGATTAGGCGGCGCTACTGCGGGAGTGCCTCTCCTCCGGCTGATGGATTGGAGCGCCGCTGGCCGCGCCTCCAGACCAGGACGAGCGATCCGGCGGTCACCGCGCCGCCGAGCACGGCGAGGGTCCACGAGGCTCGTTCGAAGGAGTCCCACGGGTCAACGCTGGACGTAGCACCGCTGTCATCGACGAACCGGCACGAGATACCCGGCGGCCACGCGGAGACTCGTCGTTCTTGCACGGCGATCACGGCCGAGTCCCGGTCCCCGAAGAACGGCTCCCTTCCGCATCGATGGCCGAACGAGCCGGTGATCACGAACGAGACAAAGAAGATCGAAAGCACCGCCAGCGTGACTGCCACGCGCGGCACCAGGCGTCGACGCCACCGACCCCGTGCCAGTGCGACCGAGCCCCGCTTCATGCGTCGTTCCCAGCAAGGCCACCGCCGGCAAGGAGACGACACTCGGACGCTGTGTCGGAGGCACGAGGAATGCACCCGTGGTGATCGTCGGATGCACCACTATCGGATGCATGGATGTGGTCCGTCTGGGTGCGTGGTGCGATCTCGTCACCCTGGACGAGTACCGAGCCGACCTCGCCGTCATGGCCTTCCCTCCCGAAGCGATCGGCGAGGCGCTCGGGCACGCCAGTGAGTCGGCGTCCTTTCGGGTGTCCGAGTTCGCCGTCCTGGCCGACGGCCGTCGCGTGACGCTTCACGCCGAGCGCGGGTTCGTCTCGAAGAGCTCCACGGGCAGTCCCTGGGACGGGCTGACGCGAGCCTCGATCGAGTCGGGCGTGCGGACGACCGTGTTGCCCGATGACGACGACGGCGAGGACCACCCGTGGCACTGGCTCGCCGAGCTGTGCGCCGCCAACGGCATCGACACGACCGAGGACCGCTTGCGACGCCTCCTCTACGACGTCGAGCACAGCGAGCGACACCTCACAAGGCTGGTAAACCGGGACTGATTCCCTGACCACACCCACGTGGGAGGTCTCCGCGCAGCGGAGGGGCATCGCAAAACGGCGCTCCGGGCATCCTCATGAGGTGCGTTGGCTCTCATGGCTTCGCCGTCTGTTGCAGGCTCCGCCCGAGCGCGTTCCCAAGGCATGGCTGGTCTGTCCCGAATGTGGGCGCGAGCTTGTCGGCCCCTATCCCGCTGGCGTCCGCCTCGCTCGCAGCCCAGGTCCCTCGTCACTACCGCCCAACAGGGCCGAGTTGCTGGCGAA
>JAOBWJ010000100.1 GCA_025463335.1 Acidimicrobiales bacterium
CTGCGGGACGTCAAGGACGAGGTGGGCGACACCGTGATCGTCGGCATCAGCCCCGACAAGCCGGCGAAGCTCGAGAAGTTCGACACCAAGTACTCGCTCGGGTTCCCGCTGCTCTCCGACGAGGACCACGCCGTGGCCGAGGCCTACGACGTGTGGGCCGAGAAGTCGATGTACGGCAAGAAGTACATGGGCATCGTCCGGTCGGCCTTCCTCATCGACGAGAAGGGGAAGATCGAGCAGGCCTGGTACAAGGTCTCGCCCAAGGACACCCCGACCAACCTCACCAAGGCGCTGGCCCGGGCGGTCTGACCGGGCGGGCAGCCCGAAAGATGGGGTGCTCGGTCGCCAAGAGGGGGTGCCACCCCCGATGGCAGCGCCGAGCCGCAGCCGTACAACCGTGGCATGACAACGACAACGATCAGCACGGAAGCCGTTCCTCAGCACCATCTGGCGCCGCGGTGGCGCTTCGTGGGCACCTTCGTCGCCGGCGCCGCCTTGGCCGCTGGCATCGCCGTGGGCGTGACCGCGGTCAAGGACGAGGCGAAGACGCCCGCGTCGCCTGCCCAGCAATCCGTGCACGCCCAGCCGTCGGCGTCCAGCGATGCCATCTGCCGGGTGCCCCATCGCGCTCCGTGCTGAGCCCTCCCCGACTGCAGTCCGACTCGAGCCCGGCTCTTGAGCCGGGCTCGGGCCTTCCCTATCGTTGGCTCTCGGTGGGGCTCCTCGAGCGGGACGAGCATCTCGCGATCCTTCGCGACTGCCTCGGCCGCGTGGCCGAGGCAGGCCGTCTCGTCCTGCTCAGCGGCGAGGCCGGCGCGGGGAAGTCGGCACTGGTCCAGGAGTTCCTCGATGGTTGCCTCGCGGGCCAACGAGTGTTGCTGGGGCGCTGCGACGACCTTTTCGCGGCCCGACCGCTCGGTCCGTTCGTGGACATCGCACGCGACCATCCGGGGTCGCTGGCCGCCGCCCTCGCTGCCGGTGATCCGTCCGCGGTGTTCGAGGCGTTCCTGAGCGACCTGGCGTCGCCCCCGCATCCCGTGGTCGTCGTCCTCGAAGACCTCCAATGGGCCGACGAGGCGACCCTCGATCTCCTTCGATTGGTGGCGCGGCGTCTCGATGTCCTGCGCTGCCTCGTCATCGCGACCTTCCGTGACGACCTGTCGGGCGACCACCCGTTGCGCCGGGCGTGGGGCTCGCTGGTCGGCCCACTGGTGACGCGGATGGCATTGGCCCCCTTGAGCGTCGGGGCCGTTGCGACGTTGGCGAGCGGGTCGAGGATCGATGCCGCTTCCCTCCACGCGCGGACGGGGGGCAACCCGTTCTTCGTGGTCGAGGTGCTCGCAGGTGAGCAGGCGGGCCTGCCGACGACGGTGCGTGACACCGTTCTCGCGCGCGCCGCCCACCTGAGCGGACCGGCGCGCGACTGCCTCGATGCCGCTGCGGTGCTCGGCCGGCACGCGACTGCCGATCTCGTCGTCGAGATCTCCGAGTGCGGGGTGGCGGCGGTCGACGAATGCGTGGCCGCGGCGCTCGTCGTCAGCGACGGCCATCGGTTGGCCTTCCGCCACGATCTCGCCCGCGAGGCGATCGAGGAGGGGATGACACCGCTCCGGCGCCGCCAACTCCATCGGCTGGCGGTGGGCGCCCTCGGTGATTCGGACGACGTCGTGCAGCGCGCCCATCACGCGCTCTGCTCGGGTGATCGCCAGGTCATCGTCGATCTCGCCACCCGCGCCGGCGATGCCTGCGTCGCCCTCGGTGCCCACAAGCAGGCGGCGACGCTCTACGAGCGAGCCCTCGAGCACGACGACGCCTTGGCGCCCAGCGAGCGGCTGCGCGTCATGCGGGCGTACGCGACGACGTGCCTGCACATCGACCAGGTCGCCGAAGCCGCGGCCGCCGGTGACCGAGTCCATGCCCTGCTCCTCGACGACGGCGACGACGTCGCGCTGGGCGACTGGGAGCGCTGGTTGAGCAGCGTCCGTTGGGCCACCGGCCACCCCGACGAGGCATGGACGCTGGTGTCGAGCGCAGTCCGACGCCTCGAGCCCCATGGCCGGTCGCCGGCGCTGGCCCGGGCCACGGCGCAGCTCGCCGCGCAGCACATGCTGTCCGGGCGGTTCCCCGAGGCCATCGCCAACGGTCGCCGGGCCCTCGAGCTGGCCGACGAGCTCAATGTGGTCGATGCGGCCGTCCGGGCCAGGGACGTGCTCGGCACATCGCTGTGCGCGACCGGCGACGACGAGGGCCTCTCCCTGCTGCACGAGGCTCTCGACCGGGCGAAGGCGGCCGGTCTCTACCCCGAGGCGTGCGTCGCCAGCGCCAACCTCGGCAGCCAGTACGTGGGCCGGTGCGAGCTGGAGCGGGCCGTGGTCATCTTCTCGGACGCGGTGGCCCTCGCCGAGGATCACGAGCTCCTGTACCGGAGGAACTGCCTCCTCATCACCCGGCAGGAGGCGTACCACCTGCTGGCCCGGTGGGACGACGCCGTCGCCGACTCGCAGATCATCCTCGGGCAGACGGGGATCGCCGCACACCATCGAGCGATCGCCCTCGCGACGATCGGTCGGATCCGAGCCCGGCGGGGCGAGCCGGATCCGAGCACGTCTCTGGACGAGGCACTCGAGATCGTGGTCGAGGTGGGGGAGCCGCAGTTCATCCATCCGGTGCGCATGGCACGAGCCGAGGCAGCGTGGCTCGCGGGCGACACCGCGAACGCTCGAGCCGAGGTCGAGGCCACGTTGCCGATCGCCGAGCTGCTCGAGGTGCAGGACGTCCGTGAGCTCGAGCACTGGGCCCGCCGGGTCGGCCTCGACTGGAGCTCGGACGTGCACGACGCCATCTCCGCCGTGCTCTCGAGCCCCAACCGGAGGGCGGCGGCCACGTTCTGGGATGATTGCGGCTGTCCGTACGACGCGGCCGACGTGCTCGCCGACAGCGACGACGAGCAGGATCTCCGCGACGCCCTGGAGCGGCTTCTGGCCCTGGAGGCGCGACCGCGTGCCCAGCACGTGGCCCGGCGGCTGCGCCAGCTGGGCGCGAGGAATGTGCCTCGTGGGCCCCGTGCGTCCACGCGTGCGAACGGGGCCGGTCTGACGGCCCGTGAGCTCGAGATCGCGGCGCTGCTGGTGGACGGGCTCACGAACGCGGCGATTGCCGACCGCCTGGTGCTGTCCCCGAAGACGGTCGACCACCACGTCTCGGGTGTGCTCTCCAAGCTCGGCGTCGGCAACCGCCGGCACGTGGCCACGGCGGCACGCGAGCTCGGAATCGAGCTGACGGGCGCCGAACCGGTGGCCTGACCACGACCGGCGAATCATCGGGCCTCTGCTTGACTGACGCCGTGACCGACCCGGCATCGCTGATCCCGCATCGCGCCCCGTTCCTGCTGCTCACCGACGTGACGTCGGTGGAGCCCGGCGTGCGGGCCACCGGCACCTGGACGCTGACGGGGGAGGAGGCGTTCTTCGCCGGCCACTTCCCCGGGCGGCCGACGCTGCCGGGCGTGCTGATGGTGGAGTCGCTGGCCCAGCTTGGGGCCTGCGCGGTGCTGGCCGACGAGCGCTTCGCCGGCAAGCTGCCGTTGTTCGGCGGGATCGACTCGGCCCGCTTCCGGCGCCAGGTCTCGCCCGGCGACACGCTGGAGCTGTCGGTCGAGCTCGGCCGCATGTCGGCCCGCGCCGGCAAAGGTCAGGGCACGGCCACCGTCAACGGCGAGACGGCGTGCGAGGCCGGCTTGCTGTTCGTGCTGGTGGACTCCGCGTAGTTCCGGCGCCAGTGGTATAGAAATCGCTCCCCCCGCACGACGGCATGACCAGGAGACGAACGATGCACTTTCCCCGACGCGCCCGCGCCCTGACGGCGCTGGCTGTGCTGGCCCCCTTGAGCCTGGCCGCCTGCGGCAGCAAGGACCACACGCCCCTGGCGTCCGGCCTGCCCTCCACCTCGACGACCTCGTCCACGGTGGCCGCCTCGACCGAAGTCGCCGTGACGGGCATCGACTACGCCTTCGAGGGCCTTCCGGCCACGCTGAAGGCGGGCACGACCTTCACGTTCACCAACGGCTCCGACAAGGAGTCCCACGAGATGGTGCTGTTCAAGCTGCCGGCTGACGAGAAGCGCTCGCTGGCCGAGCTGCTGGCCCTTCCGCCCGACGAGGTGAACAAGGTGACCGGCGCGCCCGTCGGCGTTGCCGTGGCCGCCGCGCCCGGCTCCGACGGCGTGGTCGTCGAGGGCAAGCTCGAGGCGGCCGACCCCGGCCGCTACATCGCCCTGTGCGGCCTGCCGACGGGCGGCGACCCCAAGGTCATCGAGGAGGCGGCCACGAGCGGCAAGCCGCCCGCCGAGGACCCCAACGCCGGCCCGCCCCACTTCACCAAGGGCATGGTGCAGGAGTTCACCGTCGAGTAACGGTCCTGCCGGCGTACTCCGTTCGGCGTAGCGCCGAACGGAGTACGCCGGGACTACGAGCTCGGGCCGAGGACCAGGCAGCCGTTGTGGCCGCCGAAGCCGAACGAGT
>JAOBWJ010000101.1 GCA_025463335.1 Acidimicrobiales bacterium
TCCACCGGAGCCACCTTCCGAGCCATGGCCCAGTCGGCCACGACCACACTCAGGTGTCAGGGATGTCGCGCGACATCAACTGTCAGGGACGTCCCGCGAAAGGACAGCGCCATTTTCGGCTGGCCCAGGGACCCAGAACGGTGGAGGACCCCACGCCGACGTGCGTGGCGCCCCGCCTCTTGGGAGCGTCTTTGTCCTTGGCGCAAGCCCGGATAGCGCCCGAACTCCTGGGGGCTGATGACCTGTCCGCTCGGCCTCGTTGTCTCTCGCCCCACCGTGCGGGATCTGTTCGCGCGCACGTGCCTCGCCGGACACGCGCCGGTAACAGGCGATGGGCACGATGGCCGCAAGACGATCGGGTGATCGGCGGTCTCCCCCCACCGCCGGTCATCCGATCAGTCAAAGGCCCCGATCAGTCAAAGGCCCATGGTCAGACGGACTGGCCTCGGCGTTCCACGAAGACGCCAGCCCAGCGGTCGTGCAGACCCTGCCCGTTGGGATCGTTGCCGATGGTGACGGCGATGGCGATGGCCGCGCCCAGGCTCAGCAGGCCGCCGATCGCTGCCGGCACCGCCGACAGGAGCATGAAGGCGTTGCGCTTCGCGGCCTGCTCGTAGGTGGGCAGCCCCCCGGGGCTTCGCACCTCGATGCCCATGGCGCTCTTGCCGATGGTCCCGCCGCGGCGAGCCTCCAGGATGACGTAGTAGCCGTACGAGAGGGCGACGCCGACGACGCCGGCCACGAAGCGGCGCTGGCCCACGTTCTCGCTGCCGATCCGGTAACCCCCGGCGATGGGCGCGGTGACGACCAGCAGCGGGATGAACAGCACGAACCCGTCGATGATCCGGGCCAGGAGCCGGCGGCCGAGACCGGCCTTGACCGGCGGCGGGGGGTAGTCGCTCATCGACGAAGTATGGAGGTCAGGCCGGTGCCCCGACTGGGATCCGGTCCAGCCCGTCAGTGACCAATGTCCCGTTCTTGAGCACCGCCAGCAGTCGGTTGGGGTCGGCGAGGATGCCGACATCGGCCAGCGGGTCGCCGTCCACCACGAGGAGGTCGGCGAGCTTGCCGGTCTCGACGGTGCCGAGGTCGTCGTTCCCGAGGAGGGCGGCACCGTTGACGGTCGCCCAGCCGAGCACCTCGGCCGGCGACATGCCCGCCCGTTCGACGTAGAAGCCGAGCTCGTCGGCGTAGGGGCCGTGGGGGAAGCCGATGGCGCCGTAGTCGTCGCCGATGAGGAGCCGCACGCCAGCGTCCTGGGCTCGGCGGAGCATGGCGAGCGAGGCGTCGACCTCACGCTTCATGGCGTCGGTGAACCCGAGGGCGGAGCCCATCAGCTCGTGCAGCCGGACGGGGAAGAGCTGGCTGGGCACCACGAACGTGCCCGCCTCGGCCAGACGGTCGACGCACTCGTCGTCCATCCCGTCGGCGTGGTCCACCACGTCGATGCCGTAGCCGACGGCGAGCAGCAGCGCCTCCCGGTTGGCGATGTGGCCTCGGATCTTCACGCCCCGCTGGTGGGCCGTCTCGATGGCGGCTTGGAGCTCCTCGGGCGCCAGCTCGGTCAGCTCGCTCGGGCGCGTGGTGCCGTGCCCGCCGGTGACGAAGAGCTTGATGATCTCGGCGCCGGCCTTGACCTCCTCCCGCACCGCCTTGCGGAACTCGTCGGGCCCGTCGCAGCACCGCAGTGCCCCCCGGGCCCGCACGTCCCAGTACCAGGGGAACGAGTCGTCGTTGGCGTGGCCGGTGGAGCTGATGTCGTGGCTGCCGGCCAGCAGGCGGGGGCCGACGATGGCACCCTCGGCGATGGCCAGCTTCATGGCGGCGTCGATGCCGTGCGGGGCCCCGGCGCTGACCGCGCCGGTGAACCCGGCACGCACGGCCAGCCCGAGGTTGTTCATCGCTCGCACCGCCTGGAGGGCCGGCGGCTCCTCGAGCCCGAACGGGCCCGGCTTGGCTCCCAGTTCGTGATAGCTGGAGTGAAAGTGGCACGTGACCATGCCGGGCATGACCGTTCGCCCGCCCAGGTCGACCACCCGGTCGTCGGGCCCCGCCGCGACGGCGACACCGGTTGGGAGGACTTCGGCGATGCGCTTGCCGTCGACCACCACCGTTCCCCGACGGCTCCCCTGAGCAGCGTCCCAAATGGTGGCATCCGACAACACGAGGCGAGCCATGGCCGAAGCGTAGGAGCAACGAACTGGCGACGCTTGGTGGACAGATCTGTCCACCGGCCATCGCCGGTTCGGTCAGAGCTGGTAGTTGTCCCGGCCCGGGTCGGAGACAGCGGTGACCTCGCGGAGCCAGACCGGGGAGTCGAGGACGGCGAGGATCGCCGAGGCGGCCTGGTCGACGGTCATGGGGCCGCCGGGGCCGTTGTCGTGCACATAGCCCTTTGGGCCCCATCCGGCCGACAGCTCCATGAGCAAGTCGCGGTCCCACGAGTCGGTGACACCGGTGCCGAGGGCGGAGCCGACCCGCACGGTCGCGAAGCACAGGTCGGGGTGCTCGCTCTGCCACGCCCGCACCATGGTCTCCAGTGCCGCCTTGCTCGACGCATACACACCCATGCCGGGCAACGGGCGGTCCACCGACGAGGCCGACACGTAGACGGCCCGGCCCTTCGACTCCTTCAAGTGGGGGAGGGCGGCGGCCGTGACGAGCCCGGCTCCGAACACGTTGGTGGCGAAGGTGTCGGTCCACGTGGCGGCCGAGGCGTCACCGATGCGCACGAGCACGTCGATGGCGGTGGCGTAGACGATGGCGTCGAGTCCGCCGAAGGCCGCCACCGTGTCAGCCACCACGGCCGTGCAGGACGCCTCGTCCCGCACGTCGCACACCAGTCCGATGGCCCCGCCCCCGGCCTCGGCCGCGGCGGCGTCGACCAGCTCCCTGCGGCGAGCGGCGAAGGCGACGGTGTCGCCCCGGGCCGCCGCGTGCAGGCCCAACGTGCGGCCGATGCCCGACGATGCCCCGACGATCAGGATGCGTGCCATGGGGGGCACTCTAAGACGAGCGCCTTATTGCTGCTGCTGGGCCTGGGCGGACGTCACCGCGGCCAGGCGGCGCATCTCCACCGACACCTCGAGGGTGGCGTTGCGTGGTCCCGAGTAGGTGCCCCGCAGCGGGCTCACGTCGTCGTAGTCGCGCCCGTGGCCGATCTTCACGTGGCGCAGACCCACGGCCTGCCGGTTGGTGGGGTCGAGGGCCAGCCACCCGACGCCGGGGATGGCGGCCTCGAACCAGGCGTGGGTCTGCACCACAACCTCGTCGCCGTCGACGTCCTCGCCGGTGTCGTCGCGGTCGGTGAACAGGTAGCCCGAGACGTAGCGGGCCGGGATGCCGACCGAGCGGCACATGGCCACGGCCAGGTGGGCGTAGTCCTGGCACACGCCCTCGCCCCGCTCGAGCACCTCGTCGACGTCGACGCCGACGTAGGTCGTGCCCGGGCGGTAGCTGAGCAGCGCGCCCACCCGACGGTGGATGCCAAGCGTGGCGCTCACCACCTCGGGGCCGGTGAGGTCGATCTGGGACTGGGCCTCGGCCGCGAGCTTCCCGTTCCAATCGGCATGGGGCGTGCGCTCCAGGTACTCCCAGTGCTCCTCCACGAACGCGGGGCCCCGTAGGGCCTCGAACATGGGCGAGGTGGTGAGCAGCGGCGTCGACTTGGTCTCCACGGTGGCCTCGGCCACGACCTCGAGGTAGATGTGCGGCTCCCGCACGCCGAACGTGTCGACCCGCGTGCCCCAGTAGTCCTCGAACGAGAACACGCGGGACGCCGGCGACGTGGTGACCCGGTAGCCCAGCAGCGTCTGGCGGGTGTCGGAGACGGGACAGGCCCGAAGCTCGTTCTGGCTCTCGTGCACCAGGGCCCCGTACTCGAACGCACACCGGTACCGGATGTCCAACCTCATGCAATCGTCTCCAGCGAGTGGAAGACGGCGAACTCCTCGGCGTGGCGGAAGAACTGCACGGCCACCAGCTCGGCGGCCCGGCGCACGTCGTTCTGCACCTCGTCGAGGAAGGCGTGGATGTCGCCGGCCAGCAGTTCGCCGACATCGGCGAACTCGAGGTCGGCGCGCCGCCGGCCCAGCACCCGCAGCGCCCGCGACAGCCGGCCCGGCGCGTCGAGCTGCAGGAGCTCGGTCTCGGCCGACTGCAGGCAGAACAGCACGCTGCGGGGGAACGTCGGCGACATCAGCAGGAACTCGATCACGTTCTCGAGCGTCATGGCCGCCGGGTGGGCCCGCCGGAAGGCCTCCGACGCCGAAGCCGACTTCAGCACGTGGACGGCCTGGTGGAACCCGAGCTCGTCCTCACCCTCGGTGAAGGGGGCGAAGCGCACGTTGAGCAGCCGGCAGGTCATCTCGGCCCGCTCGAGCATCGAGCCCAGGAGGAGGAACCGCCAGCCGTCGTCGTGGGGCATGGTCTCGGTGGCGGTGCCAGCCACCTCCTGGCACCGGCGCCGCACCAGGCCGTAGAGCTCGTAGGGCTGCTGATCGAGGTCACGGGCCAGATCCCGCACCTGGAGCTCGAGCCAGAAGTTGTTGATCGACTCCCACAGCTCGGTCGACACCAGCTCGCGCACGCTGCGAGCGTTCTCCCGGGCCTTGTGCACGCACGGGACGATGGCCCCCGGGTTGGTCGGGTCGACCACGAGGAAGTTGCTGACCGTCCGGGCGTCGACCAGCTGGTGGGTGTCGGCGAACTGCCGGCCCAGGTGGAGCACGTCGAGCAGGTCGAGCCAGCCCCGGCGCGCTTCGGCCACCGGCTCGCCCAGCAGGCCGTGGTAGGTGACGTCGAGCATGCGGGCCGTGTCAGCCGCCCGCTCCACGTAGCGTCCGGTCCAGAACAGGTGCTCGGCGTGGCGGGAGAGCATCACGTCACCTCGTCGCCGTCGTCGACCTTGGCGTCGTCGTCGCGCAGGACCCAGGTGTCCTTCGACCCGCCGCCCTGGCTGGAGTTCACGACCAGCGAGCCTCGCCGTAGCGCCACACGGGTGAGGCCACCGGGGATGACCGTCGTCTTCTCGCCGGTGAGGACGAACGGGCGCAGGTCGACGTGGCGACCTTCGAGGTGATCGTCGACCAGGGTGGGGTGCCGCGACAGCGAGACCACCTCCTGGGCGATGTAGTTGCGGGGGTTGGCCTCGATCTGCTCGGCCACCTTGGCCAGCTCGGCGTCGGTGGCGGCCGGCCCGATGCACAGCCCGTAGCCGCCCGACTCGGCCACCGGCTTGACCACCAGCTGGTCGAGCCGGTCGAGCACGGCCTTGCGCTGGTCGTCGTCCCACCGCAGGTAGGTCGTGCAGTTCGGGAGGATGGGCTCCTCGCCCAGGTAGTAGCGGATGAGGTCGGGCACGTAGGCGTAGACGGCCTTGTCGTCGGCCACACCGTTGCCCACCGCGTTGGCCAGCGTGACGTTGCCGGCCCGGGCCGCAGCCAGCAGGCCGGGCACGCCCAGCATCGAGTCACGCCGGAACACGACGGGGTCGAGGAAGGCGTCGTCGACCCGGCGGTAGATGACGTCGACCCGCTGGAGGCCCCGAGTCGTGCGCATGTAGACGACGTGCTCGTCGACGACGAGGTCGCGACCTTCGACGAGCTCGACACCCATCTGGCGGGCGAGGAAGGCATGCTCGAAGTAGGCGCTGTTGTGCACCCCCGGCGTGAGCAGCACCACGGTCGGGTCGCCGGCGGCGGCCGGGGCCACGTGGCGCAGGGCGTCGAGCAGGGTGATGCCGTAGTCGTCGACCGGGCGGACCCGCAGGCTGCCGAACAGGTTGGGCAGCACGCGGGTCATGGCCGCCCGGTTCTCGAGCACGTAGGAGATCCCGCTCGGGTTGCGGACGTTGTCCTCGAGCACCCGGTAGGTGCCTTCGGCGTCGCGGACCAGATCGATGCCGGCGACCAGGCACCGGGCGCCGCGGGGCACGGGCACACCGAAGGCCTCGCGGCGGAAGCCATCGGAGCTGCTGAGGAGCCACGCCGGCACGATGCCGTCGCGCACGGCTGCCCGCTCGCCGACGTAGAGGTCGTCGAGGAAGCGGTTGAGGGCGGTGACCCGCTGGATGAGCCCGACCTCGATCTCGGACCACTCGGCGGCCGGGATGATCCGGGGCAGAAGATCCATCGGGAACGTGCGCTCGACGCCCTCGTCCTCGCCGTAGACGGTGAACGTGATGCCCGCCGAGCGGAAGGCGGCGTCGCGCAGGCGCTCGCGGCGGGCCAGTTCGGTCGGCGTGAACGAACGCAGCCGGGCCACCAGGTCTTCGTAGTGGGGGCGTACCGACGCGTCCTCGGTGAAGACCTCATCGAAGAAGTCGTCCGGCGCGTAGCCGTCGAAGAGGTCGGTCGTCATCACGTTGGACGGTAGGCATATCAGCGTTGCCCACGAATGACGTCTCTCTGACCATTATCTGCGCGCCTACCGTGCGGACGTGCGCCTGAACGATCCCGCCGTCGTGGCCGAGGTGCGGGTCGCCTTCGACGCCTACGAGGTGTCCCTGCTGGCCAACGACGTCGACGCCCTCGATGGTTGGTTTCACGACGGGGATGAAGTGGTGCGCTTCATCTTCGGCCGGGTCGAGCTCGGCGCGACGGAAGTAGCAGCGGCCCGCAGGGCCGGGCCCCGCCAGACCGGGCCCCGCACCACCGAGCAGCTCGAGATCCGCACCTGGGGCGATGACGTGGCCAGCGCCTTCGCCGTGTGCCGGCTCACCGAGACGGGCGACGTCGTCCACCAGTCGCAGACGTGGGCCCGGCTCGACGGCGGTTGGCGGGTGGTCGCCGCCCACGTGAGTGCGGTCCACGTCAGTCAGCCGTAAGGGCATGGACGCCCAGCGCTCATCGCGCCCACACGGGGCGGACACGAGCCATCCGTACGTTCCGGGGCCATGCATACCCCGCTGCATACAGAGCCCGTGGCGACGGGATCGCTCCGCAGTGAGCACGCCTACACCGAGCTGAAGCGTCGGCTCCTCGCCGGCGACTTCCGGCTGGGCGTTCGCCTCAAGGAGATCCGGCTGGCCGGGATGCTCGGCGTCTCCCGCACGCCCATCCGCGAGGCGCTCCTCCGGCTCCACGCCGAGGGTCTGGTGGCCCGGCAGACCGATGGCGGCTATTCGCCGGTCGTGCCCGACGTGGCCGCCATCCGCTGGCTCTACGAGGTGCGCTCCGGTCTCGAGCTCCAGGCCATCCAGCGCCCGGCTCGCACCGGTGGTGGCCACGACGCCGTCGCCCTCGGTGCCCTGGTGGAGGAGTGGGAGGGGCTGGCCGGCGACGAGCCCGAGCCCGGACCCTCCTTCGTACTGGTGGACGAGACGTTCCACGTCACCCTGGCCGAAGCGGCGGGCAACCCCGTGCTCGTCGACCTGCTCCGCCAGGTCAACGAGCGCATCCGCACGGTGCGGATGGTCGACTTCCTCACCTCCGATCGCATCGCCTCGACCATCGACGAGCACATCGGCATCGCCAGAGCCGTGCTGGCCGGCGACCTGGTCGAGGCCGAGCGGCAGTTCCTCGGCCACCTCGACCACTCCCAAGCGGTCGTGCAGCAGCGGGTCGCCGCGGCCATCGCCCGCATGGCCACCGCCCCCGACATGGAGGACGAGGCATGAGCGCAGCGAGTGCCGCCGATCGAGCGAGCGCCAGCGAGCCGAGCGGCGACGGGTCTGGGGCGCAGCCCCAGGGAGGTGAAGCGTGACGTTGCTGGAGGAAGTGGGCGTCGAAGTCATCCCTCGCCTCCAGGTGCGGGGCCTGACCAAGCGGTTCGGCGACCTGGTGGCCAACGACGACGTCGCACTCACCATCGCCCCGGGCGAGGTGCACGCCGTGCTCGGGGAGAACGGCGCCGGCAAGTCGACGCTGATGAAGCTCGTCTATGGCACCTACCAGCCCGACGCCGGCGAGATCCGGGTCGACGGTGAGGCGGTCGAGATCACCTCCCCGGCCGTGGCCCGGGCCCACCACATCGGGATGGTCTTCCAGGACTTGCGACTGATCCCGGCGTTCACGGTGGCCGAGAACATCGCCCTGGCCCTGCCCTTCAAGCTGGGCAAGCTCGACCGGGCCGGCCTGCGGGAGCGGGTCCGGGAGGCCGCTGTCACGTTCGGCCTGCCCGCCGATCCCGACGCCCTGGTGCGCAGCTTGAGCATCGGTGAGCGCCAGCGGGTG
The DNA here is from genome assembly GCA_025463335.1 of Acidimicrobiales bacterium. Lineage (GTDB taxonomy): Bacteria > Actinomycetota > Acidimicrobiia > Acidimicrobiales > CADCSY01 > RYN-34. The sequence goes on from JAOBWJ010000101.1 coordinate 8,175, forward strand.
GAGATCCTCAAGGTGCTCATGGCCGGGGCCCGGCTGGTCATCCTCGACGAGCCGACGAGCGTGCTCGCCCCCCAGGAGGTCGACGCCCTGTTCGCCGGCCTGCGCGAGCTGCGGGAACGGGGCCTGTCGGTGATCATCATCACCCACAAGCTGCCCGAGGCCCGCTCGATCGCCGACCGGGTCACGATCCTCCGGGGCGGCAAGGTGATCCTGCAGGACGCCGACCCGGCGAGCCTCACCGACGAGGAGCTGGTCCAGGCCATGGTCGGCCATGCCGTGGCCGGCCTGCCGGCCGAACGTCCGACGCTGGTGAAGGGGTCGGGACCGGCGCTGTTCCTGCGGGGCGTGAGCGTGCGCAACGCCCTCACCGACGTCGACCTCGAGGTCGCCGCCGGCGAACTGGTGGGCGTGGCCGGCGTGTCGGGCAACGGCCAGCGGGAGCTGTACGAGGTCGTGCTCGGCCTGGTCGCCCCGACGGAGGGCTCAGTGGTGGTGAACGGCGAGTCGATCCACGATCCCCGCCAGGCCATCGCCGCCGGCGCCGTCGGCGTGCCCGAGGACCCCTTGGCCGATGCCGTCGTGCCGGGCCTGTCGGTGCGCGACCACTTGGCACTGGCCTCGCTGTCGTCGTACAAGAAGGGCCTCGGCATCGACTGGAAGGCGGTCGACGAGAAGCTGGCCGCCCTCGACGGCGCCACCCGCCTCAAGGTGGCGGCGCCCGATCGCACGGTGGCGACGCTCTCGGGCGGCAACATCCAGCGGGTCATGCTCGTCCGCTCCGTGGGGGCGCCCTCGGCGCTCGTCGTCGCCGCCTACCCGAGCCGGGGCCTCGACATCGCCATGACCCGGCGCACCCAGGAGCTGCTGCTCGAACGGCGAGCCGAGGGAGCGGGTGTGCTGCTCATCTCCGAGGACCTCGACGAGCTCATGGAGCTGTCCGACCGCATCGTCGTCCTCCACGCCGGCCGGGTGGCCGGGATCGTCACCCCCGGATCAACCGATCGCTACGAGATCGGCCGCCTGATGCTGCATGGGGGTGAAGCGGCATGACGGCCCTGATCCTCGACAAGTTCGGCGTGAAGGCCGTCATCCGTTGGGCGCTGGCCCTGGGTGCCGCGGCCGTGGCCTTCGGCCTGCTCGTGCTGACCAAGGGCGCCAACCCGTTCTCGGTCTACTCGAGCATGTGGACGGCCATCACCTCGAGCGCCTCCTTCGACGGCGTCTTCCTCAAGGCCACGCCCCTGATCCTCGCCGCCCTCGCGGTGGCCGTGCCGGCCAAGGCCGGCCTGGTCAACGTGGGCGGAGAGGGCCAGCTGGTGGTGGGCGGCGTGTTCGCCATGGGCGCCAACCTCGCCGTCGACGGCCGCATGTCGGGCATGGCGGTGCTCGTCGTCATGTGCGTTGCCGGTGCCGTCGGTGGGGCGCTTTGGGCCGCCATCGCCGCCCTGCTCCGGCTGGCGGTCGGCATCAACGAGGCGGTCAGCACGCTGCTCCTCAACTACCTCGCCATCAACCTGATGACCTTCCTGATCTTCGACCGGTGGAAGGACCGCAACGGCAGCGGCCAGCCCGCCTCCCGACCCATCCCCGTGGTCGACCGGTTCCCGCTGCTCGGCAACAGCAAGGTCCACGCCGGCCTGCTCGTGGCCGTGGTGGCCACCGGGCTCGTGTGGTGGCTGCTGCGCTCAACTCGCTGGGGCTTCCAGCTCCGGGTGGTGGGCGGCAACCCCGAGGCGGCCCGCCGAGCCGGCATCCGGGTGGGCGGCACGCTGCTCTCGGCCATGCTCGTCGGCGGTGCCCTGGCCGGACTCGGCGGCGTGGCCCAGCTGGCCGGCGCCGAGTTCAAGCTCCGCCAGGGGTTCCTGCTGACGTACGGCTACGTCGGCTTCCTGGCCAGCTGGCTGGCCCGGCACAAGCCGATCAACGTCGCTGTGGCCGCCGTCGTGCTGGCCGCCATCTCGATCACCGGCGACAGCCTCCAACTCGACTCGTCGCTGCCGGCGGCGACGGTGAACGTCCTCATGGCCCTCGTCCTGCTGGCGGTCTTCGGCTGGACCCGAGTGAAGGCAGCAGCGGCATGACCCTTCCCATCGAAGTGCTCACCGGGGCTGTGCGCGGCGGCACCTCGATCCTCTACGCGTCGGTCGGCGAGTCGATCGCCGAGACCGCTGGCGTGGTCAACCTCGGCACGGAGGGCTCGATGCTCGCCGGCGCACTGGCCGGCTACGCCATCACCGCCAACACCGGCAACCCCTGGGTCGGCGTGCTCGCCGGCGCCGTGGCCGGTGGTGCCCTCGCCTTCGTCCATGCCTTCTTCGTGCTGCACCGGGGCGCCAACCAGCTCGCCACCGGCCTGGTCGTGCTGTTCCTCGGCCTCGGGCTCACGTCGCTGTTCGGCGCCGCCTTCGTCTCCCGTCAGATCCACTCGTTCACGGCGTGGGATGTGCCCGTGCTCTCGAAGATCCCGTGGGTCGGCGAGATCCTCTTCCAACACGACCCGTTGACGTACCTCAGCTTCGTGCTCGTGCCGGTCACCTGGTTCGTCCTCCAGCGGACCGGCATCGGCCTCCTCGTGCGGGGCGCCGGCGAGCGCAGCGAGGTGCTGGCGACGTACGGCCACGACGTGCGCCTCGTGCAGTACCTCGCCGTGGTCACCGGCGGCCTGCTGGCTGGCATCGGTGGTGCGCAGCTGTCGACGGCCTACGCCAACTCCTGGTTCGAGAACATGACCCAGGGTCGGGGCTTCGTCGCCGTGGCCGTGGTGATCTTCGCTGCCCGCCGGCCCCTCGCCGCCATGGGCGGGTCGTACCTGTTCGGCGCCGCCCTGGCCCTGTCGCCGGCGCTGCAGGCCCGGGGCTGGGCCATCAACCAGTTCGCCCTCGACTCCCTGCCCTACCTCGCCGTGATCGTCGTGCTCGTCCTCCTCGGCAAGAAGCGAGCGGCCGAGGCGCCCGAAGGCCTCCAGAAGGTCTTCGAGCTCAGCACGTCCTGACCACCCCCGTTTTCACCCGGCACACCCACCCCGCACCTCCGACACCAGACCACCTCCGAAAGGAACTACCCGTGCGTGCACGAACTCCTCGTCGGGCGACCCTCGCGGTCGCCCTCCTCGTCGCCATGCTGGCCGCCGCCTGCGGCAGCAACGGCAACGACACCGGCACCCCGGCAGCGGCCGACGGCGGCTCGTCGTCCGACGCTGCTCCCGGCCAGGGCAGCACCGCCGTCGGCTTCATCTTCGTCGGCCCCAAGGACGACGTCGGCTACAACCAGGCGGCCTACGACGGCGCCATGGCCGTGAAGAAGGACTTCCCCGACCTGAAGGTTCTCACCCAGGAGAACGTGCCGGAGACCGACGAGGCGTCCCGGATCATGGAGACGATGATCGCCAAGGGCGCCAAGATCATCTTCGCCACCAGCTACGGCCATCTCGACCCGGCCATGAAGGTCGCCGCCGCCCACCCCGACGTGGTGGTGGTGCAGCAGGGCAACTTCATCAAGGACACGGTGCCCGCCAACACCGGCACCTATTTCGGCACCGTGTACGAGCCGGTGTACCTGGCCGGCATCGCCGCCGGGAAGGCCACCAAGACCAACAAGCTGGGCTACGTCTACGCCTTCCCGATTCCCCAGACGATCGCCAACATCGATGCGTTCGAGCTCGGTGCCCAGTCGGTCAACCCCAAGGCCGAGACCTACGTGGTCAACACGTCGAACTGGTGCGACCCGGCCAAGCAGGCCGAGGCAGCCAAGAGCCTCCTCGCCCAGGGTGTCGACGTCCTGACCCAGCACCAGGACTGCACCGGCACCATCACCAAGGCGGCCGAGGCCGCCGGCGCCATGGTCGTGGGCTACCACGCCGACGCCTCGTCGCTCGCACCCAAGGGCTGGGTCACCGGTTCCGAGTGGGACTGGAAGGCCATGTTCGAGGACATCGTGAAGACCGCCCTCGACGGCAAGTTCACCGGCAGCAAGTACAACGCCAACTTCCGCTCGGGCCTGAAGGACGGGCTCAACCCGTTCGTCCAGTCCAAGTACGGGCCGTCGGTCACCCAGGCGACCAAGGACCTGATCGCCAAGGCGGCAACGGACATCGCCGGTCCCGGCTCGCCGTTCAAGGGGCCGGTCGTGGCCCAGGACGGCGCCCAGCTGTTCCCGGCCGGGAAGGTCCCGACCTACGCCGAGATCGAGGCGGCCGCCACCGTCTTCGTGAAGGGCGTCGTGGGCGAGATCCCCAAGGGTTGATGACGTGACCGTGCTCGACTCGACCGTGCCGTATCCCTGGCCCTACGACGGCGTCCTCGACCCCGGGCGACTCGCCCTGGTCGTGGCCGGCGCCCAGGCCGGGTGGGCGGCGCGGTCGAGGCGGGCAGCCGAGGTGGCCACCGTGCTCCTGTCGGTGGCCGCAGAAATGCGAACGGCCGGCGCGCTGATCGTCGTGGTCCGCCACGGTGCCCCGCCCGGCCGCCGCCGCAGCATCGTCCCGCCCCGCCCGGGCGAGGACGACTGGCGGCTGACGTTCAACCCCCGCCCGTCCGACGTCGTCGTCGATGCCACCGGTGTCGACGGCTTCCACGGCGGTCCCCTCGACGACGTCCTGCGGGCCCGGGGTGTCGACCACCTCGTGCTCGGTGGCTTTGGCCACGAGGCCGCCGTTGACAGCACGCTGCGGTCGGCCAACGACCGGGGCTACGAGTGCCTCGTCCTCACGGACGGCGTCGCGCCGTTCGACGAGGGCCTCGGGGCCCACGCCCTCAGCAGCGTCACCATGTCGGGCGGCATCTTCGGCGCCGTCGGAACCAGCACCGCCCTCGTCCAGGCGATCCATCGCCGCATCCCCCTGGAGGCCGTCTCGTGATCACGTCCACCGTCGACGCCGACCCCTACGCCTGGCCGTATGACGGCACCATCGAGCCGGCCCGCACGGCGCTCATCTGCATCGACTGGCAGGTCGACTTCTGCGGCCCGGGTGGCTACGTCGATGCCATGGGCTACGACCTGAACCTGACCCGGGCCGGGCTCGAGCCCACGGCCAAGGTGCTCGCCGCCGTGCGGTCGGCCGGATGGCTGGTGATCCATACGCGGGAGGGCCATCGGCCCGACCTGTCGGACTGCCCGCCCAACAAGCTGTGGCGCTCGAAGCAGATGGGCGCTGGCATCGGCGACGCCGGGCCGTGCGGCCGGATCCTCACCCGGGGCGAGCCGGGGTGGGAGATCGTGCCCGAGGTGGCGCCGGTCGAGGGCGAGATCGTCATCGACAAGCCGGGCAAGGGCGCGTTCTACGCCACCGACCTCGACCTGGTGCTGCGCCGCCATGGCATCACCCACATCGTGCTGACCGGCATCACCACCGACGTGTGCGTCCACACGACGATGCGGGAGGCCAACGACCGCGGCTACGAGTGCCTGCTGCTGTCGGACTGCACCGGCGCCACCGACGTCGGCAACTACGAGGCCGCCCTCAAGATGGTCACCATGCAGGGCGGCGTGTTCGGCGCAGTTGCACCTTCGTCAGCGTTGCTCGACGCTCTTGGTGCATGACGATCTGGATCACGGAACTCATCGACGCCGCTGATGGCACTCGTCTGGCGGTGAAGGACAACGTCGACGTCGCCGGGGTACCGACCACCTGCGCTCATCCGGCGTTCGCCTACACCCCGGCGGTGTCGGCGCCGGCCGTGCAGCGGCTGGTCGACGCCGGTGCCGTCGTCGTGGGCAAGACCAACCTCGACCAGTTCGCGACCGGCTTGGTGGGCACCCGCTCGCCCCACGGCGCGGTGGTCAACCCGCACGTGCCTGACCGCATCGCCGGCGGCTCGAGCTCGGGCTCGGCCGCGGCAGTAGCCCTCGGGCTGGCCGACCTGGCCATCGGCACCGACACCGCTGGTTCGGGTCGGGTGCCGGCGGCCCTGTGCGGCGTGGTCGGCCTCAAACCCACGGTCGGCCTGGTGTCGACCGAGGGTGTGGTGCCGGCATGCGCCTCGCTCGACTGCGTGTCGATCTTCGCCCGGACAGTCGGCGAGGCGGCCGAGGCACTCGGTCGCATGGCCGGTGGGCCTCGGGTGATCCCCACCGGCACGCCGGTGGCGCCCCCGGGGCCGCTCCGGATCGGCGTGCCCCGGGCCGACCAGCTCGGGGCACTCGACGAGGACGCGGCCGCGGCGTGGGGTCGGGCCACCAAGGAGCTCGAGGCGATCGGCACCGTGGTGGAGGTCGACCTCACGCCCTACCTGGAGGCCGCGCTCCTCGTCTACGGCCCGGCCTTCCTGCCCGAGCGGCATGCCGCCGTCGGCGCCTTCCTGGCGTCGCACTCCGACGGGGCCGACCCGACGGTGGCCGAGCTCATCGGGCTGGGGGGGGCCATCGATGCCGCCACGTCGGCGGCCGATCGGTCCCGCCTCCCGGGCTTGGCCGCCGAGGTGGCCGGGTGGTGGCGCGACGTCGACGTGGTGGCCGTGCCGACGGTGGGCGAGGCCCCGACCCTCGAGGCGGTGGCCGCCGACCCGCTCGGGATCAACCGGCGGCTGGGCACGTTCACGGCCGGGGCCAACCCCCTCGACCTGTGCGTGGCCGCCGTCCCGTGCGGGTGGCGCGACGACGGGGTGCCGTTCGGCGTGTCCTTCCTCGGGCCGGCCTTCGCCGACCCGGTCGTGGCGGTTGCCGCCGCCCGCTTGGCCGGCGAGCCCGACCCGGCCCCGCCGGAATGGGTGGGGTGGACCGACGTGGTGGTGGTGGGCGCCCACCTCACCGGCCAGCCCCTCAACTGGCAGCTCTCCGACCGGGGTGGCCACCTCGTCCGGGCCGTCCCCACCGCGCCGGAATACCGGCTGGTGGCGTTGCCGACCGACCCGCCCAAGCCGGGCCTGGTCCGGACGGGACCCGGGGGCGCCGCCATCCAGACCGAGGTGTGGCGGCTGCCGACCGACGGGTTCGGCTCGTTCGTGGCCGCCATCCCCTCACCGCTGGCCATCGGCACCGTCGTCCTGGCCGACGGCACCTCGGCCGCAGGCTTCCTGTGCGAGTCGTTCGCCGCCTCCGACGCTCCCGACATCACCGCGTTCGGCGGCTGGTTGGCCTACCTCGCGCGCTGATCGACGGAAGTTCACCGAACGGCCTCCGGGTCGTTGCCCGCCGATCACGGGGCGCTCGTAGCGTCCGGCCCATGCGTCCCGTGATCGTCGTCGGTGTCCGTGACCGCCGATCCGTGCCGACGCTGGTGTGGGCCG
>JAOBWJ010000105.1 GCA_025463335.1 Acidimicrobiales bacterium
TCGGGAGCCGTCTACCTTCGGCATGGTGGAGACGCTCGATCCTCGCCGGTTGAACCGGGCCCTCCTCGAGCGACAGCTCCTCCTGCGCCGCTCCGAGCGGTCGGTGGTCGACGCCCTCGAGCACCTCGTCGGCCTTCAGGCCCAGAACTCGGGCTCGCCGTATCTGGCGCTCCACGCCCGGCTGGCGGACTTCGACCCGACGCGGCTGGCTGAGCTCCTCCTCGACCGGCGAGCGGTTCGCATCGTGGTGATGCGCTCGACGATCCACCTCGTGCTGGCCGAGGACTGCCTGGTGCTGCGCCCGCTCACCGAGCCGGTCACCATCCGCGGCCTCAATGGCAACTGGGGCCGGTACCTCGTCGACCTCGACGTGGACGAGGTCGCCGCCGCCGGCCGCCAGCTGGTGGAGGAGCGGCCTCGGACGTCGAAGGACCTGGGCCAGGAGCTGCAGCTCCGGTGGCCCGAACGCGACCCGGCGGCCCTGGCCCAGGTGGTGCGGGCGTACGTGCCCCTGGTGCAGGTCCCGCCGCGCGGCGTCTGGGGTCAGTCGGGCGTGCCGAACCTCACGTCGGTCGAGTCGTGGCTGGGCAGTCCCTTGGCGGCCGAGGCGTCCGTGGGCGACCTCGCCCGCCGTTACCTGGCGGCCTTCGGGCCGGCCAAGGCCGCCGACTTCCGCACATGGTCGGGGTTGACCGGCGCCCGGGAGGTGCTCGACGGCCTCGAGCTCCGCCGCTTCCGCGACGAGCGGGGCGCCGAGCTGTACGACGTCCCCGACGGAGTGCTGCCCGATCGGGACACGCCGGCGCCGGTGCGATTCCTGCCCGACTACGACAACGTGCTGCTCGCCCACGACGACCGGGCACGGATCCTGCGGGAGGACGTGCGCAGCGGGCTCATCGGCGTGCCGACCGTGCTGGTCGATGGCTTCGCGGCCGGGACGTGGGCGGTCGAGCGGACCAAGGGCTCGGCGACCATCGTGGTCACCCCGTTCGGGCAGGTGTCGCGCGCCGACCGGCTCGACCTGGTGGAGGAGGGGGTGCGGCTCTTGGCCATGACCGACCCCGGCGCCGAGCCCGACGTCAGGATCGCGGCCGCCGGGCGGCCTCCTCGATCTCCCGTTGTACCCGTGGTTCGCTCACCCGCTGGGCCGTCCCGAGCTGTTGAGCGAAGAAGCTGACCCGCAGCTCCTCCAGCATCCACCGGATGCGTTCGACGTTGTCGGACCGGGGGATGCGCAACAGCTGGTCTTCCAGGGCCCGCACCCGGCTCACCAGCTCGCGGTCCCGCCCGGGGTCCTCGGGAAGCTTGTCGAGCCGGCGCTCGATGGCCTCGAGATAACGCAGCAGGTCGGGCAGCCGGGCGGCACCAGTGGCGGTGACGAAGCCCGGGAACACGAGGCGGGATAGCTGCACGTGGATGTCGGTGACGGCGCCCAACACGACGGGCGCCGACAGCGTCCGCAGGCGCTCCTCGATGGCGTGGGCGGCATCGAGGATGCGGCCCACGGCGGCGACCACGCCGACGGTCCGGTCGCCGAGCTCGCCCTTCACCGCGTCCCGCAAGCCGGCGAACCCGTCCTCGTCCCAGGCGGGCCCGCCGTGCTTGGCCAGCAAACCGTCGACGGCGCACGTGATGCAGTCGTCGAGCAGCTCGGCGAAGCCGGTGTGCGGGGCGTGGCCGAGCGCGACCTTGGTGCGGTTGGTCAGCCGGTCGCGCAGGGCCCGCTTGGGTGACGGGCTGGTGAGCAGCAGCAGCCGGCGAGTGGCGGCCCACATCGAGGTGCGCTGCTCGTCGGCCGACGCCACCACTCGGAGGCCGACGGTGCCGTCCTCGTCGACCAGCGTGGGGTACCCCGTGACCGGCTGGCCGGCCCAGTCGATGGCCACCGTGCGCGGGATGGTGCCGAACACCCACGTCTGCTCGCCGGTGCGCTCCATGGCCCGGCCGGCGTGGGCCACGGCGTCGCGCAGCCGGCCGTGGAGCCGGCGTTGCAGCAGACCGAGGTCCTTGCCCAGCTCGAGCGGCCGGCCCCGCTCGTCGTGGACGAGGAAGCCGACCCGCAGGTAGGGCGGGAGCTGCTCGAGGTCGAAGTTGGCGGCCAGCACCACCGTGCCGGCCTGGCGGGACAGCTCGACGGCCAGGACCTCGAGCAGCGGCCCGTCGGCCGGGGAGATGCGCTCGAGGGCGGCGCGAGCGTGCTCGGGGGCGGGCACCAGCTCACGCCGCACCTGCTTGGGGAGGATGCGGATGAGGGCGGCGACCAACTCTTCGCGGTGCCCGGGCACGTGCCAGTCGAAGCCGTCGGGCGAGAGCCGGTGGAGGGCGGGCAGCGGCACGTGGACGGTGACGCCGTCGGTGTCCGACAGGGGGTCGTACTCGTAGGTGAGGGCCAGCTCGAGGTCGCCCTGGCGCCAGACGTCCGGGTAGGCGGCGGTGGTCACGCCGTGGGCATCGGCGGCGATGAGGTCGTCGACGGTGAACGTCAGGTCCGGTTGCTCGCGCTTGTACCACCGGTCGAAGTGGCGGCCGGAGACGACGTCGGCCGGAACCCGCTCGTCGTAGAGGGCGAAGATGGCCTGGTCGTCGGCGAGCAGGTCGCGCCGGCGGGCCCGTTCCTCGAGCTCACCCACGTCGTCGGCAAGGGACCGGTTGTGGGCGAGGAAGGCGTGGTGGGTCTCCCAGTCACCCTCGACCAGGGCATGGCGGATGAACAGCTCGCGGGCCAGCCCCGGGTCGAGGCGGCCCACGTTGACCTTGCGGTTGGTGACGATCGGCAGTCCGTAGAGCGTCACCCGCTCGAAGGCCTGGACCGACCCGCTGGCCCGCTCCCAGTGGGGCTCGCTGTAGGTGCGTTGCACGAGGTGGCCGCCGACCCGCTCCACCCACTCCGGTTGGATGCGGGCGCCGGTGTGGGCCCAGAGCCGGTTGGTCTCCATCAGTTCGGCAGCCATCACCCAGCGGGGCGACTTCTTGGCCAGGACCGAGCCCCGCGACAGGGCGAAGCGGGCGTTGCGGGCGCCCTGGTAGTCGCGCCGGGCCTCGTCGTGCATGCCCACGTGGGACAGCAGGCCGGCCAGCAGCGACAGGTGGATGTCGCTGTCGGTCGCCCGGGCGCGGTTGACCTTGATCCGCATGCTCCGGGTGACCTGGAGGAGCTGGCTGTAGATGTCCTGCCACTCCCGGACGCGCAGGTAGTGCAGGTACTCGGCCTTGCACTCGCGCCGGAACTGGTTCGACGACAGGTGCTTCTGCCGGTCGCGCAGGTGCTCCCAAAGGTTGAGGAAGGTGAGGAAGTCGGACGAGTCGTCGACGAACCGGCGGTGCAGCTCCTCGGCCTGCTGGCGGTGCTCGTCTCGCGGCCGCTCCCGTGGGTCTTGGATCGACAGGGCGGCGGCGATGACCATCACCTCGTGCACGCACCCGTGCCGGTCGGCCTCCAGCACCATGCGTCCGAGCCGGGGGTCGAGCGGGAGCTGGGCCAGGTTCCGGCCGAGCGTGGTGAGGCGCCCGTCGTCGTCGAAGGCGCCCAGCTCCTCGAGCAGGTCCACGCCGTCCTTGATCGAACGGGC
>JAOBWJ010000012.1 GCA_025463335.1 Acidimicrobiales bacterium
CCATGCGGAAGTAGTCCTCGGCCCGGAAGAAGAACTGGGTGATGCCGAAGTCGGCGACCCGCAGCTTCGCGGCAAGGTGGCGCCGGTCGGTGGGGCGGTCGGCCGAGCGCGGGTGGCCCTCGGGGAAGGCGGCCACGCCGACGGAGAAGTCGCCCAGCTCCTTGACCACGGCGAGCAGCTCGGCGGCATAGAGGAAGTCGGTCGGGTAGCTGGCCCCGCCGGCGGGCGGATCGCCACCCAGCGCGAGGATGTTCTCCATGCCGGCGTCCCGGTAGCCGGTGACGATCTGCTCCAGGTCGGCCCGGGTGTGGGCCACGCACGTGAGGTGCGGCATCGGGGTCATCGACGTGTCGCGGGCGACGTGCTCGACGATGCGCTTCGTCGTCTCCCGGGTGGTGCCGCCGGCCCCGTACGTCACCGAGATGAACGACGGCTGCAGCGGCTCGAGCTCGAGCAGCGTCTTCTCCAGCCGCTCCTCCCCCGCCGCGTCCCGAGGCGGGCTGAACTCGAACGAGTAGCTCGGCCCGGCAGCCAGCAGGTCGCGGATCCTCGTCATCCGACGTTCCGTTCCGCCGCCTCGACGGTGTTGCGCAAGAGCAGGGCGACGGTGGTGGGGCCGACGCCCCCGAGCCGGGGCGTGATCCAGCCGGCGACCTCGGCCACCGACTCGTCGACGTCGGCCAGCAGCTTCTTGCCCTGGAACACGATGCCCCCGCTGACCACGGCGGCGCCCGGTCGGATCATGTTGGGCTGGATGATGCCGGGCACGCCGGCGGCGCCGATGACGATGTCGCCCTGGCGGGTGTAGTCGGCCAGGTTCTGCACGCCCGTGTGCACGGTGGTCACCGCCGCGTTGGCCCCCGGCTCCTTGAGCGCCATCAGCAGCGACAGCGGCCGACCCAGGGTCGGGCCGCGGCCCACGATCACCACGTGGCGACCCTCGACGGGCACCTCGTAGTGCTGGAGCATGGCCTGGATGCCGGAGGGCGTGGCCGGCCGCGGGCCCTTGGCCCCCATGGCCAGCAGGCCGAGGGAGTGCGGGTGGAGCCCGTCGGCGTCCTTGGCCGGGTCCATGGCCTCCATGGCGGCGTTGAAGTCGCAGCCCGGCGTGGGGTTCTGGATGAGGTAGCCGGTCACGTCCGGGTCCTCGTTGAACCGGCGCACGGCCTCCATGAGGCCGGCCTGGTCACCGGCCGCCACGTCGATGTGGTGGGAGGTGATGCCGACCTGCTCGGACGTCAGGTGCTTCTTGGCCACGTAGCTGGCCGACGCCCCGTCGTCGCCAACGAGGATGGTGCCGAGGCCGACGGTGATGCCGCGCTCGCGCAGGTGGGCCACGCGGAGGGCCACGTCGTCGAGGACGGCCTCCGCCACCGGGGCCCCGGGCATGTAGATGACGTCGTCCATCAGTGGAGGAAGTGCCGCTCGCCGGTGAACACCATGGCCACACCGAGCTCGTCGGCCTTGGCGATGGTCTTCTCGTCACCCACCGACCCGCCGGGCTGGATGATGACGGCGACGCCGGCCTCGGCCGCCGCCTCGATGCCGTCGGGGAACGGGTAGAAGGCGTCGCTGGCGCACGCCCCGCCGGCGGCCCGTCCGGCGGCCTTGGACGCCGCGATCAGGCCGGCCTCGACCCGGTTCTGCTGCCCGGCGCCGATGCCCCAGGCCGTCCCGTCCTTCACCAGCACGATGGAATTCGACTTCACCCAACCGCAGATGCGCCAGGCCAATTCGGTGTCGGCCCACTCGGCCTCCGTCGGCTGGCGTTGGGTGACGACCCGCCAGTCGGCCCGGGTGGCGGCGAAGTGGTGCTGGTCCTGGACCAGGAACCCGCCGTTGAGCTGCCGCAGCTGGAGGCGCTCCACCGTGGGCGGCGGGGCCGACAGCAGCCGGGTGTTCTTCCGCTTGGCCTGCAGCGCCTCGATGGCGCCGGGCTCGAACGACGGGGCGATGACCAGATCGGCCTGCGCTGCCGCCACCATGCGCTCGACCGTGGCAATGTCGACCGGGCGGTTGAGGGCCACGATGCCGCCGAACGCCGAGCGCTCATCGCACTCGAACGCCCGCTGGTACGCCTCGTCGAGCGTGTCGGCCACCGCCGCGCCACACGGGTTGGCGTGCTTGATGATGGCGACCGCCGGCTGGTCGCCGAGGTCGTGGACCAGCGCCCAGGCAGCATCGGCGTCGAACAGGTTGAGATACGACAGCGCCATCCCGGCGTGCTGTTCGACGTCGTCCCACCACGACGACGAGCCGATGGTGCGGTAGCGGGCTCCCGTCTGGTGGGGGTTCTCGCCGTAGCGCAGGTCCTGCACCCGCTCGAGGGCCAGATGCACGGTCGGCGGCAGCGGCTCCTCGTCGGCCTCGTCGAACCAGGTGACGATGGCCGCGTCGTACGCCGCGGTGTGGGCGAACGCCTTGCGGGCCAGCCGGCGCTTGGTGGCGGCCGACAGGGGCCCGCCTCGCAGCTCTTCGAGCACCACGTCGTAGTCCGCTGGGTCGACCACGATCCCGACGTGGGCGTGGTTCTTGGCGGCCGCTCGCACCATCGTCGGGCCGCCGACGTCGATGAGCTCGATCGACGGGTCCGACTGGAACGGGTAGAGGTTCACGACCACGAGATCGATGGGCTCGATGCCGTACTCCGCCATGTCGGCCCGGTGCGACGGGTCGTCGCGGTCGGCCAGCAGCGCACCGTGGACCTTCGGGTGCAGCGTCACGACCCGGTGCCCGAGCATGGCCGGGAAGCCGGTCAGGTCGGCCACGTCGGTGACCGGCAGCCCGGCCTCGGCGATGGCCTTGGCCGTGCCGCCGCTCGAAACCAGGTCCCAACCGAGGTCGACCAGGCCCTTGGCCAGGTCGACGATCCCGGACTTGTCGTACGCGCTGAGCAGCGCCTTCATGCATTCTCCTCGACGAAGCGGCGGATGGTTGCGGGAAGGAGGCGCCGCTCGACCTCCTTGATGCGTTCGTGCAGCGTGTCCTCGGTGTCGCCGGGCAGGACCGGCACCGTCTCCTGGGCGAGGATCGGGCCCTCGTCCATCTCCTCGGTCACCACGTGCACCGTGCAGCCGGTGACCGTCGCCCCGGCCTCCAGGGCGTCACGCACGGCGTGCCAGCCCTTGAACGCGGGCAGCAAGGCCGGGTGGGTGTTGATCATGCGGCCGGCGAAGGCCGTGGCCACGCCCGGCACCACGGTCCCGAACCCGGCGCTCACGAGCACGTCGAGCTGCAGTTGCTGGCAGGCGTCGACGACCTGCACGCAGTAGGCCTCACGGTCGAACGATGGGGAGAAGTCAGTGCGCTCGACCAGCACCGCCTCGACGCCGGCATCGCGAGCCACGTCGAGCGCCCGGCACTTGCGGTCGGCGACGACGGCCGCCACCTCGATGCCCTCGGTGAGGATCGCTTCAAGAATGGTGCCGCTACCCGACGCCAGCACTCCGACCCGCACCGGGTGGACGTTACCGGGCGGAGCAGCGAACCCTCACGGTCAGCCGGTCGATGACTTCGGCCGGCTTGCCGTGAAGCATCCCGGCCGCCTTGACGTCCACCGGATACACCCCGGCGGCGGTGCCGGCAGGGACGTGCACATGAACCAGGGCGGCGGTCGCGATCCCGGTCGCGCCGCCGCCACTGGCCCATCCGGAGCGGTCCGAGGCCGACACGAACGCGGTCGTCCCCCGATCGAACCGATCTTTGGGGACGACCGCCACGGCGTCCCCGTCGAAGGTGTGACTGCAGTCGGCCACCGTGAGCTCCCGGCCCGCCCCGAGCAGCGAGCCGGCCACGCGGACCGTCCCGGCGTTGGCGACCGAGGTGAGGCCCACAGCGGCTGCCGTCACGAGGAGGACGGCGCCGAGGAACCTGGTGGTGCGGCGGTACATCTGGCGACGACTCCGGGTTCGGTGCTCGGCGTCGGTTTCGCCACTTGCTCCCCGGGGGTCAGGCGACCAGGTAACGGCCCCACGGATCAACGCATCGCACCGACCCGTCGAGCCGGCACCCGGACGGTAGGTGGTCGTGCCTGCCCCGTCGTGACTAGGCGAGGCAATTCCACACGCGGACTAGTCCGCCAACACCTCGACGCACCGTCGGCGCCGCACCGCCTCGACCAAGGCGTACAGCGCCGTGCGGGACCGGGCCTTGTCGTGCACCGGGCAGTGGTCGAGGATCGAGGCCACCGGGTCCTCGGTCGTGAGCACCACGTCGATGCCCCGTTGCTTGAGGGGCTCGATCAGCGGCCGTCCGGTGCCGGGGCCGAACAGGTGAAGGTCGAGCACGACGATGTCAGCCCGCCATGTCGCCACCCGATCGACCACGTCGAGCGGTGCCGGCGCGATGGCCACCACTTCGAGAGCGTCGGCGAAGCGCAGGCCGGACGCGGCCACGCTGGCGAAGGCAGGATCGCCGTCGACCACGGCCACTCGCACCGGAGCCGTCAGCGGCGGACCAGGAGTCACCTGGTCGAAGCTAGGACAGGATCGTTCGCAGAGGCATGACCCTCACTGACCATTGAGCGTGGAGATGGATCAACGGCTGAGCGGCGGGTCGACACAGCCGGCAGCTCCGCCACCACCCCCGGCAGGGGTATCGCGCCGGATCGGCTGGACGAAGCCCGAGCCGGGATCGGCGCCGAGCATGAACCGCCGCACTGCCCGGGTGATGGCCTCCGCTTCCGCTGCCTGGACGTCGGGACGGGCCAGGAGGTCGGCCTCGCTGCGGGAGGCGGAGAGGAACAGGCCCTCGCTGATCACCGCCGTCACGCCGCTGGTTCCCCGGAGGACGCCGTAGTAGTCGCCGCCCCGGTCACTGAGCCGGAACTTGGCTCCCGCATCCACGTTGGCGTTCCATGCGATGCCCGACCGGCCGGCGAACGCCTTGAAGACCTCCTCGTACAGGAGGCCGGCCAGCCGCTTCGACGCCGGCGAGGCGTGCTGGTAGTACATCTCCGTCCCGGGCTTGTCGGACGGCCCATCGGCGCCACCGTTGTGGTGGATGGACAGGAACACCGGGGGCTTCAGCCGCTGGGCAAGGGCGGCGCGGGCGTCGAGCGTCACCCGGTAGTCGGCCGTGCGGGTCATGACCACGGTGGCCCCCTCCCGCTCGAGGTCGGCCTGGACGAGCTTGGCCACGGCCAGGTTGAGATCGCGCTCGACGAGCCCGTTGGCGCCGACGGCCCCCGTCTCGATGCCCCCGTGGCCCGGATCGAGGACGACCGTGGCACCGTGGATCGGCGTGCCGCCAGCCACCACCGCCCGCTTGCCGCACGGCGTGCCCACCTGCCACCCCACCGTGGAGCCGCCGTAGACGGCGACCACGACACCGGTGGGCGTGACCAGGGCCCGCACCTCGCCGGTGGTGGCCGCCGCCGGCAGGCGAAGCGGGGGCGCCGTGCTCGTGGTGGTCTCGATCGGCGCAGCCGTCGTGGTGGTGGCCTCGACCGCCACGGTGGTGGTCGTGGTCGCGGCCTCCTGGGCCCCCGATGACGAGCACGCCCCCAGGATCACGAGGAACGCCAAGAACGGCCGCCGTGCCATTCCTCCATCCTGGCCGGTCAGCGCCGTTCGATGCGGCGCGGCGCCTCCCCCGGGTGCCACACGTCGATCACCAGGTGGTCGCCGCCGACACGGACCATCGACAGCTCGGTGACGTCGACGTGGAACAGGTGCCACTTCCCGTTGGCGTTGGGGTCGTTTCCGGTTTCCTCCTCGAAGCGTCGGGCGAAGGCCTGCTTGCGCTCCTCGTCGTCGAGCTCGACG
>JAOBWJ010000111.1 GCA_025463335.1 Acidimicrobiales bacterium
ATCCCCACCAGGCTCCCGATGACGCGCCCGGTCTTGCCCCGGGCCAGTTCGGCGATGTCGGGGTTCTTCTTCTGGGGCAGCATCGACGAGCCGGTCGAGTACCCGTCGTCGAGGCCGGCGAAGCCGAACTCCTCGGTCGACCACAGCACCAGCTCCTCGCCGATGCGGGAAAGGTGCACGGCGATGAGCGACAGCACGAACAGCGATTCGGCCACGAAGTCGCGGTCGCTCACGGCGTCGAGGCTGTTCTCGAACCGGCTGGCGAAGCCAAGGTCGGCGGCCACCCCGTCGGGGTCGAGCGGCAGGGACGAGCCGGCGAGGGCGCCGGCCCCGAGGGGCGACACGTCGAGCCGGCGCCGGCAGTCGAGCAGGCGGTCGAGGTCGCGAGCGAACGCCCAGCCGTGAGCCAGCAGGTGATGCGAGAGCAGCACCGGCTGGGCCCGCTGCAGGTGGGTGTAGCCGGGGAGGTAGGTGGCCCCCGCCTCCTCGGCCCGTTCCAGCAGGACCTCCTGCAGGGCCACGATGCGGCTGCCGACCACGGCCAGCTCCCGCTTGCACCACAGGCGCAGGTCGGTGGCGACCTGGTCGTTTCGGCTCCGGCCGGTGTGGAGCTTGGCCCCCGCCGCGCCCGCCAGCTCGGTGACCCGGCGCTCGACGGCGGTGTGCACGTCCTCGTCGCTCTCGACGAACTCGAACGTGCCGGCGGCCAGCTCGGACTCCACCGTGGTGAGCGCCTCGAGGACGGCGCCGGCCTCGTCGTCGGTCATGATCCCGCCCCGCAGCAAGCCACGGACGTGGGCCCGCGAACCGGCCAGATCGACCGCCGCCAGGCGCCGATCGAACGGGAGGCTCACCGTGTAGGCCAGCAGCTCTTCGGACGGTCCGCCCTCGAAGCGCCCGGACCAGAGCGTCACGAGTTCCGCGAGCCCGGGCCCTGGCGGGCCGACCACGTCTCGATGCCAAGGCCCCACAGCCGGACGAACCCGGCCGAGTCCTCGTGCCGGAACTCGTCGGCGGCGTCATAGGTCGCCAGGCCGTAGTCATACAGGCTGTGGTCGCTGCGACGGCCGGTCACCCGGCACGAGCCCGGTTCGAGGCGCAGGCGGACCTCACCGCTCACGTACTCCTGGGAGGAGTCGATGAAAGCGTCGTAGGCCTCCCGCAGGGGCGAGAACCACAGGCCGTCGTAGATCAGCTCGGCGTAGCGGGACTCCATGCGGACCTTCTCCCGCTCGAGGTCGCGCTCGAGGCAGATCGACTCGAGGTCCTCATGGGCCAGGATCAGCGCCAGCGCCGCCGGGCATTCGTAGGTCTCCCGGCTCTTGATGCCGACTCGACGGTTCTCCACCATGTCGATGCGACCCCAGCCGAACGAGCCCACGACCTGGTTGAGATGGTCGATGAGCTCGACCAGCCCCATGGGCTTGCCGTCGACCGCGGTGGGCACACCCTGCACGAACGTGATCTCGACGTCACGGGGCTCGGTTGCCGTCTGCTTGGTCAGCGACCACACGCCCTGGGGCGGCACCGCCCACGGGTCCTCCATCTCGCCGCACTCGATGGCACGACCCCAGAGGTTGTCGTCGATGGAGTACACCTTCTCCTTGGTCGCCGTGATCGGAATCTCGTTCCGGTAGGCGTAGAGGATGGCGTCCTCCCGGGTCATGCCCCAGGTGCGCACGGGGGCGATGACCTCGAGGTCGGGTGCCAAGGCCCGGGTCGACACCTCGAAGCGGACCTGGTCGTTGCCCTTGCCGGTGCAGCCGTGGGCCACGGCATCGGCCCCGAACTCACGGGCCGCGGCCACCAGGTGCTTGACGATCACCGGGCGCGACAGGGCGGAGACGAGCGGGTACTTGCCCTCGTAGAGCGCGTTGGCCTTGAGCGCCTTCGATGCGTACTCGTCAGCGAACTCCTGGCGGGCGTCGACCACGAGGGCCTCGACGGCGCCGGCGGCCAGCGCCCGCTCGCGCACCGCGTCCATGTCCTCCTCGGAGCGCTCCTGACCGACATCGACGGCCATGGCGATCACCTCGACGCCGAGGTTCTCCTGCATCCACTTCACCGCTACCGACGTGTCGAGTCCGCCGGAGTAGGCGAGCACCGCGCGCTTGGCCATCTAGATCGTCTCCTCTTGGGGGGATTGGCGGAGCCCGGCGAGGGCTCCGAGCGTGTTGGCGAACGCGGCGCCGTCGGCACCGTCGGCCACCACCACGAGAACCGTGTCGTCACCGGCCACCGTCCCGAGGATCTCGGGGAGGCCGGAGCGATCGAGGGCCGAGCCGACCACGTGGGCCGAGCCGGGCGGGGTGCGGAGCACGACCAGGTTGCCGGACGAACCGATGTCGGCGACCCAGTCGGAGAGCATGCGGCGGAGGTGGTCCTCGGGGGCCACCCGCTCGTGGGGCAGCTCCGGGATGGCGTAGACGGAGTCGCCACCCGGTACCCGCACCTTGACCGCGCCGAGCTCGTCGTGGTCGCGCGACACCGTGGCCTGGGTGGCCCGCACGCCGTCGGCCTCGAGCAGCTCGACCAGCTGGGTCTGGCTCGTCACGGCGTGGTTCTCCAGCAGCCGGGCCAGTCGGTGCTGCCGCTGCGTCTTCCCGAGCGAGTTCATCGGGCCGTGCCGAACGGGCCGCGCGGGCAGCGGAACCGGTTCTTGACCAGTTGGCCCGATGAACCCCTCGCTGCGCTCGGAAAACCTGTGCTCATGACTCGCTCGCAAGCTCGCTCGTGGACAGCAGGAACGCGAGCAGGCCGCGCATCGAGTGCATCCGGTTCTCGGCCTGCTGCCACACCACGCTGCGGTCGGACTCGAACAGCTCGTCCGAGACCTCCTCGCCGCGATGGGCGGGCAAGCAGTGCAGGAAGATCCCGTCGGGGGCGGCGCCGGCCAG
>JAOBWJ010000026.1 GCA_025463335.1 Acidimicrobiales bacterium
CGTGGAGGTCCCGGAACCGTCGGCGCATGCCCGGAAGGTACCGAGGCGAACGCCGCCCGGGCAGGACGTTTCCGGACAGGTCCGTCGCTAACCTGCCGCCATGACCGCCCCCGGCTCGATCCTCGGCACCCGTGTCCTCCGCTCCGAGGATCCTGGGCTGTTGCGGGGCACGCAACGCTATGTCGCCGACCTCGATCTGCCGGGCAAGTTGCATGCCGCCTTCGTGCGGTCGGACGTGGCCCACGGGCTGCTCGGCACCGTCCACACCGAGGATGCGGTGGCCATGCCCGGCGTGGTGGCCGTGTGGACGGCCGCCGAGCTCGGCGTCGCCCCCCACCACGGGTTCGTGAAGGTTCACGACGACTTCGCCCGGCCGCCGCTGGCCGCCGACCGGGTGCGGTTCGTGGGCGACCCCTTCGCCGTGGTGCTGGCCGAGACGGCAGCCCAGGCCGAGGATGCCGCCGAGGCGGTGTGGGCCGAGATCGAGCCGCTCCCGATCATCGTCGATCCCGAGACGGCCCTGGCCGACGGGGCCGAGCTGATCTTCCCGGTCCACGGGACGAACCAGGCCTTCATGCTGGCCGGCTTGAACGCGGTCGATCTCGACGCCGTCTCCGACGTGGTGGTCCGCGGTCGTTACGTGAACCAGCGGATGGCGGTCGCGCCCATGGAGGTCGACTGCTGCGCCGCGGCACCGGGCGACGATGGCCGCATCACGGTGTGGCCATCGACCCAGATGCCGCACGCCCTGCTCGACCAGCTCGTGGCCGCCCTGGGCTGGGACCGGGCCGATGTGCACGTGGTGACGCCACAGGTCGGTGGCGGGTTCGGCGGCAAGGCCGGCCTGCACCCCGAGTACACGGTGGTGGTCAAGGCCGCTCGTGACCTGGGACGACCGGTGGTGTGGGTGCCGAGCCGGAGCGAGGACATGCGGGCGCTCCCGCACAGTCGGGGCCAGATCCAGTACGCCGAGCTCGGGTGTCGGCAGGACGGCACCTTCACCGGGCTGCGGGTCCGCTTGATCGGCGACGCCGGCGCCTACCCCACGGTCGGGGCCTACCTCCCGGCCGGAACCCGCGGCATGTCGCACGGCACCTATGACTTCCCTGCCATTCAGTTCGACGTGGCGGTGGCCGTCACCAACACCACGCCGATGGGCGCCTACCGCGGCGCCGGACGGCCCGAGGCCACCGCCCTGCTCGAGCGGCTGGTCGACCAGGCCGCCCTCGAGCTCGGCATCGACCCCATCGAGCTTCGCGAGCGCAACCTGCTCGGCGACGACGTGTTCCCATTCAGCACGCTGACCGGCAACACCTACGACTCCGGTCGCTACGCCCTCCCGCTGCGGACCGCCGCCGAGGCCGTCGACTACGCCGGATTGCGGGCCGAGCAGGCGGCACGCCGCCAACGTGGTGACCGCACGCTCCTGGGCATCGGGGTCGCTTCCTACGTGGAGATCACCGCCGGCGGCGGCACCAGCGAGTTCGGGGCGGTGGAGGTGCACGACGACGGCTCGGCCACCGTGTTCGCCGGCACGTCGGCCCACGGCCAGGGGCACCAGACGGCCTTCGCCATGCTCGTGTCGGCCCAGACCGGCATCCCCGTCGAGCGCATCACGCTGGTCGACGGCGACACCGATCGCGTGCCGACCGGCGGCGGCACCGGCGGGTCCCGGTCGCTCCAGATCGGCGGTTCCGCCGTGCACGGCGCCACCGAGCTGCTGGTGGCCAAGGCCAAGGAGCTGGCGGCCGAGCTGCTCGAGGCGTCGGTCGAGGACGTGGTGGTGGACGTGGAGGCCGGGACGGTCGGCGTCGTCGGCGTGCCGACGTCCGGTCTGACGTGGGCCGAGCTGGCGGCTCGCACGCCCGAGCCGCTCACCGCCGACTTCGTCTTCGATCAGGGCAATGCCACCTACCCGTTCGGCGCCCACATCGCCGTGGTCGAGGTCGACGCCGACACGGGAGCGGTCCGGCTCGTCCGCCACGTGGCCGTCGACGACTGTGGGACGGTCCTCAACCCGGTGCTGGTCGAGGGCCAGCAGCACGGCGGCATCGCCGCGGGGGTGGGCCAGGCCCTGTTCGAGGAGGTGCGCTACGACGAGGCCGGCAACCTGCTGACCTCGAACTTCGCCGATTACAGCCTGGCCTCGGCCGCCGAGCTTCCGAGCTTCGACGCCCGCTCGACCGAGACGCCGTCACCGCTGAACCCGCTCGGCGCCAAGGGGATCGGCGAGGCCGCCACCATCGGGGCCACGCCCGCCGTGCAGAACGCCGTCATCGATGCCGTGGCCCACCTGGGGATCCGTCACCTCGACCTGCCGTGCACACCCGAGCGGGTGTGGTCCGCCATTCGGGCGGCCGAGGCCGGCAATCCGCCCGAGCCGTGGCGGGAGCCGCCCGCGGTGTTCGGATCGAGCGGGCCGGTCGACCAGGCCGGCATCGCCGCCGCCGAAGGGATCTGAGTCGCTGCCGGGGCGCCCGACACGCGGCCGACCCTCGGGCGATGGCAGTCTCACGTCATGAACGCGTCGCCGCTGTCCGGCATTCGAGTGGTCGATCTCACGGTCGACCGGGGCGAGCTCTGCGGTCGGCTGCTGGCCGACCTCGGTGCCGAGGTCATCAAGGTCGAGCCGCCGACCGGGTCGCCGGCCCGTTCGCTCCCGCCTCGCCACGGCGCCATCGGCCTGTTCTGGGCCATGCGCAATGCCGGCAAGCTGGGCGTGGCCCTCGACCTCGAGACCGAGGAGGATCGCCTCCACGAGCTGCTGGC
>JAOBWJ010000219.1 GCA_025463335.1 Acidimicrobiales bacterium
CCGCGGTAGGGGTGGATGGTGCCGGTGACGAGCTGGTGCTTGGCCAGGTTCCGGAGCCGGAAGCGCTCACCGGGCTGGAAGATGACGCCGGGCGAACGGACGAGCTGCGACACGACGACGCGCTCGGTGCCGTTGATGATGAAGGTTCCATTCTCGGTCATCATCGGGAAGTCCCCCATGAAGACCGTCTGCTCCTTGATCTCGCCGGTGCTCGCGTTCATGAAGCGGGCACGGACGAAGATCGGAGCGGAGAAGGTCATGTCCTTCTCCTTGCACTCCTCGACGGAGAACTTGGGCGGCGGCCGCAGGTCCTCGTCGTCGGGGTCGAACTCCAGCTCGAGCCGCAACGTGCCCGAGAAGTCCTCGATCGGGCTGATGTCGCGGAACGTCTCGGCCAGACCCGTGTGGAGGAACCACTCGAAGCTGGACCGCTGGATCGAGATCAGATCGGGCAGATCGAGAACCTCATCGAGGTTCGCGAAGGAATAGCGCTCCCGAACGGCAGGGCGTGAAGGCACCTAGAACTCCCCGGCAGAGGGTGGGTGGGGCACCGAAGGCGCGCTGGAACCCCACAGAATCTGGCAGGGGAACAGGACGCGCACGGCAACCCGCAAGCCTAGAGGTGAGACCCCCCAGGTCGCAACACCCTTGGGGCGTCGGCAGCCAGACCCGACCGGCACGCCAGTGGGTTGGGGTGAACCGTACGACGGATCGCCTTTTTGTGTCAACGACCCTCCGGGGAAGCGCTAGGACGTAGGGTCCCCGGGTGAGCAACGGGGACCGCATCGTCGCCGTCTACGGGCGGATGCCGGTGCTCGAGGCCCTGGCCGACTCGGCGACCACGGTCGAGCTGGTGCTCCTGGCTCGGACGGCTCGGGGCGACACGGTCGACGACATCGTGCGCCTGGCCGGCGAGCGGGGCGTCACCCTCAAGCGAGTGGCGCCGGAAAAGGTGACGCGGGTCTCCGGCAACGGGCGACACGACCAGGGGGTGGTCGCCGAGGTGGCGGCGCCCGGGGTCACCGAGCTCGACCACTGGCTCGCCGACCACCGGCCAACGGCCCTGCTGCTGCTCGACGGGGTGACCAACCCGGCCAACGTCGGGATGATCGTGCGCACCGTCACCGCCGCCGGGCTCGACGGGCTGGTGCTGCCCCGGGCCGGCTCACCCGACGTCGGGCCGCTGGTGGTCAAGGCCTCGGCCGGCGTGGCCTTCCGGGCCACCATCCTGTCGGCACCCACCGCGGCCGATGCCGTGGCGTCGCTGTTCTCGGCCGGGATCGAGGTCGTGGGCCTCCGGGCCGACGCGCCCGACCTGTTCACGTCCTCCCTGCCCTCCCCCGCCGCCTGGGTGCTGGGCGGCGAGCACGACGGGATCTCCCCCGAGGTCGCCCGCCGCATCGACGCCTGGCGCTCGCTCCCCCTCGCCAACGGGGTGGAGTCGCTCAACGTGGCCGTGACGGCCGGGATCGTCGCCTACGAGGTCGCTCGCCGCCGGGCCTGACGAAGGCCGCTGCCCGGGATGCTCAAGGTGAGCGCCTGTCGTTCCGACACAGGGCCATGAACGCTCGCCGCCGCGCCGCCGTCCTCGTCGCCTCTGCCGCCGGAACCGTCCTGCTCACGCTGGTCCCGTCCGCCGCCTTCGCCGCCAAGCCGTGCAACGGGTGCGTCGGTCGGGCCGACGACAAGGCACCGGCTGGCCAGGCCCCCGGCGACGCCAACGCCGGCTACGAGTGCGACCGGAACCGCGGCGTCGGCCGCGGCAACCCGGCCCACAGCGGGTGCGAGACCACCACCTCGACCACCGCGGCGCCAACGACGACAACCGAAGCGCCGACCACGACAACCGAAGCGCCGACCACGACGACCGAAGCGCCCACGACGACGACCACTGAGGCGCCGACCACCACGACCACCGAAGCGCCCACGACGACGACCACTGAGGCGCCCACCACCACGACAACCGTGCCCGGCGAGCTCTGATCGAGGACAGCTCTGATCGAGGACTCAGCGGCAGCGGGCCTGCTCCAGGGCGTCGGCCAGCGTCAGCTCCTCCAGCGACCCCAGGACCGCGTCGGCGCCCGACAAGTCCATGTGGGCGGTGAGGCCGTGGGGCACGGCCACCGTGAACAGCCCGGCCGCGGCGGCCGCGTTCACGCCGTGCTCGGAGTCCTCCACCGCCACCGATAGGGCGGGGTCGCCGCCGAGCTGGTCGACGGCGTGGCGGTACGACGTGGGGTCGGGCTTGGCCGGCAGCTCCCCGTCGCAGCAGGCCAGGCACCGGAACCGGTCGCGGAGGCCGACCCGGGCCAGGTTTGCCTCGACCCAGTTCGACGACGACGAGGACGCGATGCCCACGGGCACGCCCAGCCGTTCGGCCTCGTCGAGCCACGCCAGAACGCCCGGGTTCAACGGGGCGGCATCGGTCAGCTCGTCCTTGCGGACGTTGCGCCGGTCGCGCAAGCCGAGGTCGAGCGGTCGCCCGACCCGGGCCTCGAGGTCGGCGAGAGCGTCGAGCTCGTGGTGGGTTCCGATGCGGCGCGACCAGTCGGGGATCGTGAGCTCGTGGCCGTGCTCCTCCCAGATCTCGGCCCACGACCGGTACGCCGGCCACTCGGTGTCGAGCACGGTCCCGTCGAAGTCGAAGATGAGGACGGCGGCCATGGGGGTCATCTTGCTGGCAAAACGAGGAACGCCGGCCCCCTTTCGGGGACCGGCGCACCTGCAACTGCTCGTACGAGCGTCGGGGGTTACTTGACCTCGACGGTGGCGCCGGCGCCCTCGAGGGCGACCTTGGCCTTCTCGGCGTCTTCCTTGGAGACCTTCTCGAGGACGGGCTTGGGGGCGCCGTCGACGAGGTCCTTGGCCTCCTTGAGGCCCAGGTTGGTCAGGCTGCGGACTTCCTTGATGACCTGGATCTTCTTGTCACCGGCGGCCATGAGGACGACGTCGAACTCGTCCTGCTCCTCCGCGGCCTCGGCGGGAGCGCCGCCGCCGCCAGCGGGCGCGGCCACGGCCGCGGGGGCCGCGGCGGTCACGCCGAACTTCTCCTCGAAGTCCTTCAGCAGCTCACTGAGCTCCAGGACGGTCATGCTCGAGATCGCGTCGAGGATCTCTTCCTTGGTTGCCATGGTCTACGCCTCCTCGGCGGTCTCGGCCTCGGCGACAGGCGCCTCGGCAGTGTCTTCATCAGACGGGGTTTCGGGGGTGGCCTCGGCCTCGGGCGCCGGAGCGTCCTCGGTCGGGGCCTCCGCCTCGGCAACGGGTGCCTCGGCGGGGGTCTCGTCAGCCTCGGCAACGGGTGCCTCAGCGGGAGTCTCGACGGCCTCGGCTTCGGCAGCAGGTGCCTCGGCGGGGGTTTCGTCAGCCTCGGCGGCAGGTGCCGCCTCCGGCTCGGTCTCGGCGGCCGGCAGCGCCTCGCCGCCGGCGACCTTCTGGTCGATGAGGGCCTTGAGCCCGTAGGCCATGTTGCGGGGCAGTGCCTGCAGCAAGCCGGCGAACTGCACCATCGGGGCGGCCAGGCCACCGGCGATGCGGGCCAGCAGCACCTCCCGCGAGGGCAGGTCGGCCAGGGCCCGGGCGTCGTCGGCGCTGAGGGCCTTGGAGCCCAGCACGCCGCCCTTGAGGACCAGGTTCGGGTTGGTGCGGCTGAAGTCCCGCAGGGCCTTGGCCACGGCGGCGGCATCACCGTCGACGAAGGCCAGGGCGGTCGGGCCGACCAGCAGCTCCTCGACACCCTCGAGCCCGAGGTCGCGCACGGCGAACCGGACCAGGGTGTTCTTGTAGATCTTGTAGTCGCCGCCGGCGGCGCTGAGCGTGCGACGCAAGGTCGCCAGCTCGCTCACCTTCAGGCCGCGGTACTCGGTGAGGAGGACGGCGGTCGACGACTCGAGGCGCTCACGCACCTCGTCGACCACGGCCACCTTCTCCGGCCTCGGATTCTCCATGCAAGTGTCCTTACGACAAAGGGGCCCGCGCAGGCGCGAACCCCTTGACAAGCATGGAGTTCACCTCGGCACGACTTACGAAGCGCGTGCTGTCTGCGGCGGACAGTTCTCGGTTGTGCGACCAAGGTAGCAGCGGTTCCGCCTAAGTTCCCAGCCGGGGGTGGTCACATGACCTATGAGCACTTGTTGGCACCGGGGCGCATCGGCGCCATGGAGCTGCGCAACCGGATCCTGATGTGCCCGATGGGCGACGAGCTCTCTGAGGACGATGGCACCGTCGGCGACCGCCAGCTCGCCTACTTCGAGGCCCGAGCCCGGGGCGGCGCCGCCCTCTTGCTCGTCGGCTCCGTCTCGGTGGCCTACCCGCGCGCCAGCTTCAGCGAGCGCCAGGTGGCCGCCTCCGACGACCGCTTCCTCCCCGGCCTCTTGGCCCTCACCGACCGGGCTCACCGCCACGGCGCCCGGATCGCCGCCCAGCTCGTGCACAACGGCCAGATGGGCCTGCTCGACGTGGCCAACGGCCTCCCGATGCTGGTGCCCTCGGTCCCCAAGGCGCCCCACCCCGACCGGTTCCTCACCATGGTCACCCCCCAGGAGCAGCTGGGCATGGCCAAGCCGTTCATGCAGCCCACCTCGAAGGTGGAGTACCAGGTGGCGACCGAGGACGACATCGCCACCGTCATCCAGCAGTTCGCCGACTCCGCCGAGCGCTGCGTACGGGCCGGCTTCGACGGCATCGAGCTGCATGCCGGCCACGGCTACCTGCTCGACGAGTTCCTCACCCCGGCCATGAACACCCGCACCGACGGCTGGGGCGGCGACATCGAGGGCCGCTCCCGGCTGCTGCGCGAGTGCCTGCGAGCCATCCGGGCCCGCCTCGGGGCCGAGGTCCCGTTGTGGATCCGCATCAACGCCGTGGAGCACCACAAGGACAACGGCGAGACCTTCGCCGAGCAGCTCGAGGTCATCGACCTGTGCCGCGCCGAGGGCATCGATGCCGTCCACGTCACCGCCTATTCGAGCACCGACGTGGCCACCGGTCCCACCGACTCCTACGTCCCCCACACCACCGCCCACCCCCTGCTCGGGTACGCCGAAGCCATCAAGGCGCGGGTCGACGTGCCCGTCATCACCTACGGCCGCCACGAGCCGGACGAGGCTGACGCCCTCCTGGCTGCGGGCAAGGCCGACTTCGTGGCCATGGGCCGCAAGTTGCTGGCCGATCCCGACCTGCCGCGCAAGCTCACCGCCGGCTACGACCTCGACGTGCGGCCCTGCATCTACCAGTACCGCTGCATCGGGAACATCTTCGTGAACGAGTCGCTCACGTGCGTGGCCAACGCCCGCACCGGCCGGGAGCACGAGCTGCCCGAAGGCAAGGCCGCCACGCCCCGCCGCGTGCTGGTCATCGGCGGCGGCCCGGCCGGCATGGAGGCCGTCCACGTGCTGGCAGCCGACGGCCACGACGTGACCCTGTGGGACGC
>JAOBWJ010000239.1 GCA_025463335.1 Acidimicrobiales bacterium
TCGTCGTCGACTTCGTGGTGCGGGTCATCGGGTCCGATCAGCTGGGCGTGGCCTTCGACCGCCGCCCACTGCCAGCCGGCTCGCACGACGACGGCGATGGTGGGATCGGCACGCAGATGGGCGAGCTTGCGGGTGCCACCTGCGGCTACGAAAGCCACGGCGCGGTCACCTGTCACCGGATTGCGAACGACACCGGCGTTGACGACGGACGTGTGTGGGGTGTGGTCGCTGCGGCGGGTGACAACCACGCTCAGGCCGTGGTCGAGCGGCACCAGTTGTTCAAACCGTGCGAGTTCGGTCATGTCCACCTCCGGGCGGGATCAGCCAGAGAGACATTCGCGCCGTCGTCGGCGCGTCGCTAGACCGCCCTGCACTGGAGCCGAAGAGCGTCCAGCCGCTGACAATCCCGACGACGTCGCCACCTCGAGCCCGGCACTCCCACCGACGTCGTGGCTGGGCCCAACTAGCCGTTGACCCGACCGGCGTAGATCGGGGAACCCTCGGCAAAGATCGAGGCGTAGCGCACGACGTCGCCGGAATGGGGTGCGTGGATCATCTGGCCGCCGCCCACGTAGATGCCGACGTGGCTGAGGTCGCTGTAGAAGAACACCAGGTCCCCCGGCTGCAGCTCGCTCAGCGGGATGTGGGTCGTGGCGCTGTACTGGGCGCCGCTGTAATGAGGGAGCCGCCCGCCGGCCGCCCGCCAGGCCCACATGGTCAGGCCAGAACAGTCGAAGCTGTCGCCACCGGCAGCACCCCAGTGGTAGGGCTTGCCGAGCTGGCGCCGCGCCTCGGCCACCGCGATCGAGGCGCGGCTCCCGTTGCCGGGGGGTGCGGGCGTCGCGGCGGGATCCGGTCCCCTCACTCCAGCAGGGGACGCGGCCCGGCGAGGGGCGATGGCGGGGCGCGGCGGCAGGACGTCCTGCACGACCGTCGCCCGCGTCTTCGCCTCCCGGGCGGCTTGCTGGCGTGCCTGCTCGGCCGCAACCAGTGCGGCCAGGTCGCCCTGCACCTTGCCGAGACGGGACTGCTGCTGGGCGACTGCGGCCTCGGCTGCTCCACGGGCGGCCTGCATGCCGGCAGCGGCGGCGTGGGCCCGCTTCTGCTCGGCCCGGAGACCCTCGAGCCGTGCCTGGTAGTCCTCCTGGGCGGCCTTGCTCGCGTCGAGCACGTCCTGGGTCTTCCTGACGGCGAGATCCGCGTACAGCTGGGCGATCGAGACGCGCCGCAGGTCACCCTGGCCGAGCATGGAGGACAAGGCGGCCGATGTGCTTCCGCCGTTCATGAACTCGGCGACGGCAAGGTCCCGAACGGCGGCTCCCGTCTGGGCAATGCGCAGCCTGACCGCCCGAAGGGCGGCCGCCGAGTCGGCCAGGCGGGCGTCCACGTCCGACGCCGCCAACTGGGCGGCCTCGAAGCGGGCCGTGAGGGAGTCGACCAGGCGGTTGTCGGCATCGATCTGGGCGGCGACCCTGGCCGCTTCCGCGTGCTTGTCGGCGACAGGCTCAGCCGCTGCAGGACTGAGCGGCAGCACCACCCCAGTCACGGAGACCGACGCGCATGCCAGCGCGACGACCCGGAGAGACCACCTGAGCCGCCGCATTCCGATCGACCCTAATCCGTAACCCGTTCGTCATGAGAAATGGGCCGCTCGATTGCACCGAGGTCGTCGCCCACGGTGGTCCGCCCCACGGAGCCAGCACAGCGACTGAGCGGTGATTTACCCTGGGCGCGAGCACGGGGGGAGGCCATGTGGCGAACGCCGAGCAGCACAGCGCCGTCCGCCTCCGCGGGCTGAGCAAGCACTTCGGGGACGTGGTGGCGGTGGATGCCATCGACCTCGAGGTCGGTGCTGGCGAGTTCTTCGCCCTGTTGGGCCCGTCGGGCTCGGGCAAGACCACCACGCTGCGACTCATCGCCGGCTTCGAGCTGCCCACGTCGGGCTCCATCGAGCTCGCTGGGCACGACATCAGCGGGCAGCCGCCCTTCGAGCGCGACGTCAACACGGTGTTCCAGGACTACGCCCTCTTCCCCCACATGACCGTGGCGGCCAACGTCGAGTACGGGCTGAAGGTGAAGCGCGTCCCGAAGCGCGACCGGGCACGCAGGGTGGAGGAGGCCCTGGCCAGCGTGCGGCTCGAGGGCTACGGCGGGCGCAAGCCGAGCCAGCTCTCCGGTGGCCAGCGCCAGCGGGTCGCCCTGGCCCGAGCGCTGGTGAACCGGCCCAGCGTGCTGCTCCTCGACGAGCCTCTCGGCGCGCTCGATCGCAAGCTCCGCGAAGACATGCAGGTGGAGCTGAAGCACCTCCAACAGCGAGCCGGGATCACGTTCATCTTCGTCACGCACGACCAGGGCGAGGCCCTGTCGATGAGCGACCGGCTGGCGGTGTTCCACGAGGGCCGCGTCCAGCAGGTGGGCACGCCCAGCGAGATCTACGAGCAGCCGGCCAACGAGTTCGTCGCCGGCTTCGTCGGGACCGCCAACCTGTTGCGCGACGGGACCGACCTCGTGACGGTGCGGCCGGAGCGCATCCGGCTGGCTGCGCCCAGCAACGGCGACGACGGTGCCCGCGGCGTCGTCGAGTACGTGCAGTACCTGGGCGCCGTGACCCGCTACCGCGTCCGCACAGGGGAGTGGTCGTCCCTGGTGGTGGAGGTGCCCAACGCCGACGGCTCCGCGGCCCTGCAGGTGGGGGACACCGTCGACCTGGCCTGGAGCGGGACCGACCGACAGCGAGTGGGGTCCGCCCCGGCCTGAGGAGATCCGAGAGACACCAAGGGGGGAAGATGCACAACGCACACCGGTGTGGCGCCGTTGCCGTCGCGCTGCTGCTCGTGGCAGCAGCCTGCGGCGGCGACGACAAGGCAACGACCGGCACGACCAAAGCAGCCCCGGCGCAAAAGCAGATCGGTGCGGGCGAGGGGGCCGTCTCGATCCTCGCGTGGCCGTACTACGCGGAGGACGGGACGCAGGACCCGAACTACGACTGGGTGTCGAAGTTCGAGACCGACACCGGCTGCCAGGCGCGCGTGAAGTACTTCGGCACATCCGATGAGGCGTTCACCCTCTTCGGCACCGGCGACTACGACGTCGTCTCCGCGTCGGGTGACTCCTCGCTGCGCAGCGTCGCGTCGGGGGACGCGGCCCCGATCAACACCGACCTGCTGACCAACTACGACGATCTGGCGCCGTTCCTGAAGGAGCAGGCCTGGAACTCGGTGGACGGCACCGTCTACGGCGTGCCCCACGGTTGGGGAGCCAACGTCCTGCAGTACCGCACCGATGTCGTCTCCCCGGCGCCCGACAGCTGGGCTGCGCTCTTCGATCCCAACTCGCCCTACGCCGGGAAGATCGCGGCCTACGACTCGCCCATCTACATCGCCGACGCCGCCGTGTACCTGATGGCCACGAAGCCCAAGCTCGGCATCAAGAACCCGTACGCGCTCGACGACACGCAGTTCAAGGCGGCCGTCGACCTGCTGAAGCAGCAGAACGGCCACCTGTCGGAGTACTGGAGCGACTACGTCGCCTACGAGGACAACTACCGGGCCGGCAGCACGGTGATGGGCACGAGTTGGCAGGTCATCGCCAACACCCTCCAGGCCGACAAGCCGCCGACGCCCGTCGACTCGGTGCTCCCCAAAGAGGGTTCGACGGCCTGGTCGGACAACTGGATGGTGCACAGCAAGGCGCAGCACCCCAACTGCGCCTACGAGTGGCTGAACTACATCACCTCGCCCGACGTGCAGGCCGAGGTGGCCACGACCTTCGGTGAGGCACCGGCCAATCTCAAGGCCTGCGACAGCATCGCCGAGCACTGCCAGACCTACCACGCCGACGACAAGGCCTACTACGACCAGCTCCACTACTGGACGACCCCAACCAAGAAGTGCCTCGACGGCCGCACCGACGTCGAATGCAAGGACTACTCCGAGTGGGTCGCCGCCTGGACGGAGATCAAGGGCTGACGCGCACAGCCCGGCAACGGGCCGCAAGGTTCGTCAGCAGCCACCGGGGCATCCGCCTCGGTGGTCTGCTGGCGGGGCCACTGCTCTGGATCGTGGGGGCGTACATCGGGGCGCTCATCGCCCTGCTCGTCACCTCGCTCTACCACAACGAGACAACCGGCCTCCTCACGCAGATGGTCACGGAGCCGGGGCTCGACAACTACCGCACGGTCGTGGATTCGCCGGTCTACCGCGACGTCGCCCTCCGCACGGTCGGCGCCGCGCTGGCGGTGACGGCGATCGATCTCGCCATCGCCCTGCCGGTGGCCTTCTACATGGCCAAGGTGGCCTCCACCCGGTCGCGCCGCCGCCTCGTGATCGCCGTGACCATGCCACTGTGGGCCGGCTACCTCGTGAAGGGGTACGCCTGGCGGGCGATGCTCAATCCGGAGAGCGGCCTCATCAAGGAGGTCGTGGGGGCCACGCCCGGGTACGGCCTCTGGGGGACGATCACCACCCTGTCCTACCTGTGGTTGCCCTACATGGTCATCCCGATCTACGCCGGGCTCGACCGCCTCCCGAACTCGCTGCTCGAGGCCTCGACCGACCTCGGCGGCACCGCGGGCCGCACGTTCCGCTCGGTCGTGCTGCCCCTGCTCCTGCCGTCCATCGTGGCCGGATCGATCTTCACGTTCTCGCTGTCCCTCGGCGACTTCTACGTGAACCGCATCTTCGGCGGCACCACTCAGTTCATCGGCAACAACATCTACAGCAACTTCGGAGTCAACCTGCCGCTGGCCGCCGCCTACGCGACGGTGCCCGTCCTCATCATGGCGGCCTACCTCCTGCTCGCCCGGGCCACAGGCGCGCTGAAGGAGCTCTGATGTACCTCTCCCGCCGAGCGCGCGTGGCGCTGCGAGTCGTCACCTGGCTGGTACTCGTCGCGCTCTACTTCCCGTTGCTGCTCGTGATGCGCCTGAGCATCGCGACGTCCCGGGGCTTCACCTGGCCGCCGAGCGGCTTCACCCTCGAGCACTGGTCCGACGCCGCCCACGCCGACGGACCTCGAGCGGCCCTCTGGAACTCCCTCACGATCGCCGCGGGGGCCACCCTCGTGGCGCTCGTGCTGGGGTCGCTGGCCGCCGCCGCCCTCACGCGGTACCGCTTCTTCGGACGCGACGTCATCAGCCTGATGCTCGTGCTGCCCCTCGCGCTCCCCGGGATCGTGACCGGCATCGCCTTCAACTCGGGCTTCGCCCGGCTGGGGGTGGACCTGTCCCGGGCCACGCTGATCACCGCCCACGCCACCTTCTGCATCGTGATCGTGTTCAACAACGTGGCGGCCCGGATGCGCCAGCTCTCCCCCAACCTCGAGGAGGCCTCGGCCGACCTGGGCGCCGATCAGCTCCATACCTTCCTCCACGTGCGGCTCCCCCTCCTGGCCAGCTCCCTGCTGGCAGGGGGCCTCCTCGCGTTCGCCCTGAGCTTCGACGAGATCATCGTCACCACGTTCACGGCGGCGGGGGGCTTCCAGACCCTGCCGCTGTGGATCTTCCAAAACATGTTCCGAGACACGAGCCTGCCCCTGGTGAACGTGACGGCGACCTTCGTCGTGCTCGTGATGGTCCTCCCCGTCTACCTGGCCCAGCGGCTCACCGACGTCGCCGCCGGCGGACGGACCTGAGGCGCGACGACGGGGCTCGCGAACGCGGCCTTCGTCAGCCCAGCGCCAGCCGCATGGCATCGACCACCTCGAGGTCGTCGAGGGCCGCCGCGGCGCGCTCCCGCAGCGCGACCCCGAGCCCCCGCCCGTCGGCGGTGTTATACGACGGCATGAACGCCAGGAAGGTGGCGACCACCGTGTAGCCCGCCTGGACGCGGTGCGTGAGCCACGCCTCGTCGAACCCGATGTCCGACCCGCCCGCCGCCCGGAGGGCATCGAGGTAGAGCCGGAGCAGCTCCCGCTCGGACCGCCGGCGCTCGGCCGGCTCCATGGTCATCGTCAGGAAGTAGCTGACGTCGCGCAGCGGCGTGCTCACCCGGGAGAGGCCCCAGTCGAGGAACCCGACGCGCCCGTCGTCGAGGAACACGTTGCCGATGTGCGTGTCGCCGTGGATGTAGGTCTGGGGCCCGCTGTTCCAGAGCTCGTCGAGCCGCGCGTGGTGCTCGACGTACAGCTCGCCGGCGGCGACGTAGGCCGGGGTGAGCTCGGCCCGGTGCTGATCGAGCACGAACCGCATGAGCTCGGCCGTCGCGTCCGTCCGCCTCGGCCGCGGGACCGCCAACCAGGGCGCCGCTGCCGATCGCACAGCGGGGTCCTCGAACCGGGCGTGGAAGCGAGCGAGGTCCTCCAGGGCGCCGGCGGCGGCGCCGGCCGAGACGCCCCACTCGCCGTCCGAGAAGGCACACCCGCTGGCAGCGAGGTCCTCCAGCAGCAGCGCGAAGGCACCGTCGTCACTGGACGCAGCGAAGTAGGAGCGGGGTACCCGCAGGTCCACCGTCGGCGCCACATCGACGTAGAACTGCGCCTCCCGCTCACCCATCCCGCTGGCGCCGACCATCTCCCGATGGGCAGGGTCGAGCGGCGCCAACTTCACGAACAACGACGCCGGCCCGGCCCCGCCGTCCGCGTACGTGAGCCCGATCCGCAGGCGCAGGTTCGTGGCCGAGGCCCGATCCAGCACCTCGACGGTGGCGACGTCGACGCCGAGCACGTCGGACAACCACGAGGCGGAGAGATCCGGCGCATCGACAGGCAAGGTGAGCACGGGTGGACGTAAGCACACGCGGGTGACCGCGCGTCGAACGGGCGAACATGGAACGGTGACGATCCGACCCGCGCCAAAGGAGCACTGAGATGCCCACCGAACCGACGCCCGCCCAACGACTCATCGGCGACCTCTCCCCCAAGCTCGCGGAGCTCACCGACGACCTCCTGTTCGGCGACATCTGGGAACGCCCTGGCCTCTCCAAGCGAGACCGCAGCCTCATCACCGTGGCCACCCTCGTCGCGCTGTACCGAACCGAGCAGATGGAGGCGCACATGCGCCGCGCCATCGACAACGGCGTGACCAAGGACGAGCTGATCGAGGCCATCACCCACCTCGCGTTCTACGCGGGCTGGCCGAACGCCATGACTGCGATCACCACCGCCAAGCGACTCTTCAGCGACGCCGAGGAGTAGCCGGTCAGGGCATGTCTCAGCTGTGTGCCAGGGCCGCTGTCGGTGGTCTCGGTCACTGTGGGTCGTGCTCCCTCTGGCCGCCGGCGTCGTCCCCACGGCCCACCGCGACGTCAAGTAATCTGACCTCTGACCAGCACTTTTGTGTGTCCGCCATTTCCCTGCGTGTCCGCCAGAAACCGGCTCAGTCCTCGCTTTTGAAGGACCAGCTGACGGGAGGACGAACATGGCCTCAGCCACGGCGACCGAGGGCGTCGTCACCAAACGCAGCGCCTTCGGCGTGAACGAGACGGTCGAGCGGCTCACCGCCCTCGTCGACAGCAAGGGCCTGACCTTGTTCACGGTGGTCGACCACAGCGGCGAGGCGGCGAAGGTCGGCCTGGAGATGGCCAACACGAAGTTGGTCATCTTTGGCAGCCCGGCGGCCGGCACCCCCGTGATGGTCGCCTCACCGCTCGCCGCCCTTGACCTGCCCCTCAAGGTGTTGGTCTGGGCCGCAGCCGACGGAACCGTTTCGGTCAGCTACAACACGCCCGAGTACCTGGCCGCCCGGCACCACCTGAGCGACGGGCTGCGCTCCCGGCTGGAAGCGATCGGACCAATCACCGACGCGGTGGTCGCCGACCAATGAGGGGCGCGTCCCCCGACCGGCCGCGAACTCAGACGACTGGCGGGGGGACGCCCTCGGCGCTGGCCGCGAGGTCCGGGTCCCAGCCGCAGACCGCGCAGGCGTGTCGAATCGCCGAAAGGCCGAAGTCGAGCGCGGCGCGGTGTGGGTCCGGTGCGACGCGAACGTCGTCCCAGTTGAGCACGTACTCGCGCAGTTCCGGATCCCAGTGCGCCTCCGGCGGTGACAGCGTTGCCTTCTCGAACCCGTCGGGGGCAGGGAAGGCGTAGGCGAAGAAGGCAGCGTGCGGATAGCGGGCGTCGCCCGGCCACCAGCCGACTTCGATCTGCTGGGCGTTGCCCGCGTTGCGCATGATGAAGTCGTTGGACGGCGGGTCGATCGTTCGACCGGAGAACAGACTCACCGCGAGGTCGAAGGTGCCCCACCAGGCATTGACCGGCGTGGAGCGTCCCCGGTAGGGAGCGCGCAGTGCCGCGAGCACCAGCGCCGCCTGGGTTGCGGCGGCGAAGTAGGCGGTCACCTGGGCCGGGTCGTAGGTGGCGTGCTCGAAGTCCTCGTCGAGCGGCGTCGTCCAGGGGGTCTCTTGCGGTCTGGGGTTGATCTGCACCGGGCCGACGAGGTCGCCGACGGCGGCCAACAGCTCGCGGGTCACCTCGGCGACTGGCCGGTCGGGGCCGAGCGGGATGCGCTGCGCTCGACCGTCGGTGTGCTCGGCCACCGCGTGGTGGGTCTGCAGGTCCAGGGCGACGACCACCGCTCCGGAGCCGTCGGGCGCAGGCAGCGGCAGGGTTTCCCACCCGCGCCCGCTGAGGCGCAGGGCGGCGTGCTGAAGCTGCGGCTCCGGCGGTGCCAGCGCCACCGCGAGTTTGCCAAGGACCTGGGTGTGCGAGTGCAGGGTGTCGCAGGTGGCACTCCACGCTTCGTAGGGAAGCGGCGGCCATCTCGAGGACACCCCAGCCACGCTATCGACGAGGGGTCTCATTGGGCGAAGGTGACGCGGCCGCCTACGACAGCGTGGACGCCGGGGCTTAGGAGCCTGGGGACGGGCAACCCCGACAACTCCGACATTTCGCCGGGCGCACACCTGACGGCCAACTCCGGGCCATCGTCCGATCACGCGTACTCGCAAGCATGCACACGACCCACCCCCGAATCCCCGGAAGAGCCCGTGCGCTCTCGTCCCC
>JAOBWJ010000031.1 GCA_025463335.1 Acidimicrobiales bacterium
GTAGGCGTCGGCGCCGAAGAACGCAAAGGTGAGCATGCCGCGGATCAGGACGGCGGCGGGCAGGCCGGGTTTGGCTCGAACCGTGCCGGCCGGGACGAGCCGCAGGTACGACGGCCAGGCCGTCGCCGCGCCGACAGCCACGAGGGCGGCGGCGACCAGCACGTTGCCACTACCCAGGCCGGCCAACAGGGCGGCCGCGCCGGCGGCCACCCGCACCGCGTCAGGCAGGCGACTGGGATCAGGGCCGTGGGTCTCGTCCACCTCGCCCGGACCGATGGCGCGCAGGGCAGGCAACGTGAGGAGTCCGGCGGCCAGCACGAACGGAAGCAGCCCGAGGAAGACGGCCCGCCATCCGAAGGCGTGGTCGATGAGCGTGGCGAGGGTGGGCCCGAGGATGCCGGGGATGACCCACGCCGAGGACAGCACGGCGAACATATGGGGTCGCAGCGAGTCGGGGTAGCTGCGACCGATGGCGACGTAGCCGACGGCGGGCACGGCTCCGGCTCCGAAGCCCTGCACGGCCCGGGCCAGCACCAACACCAGCATGTTGGGCGCCAGGCCACCGGCGATGAGGCCGACGGCGAACAACGTGAGACCCAGGACGAAGGCGGGGGCCGCACCCACGCGGTCGGCCGACTGGCCGGCGACCACGATGCCCAACATGGTCCCGAGGAAGAACGCGCTGAACACCCAGCCGTAGAGGCCCAGACCGCCGAGGTCGTCGCTCACGGTGGGCATGACGGTCGCGATGGCCAGCGCCTCGAGCGCCACCAGCGAGATCGAGAGCGACAGGCCGATCGTGAGCGTCCGCCGCTCGGGCGCCCAGACGCCGTCAGCTACCACGCCAGCATTCCGCCGTCGTACACCCTGAGACGTTAGGAGTTGGCGTTGCCGGCGAGAAGCTCGTCGAGCTCCTCCGGCGTCATGAGCACGTCGCGGGCCTTGGAGCCCGTGGAGGGTCCCACCACGCCGCGCTGCTCGAGCAGGTCCATCAGCCGCCCCGCCCGGGCGAATCCGACGCGCAGCTTGCGCTGGAGCATCGACGTCGAACCCAACTGGGAGCGGACGATGAGCTCCATGGCCTGCCAGGTCAGCGCTTCGTCGTCGTCGTCGGCCCCGCCGGAACCGCCGCCCATGCCGGGGAAGGCGGACTCCTCGCCCTCGCCGCCGAAGTTGACCTCTTCGATGTCGGGCTGGGGGTTCTGGCGCTTCCAGTGGGCGACGACCTTGCGGACCTCGTCCTCGTCGACCCAGGCACCCTGGATGCGGCGGGGCACGGAGGAGGCCGGGCCGAGCAGGAGCATGTCGCCCCGACCGATCAGGCGCTCGGCGCCCTGCTGGTCGAGGATGACCCGGCTGTCGGCCAGGCTCGAGACGGCGAAGGCCAGGCGGGCTGGCACGTTGGCCTTGATCACGCCGGTGATGACGTTCACCGACGGGCGCTGGGTGGCGATCACCAGGTGGATGCCGACGGCGCGGGCCATCTGAGCGATGCGGACGATCGACTCCTCGACATCGCGAGCGGCGACCATCATCAGGTCGTTGAGCTCGTCGACCACGATGACGATGAAGCTCAGGCGCTTGTAGATGGTCTCGCCGGGGTCGTCGACGCCCTCGGCCCGGGGCTCGGTGCGCAGCTCGCCCCGGTCGAACATGTTGTTGTAGCCGGTGACGTCGCGCACCCCGACCTCGGAGAGCAGGTCGTAGCGACGCTCCATCTCCTTGACCGCCCACGAGAGGGCGTTGGCCGCCTTCTTGGGGTTGACCACCACCGAGGTGAGCAGGTGGGGCAGGTGGTTGTACTGGCCCATCTCGACCCGCTTGGGGTCGATGAGGATGAGCCGGACCTGGTCGGGTGTGGCCCGCACGAGGATCGACGTGATGAGGCTGTTGATGCAGCTCGACTTGCCGGCACCGGTGGCGCCAGCGATGAGGATGTGCGGCATCTCGGCAAGGTTGGCCATGACGGCCCGGCCGCTGATGTCGAGGCCGATGGCCACCTCGCACGGGTGCGTGGCCCGGCGGGCCTCCTCGCTGCAGAGGATGTCGCCCAGGGCGACGAGCTGGCGCTTGGTGTTCGGCACCTCGACGCCGATGGCCGAGCGGCCGGGGATGGGCGCCAGGATGCGGACGTCGGGCGACGCCATGGCGTAGGCGATGTCCTTCGACAGGCTGGTGACCCGGTTGACCTTCACGCCCGGGCCGAGCTCGAGCTCGTAGCGGGTGACGGTCGGGCCCACGGTCGCGCCGATGAGGCGCGTCTCGACGCCGTGCGCGGCCAGCGCCAGCTCGAGGGTGCGGCCCAGCTCCTCGACCAGCTTCTGGTCGATGGCCTCGTGGGCGCTGCGCTTGAGCAGCGACAGCGGCGGCAGCTTCCACTCGCTGGGCTCGGCGGCGGGGCCGAGGTCGATGGCGAGCTGGTCGGCGTCGACGTCGGGCAGCGCGGTGGGCAAGTGGACCTTGACCGGCGGGCGCTCGACGGCGATCGCCTCGGTCACGTCCTCGTCGCCTCCGTCATACGGGCCGTGGGCGGGCTCGGGCAAGGGGGCGGCGACCGTGGGCTCGATGACGGTGACGTCTTCGAGCTCGTCGTGGTCGCCGATCGTCTCCAGCCACTTGACGCCGCGGCGCATGCCGCCGCCGACGGGTCGGGCCACGGCGCCGAGGTGCTGGAGGGCCACGCGGGGCGTGGTGCGCGTGAACAGCAGCAGGCCGGCCAGGCCCACCACGAACAGGATGACGGCGGCGCCGGAGGTGGCCAGCAGCGACTGCATCGGGTGGCCGATGCCCGAGCCGAGCAGGCCACCGTTGTCGCCGTCGCCGAACAGCGATGCCAGCCCGTCGACCGACACCACGACCAGCGCCATCGAGATGGCGATGCGGCGGCGGTCCTCGGTCTTGCCCCGGATCAGCAGGCCGCCGGCCCAGGCCAGAAGGACGGGAAGCACGAACGACGTGACGCCGAGCAGCTTCCACGAACCATCGCGGAGTGCGTCGCCGACCGGGCCGGCCACGCCTGCCCACGTACCGAGGGCGCACAGGACGCCCGCGACCACCAGGCCCACGCCCCAAAGCTCGGCGTGATGCGCCGGGCGTGCAGCCTTCGGCTTCTTCTTGGCCGGAGCCCGCTTGGCAGCGGGCTTCCGCGCCGGCGGCTTGCGCGTGGTCGTCACAGTCCGACCGACGCTACTTCCGACCCTGGGACAGAACGGGCATACCAAAGACCTCCGGCCGCCCGCCGGGCACAACCGTACCGCCGATCCCCAGGAGGCGAGTGGAGGCCGTCAACGGGCGGTCCCTCGGTACCGCCCCTTCCTCTGGGTGGTGAAAGACAAAGGACGCAACCACGGGGGCCGGCCCGGCGGTGCCGACGTCGGTGCGGCCCTGCTCGAATGTGCGGTCTCGTCCGGGGTGATCACGCCGGATGAGACCGCACCTTCGTCGCCGCCGGCCTATACGGTCAGCCTCTCTGTCGTTGGCCGTTGAATCTCCCCGTCAGGGGTTGTGCCAGGTCCGTCCATCCCGCTCGAGCAGGAGGTCGGCCTCCCGGGGACCCCACGTGCCAGCCGGGTACGGCGCCGGAGGATGGGAGTCCTCGGCCCAAGCGTCGAGGATGGGCTGGACCACCTGCCAGGCGGCGTCGACCTCGTCGCTGCGGATGAACAGCGTGGCGTCGCCGACGAGCGCGTCGTGCAGGAGTCGCTCGTAGGAGTTGGGCGGGGTGGCCCCGAACTCCTCGCGCCACGTCATCTCCATGTCGACCGTCTTGATGTCGAACGTGGTGCCCGGCACCTTGGCCCCGAACTCGAGGGTGATGCCCTCGTCGGGCTGGATGCGCAGGATCAACAGGTTGGGGCCGAGGTTGCGCACCTGCGTCGACGAGAACGGGAGGTGAGGCGCAGCCTTGGCTCGGAACACCACCTCGGTGGCCCGCTTGGGTAGCCGCTTGCCGGTGCGGATGTAGAACGGCACACCGGCCCACCGCCAGTTGTCGATGACCAGTCGGAGGGCCACGAACGTCTCGGTGCGGCTCTCCGGGTCGACGTCGGGCTCTTGGCGGTAGCCCGGCACCGACTCACCGTCGATCTCGCCGGCGGTGTACTGGCCCCGCACGACCTCGTTGCCGACCTCGTCGACGTCGAGGTGGTCGATGGCGCGGAGGACCTTGACCTTCTCGTCGCGGATCGGGTCCGCGGCCATGGTGACGGGTGGTTCCATGGCGGTGAGGGCCACCACCTGAAGCGCGTGGTTCTGGATGATGTCCCGCAGGGCGCCGGCACCCTCGTAGAAGCCGGCCCGGTGGCCGACGCCCTCCTTCTCGGCCACCGTGATCTGTACCGAGTCGATGAACTGACGGTTCCACAGCGGCTCGAAGATGGCGTTCGCGAAGCGCAGGGCCAGGACGTTCTGGACCGTCTCCTTCCCGAGGTAGTGATCGATCCGGAAGATCTGGGACTCGTCGAGGTGGGCGTGCAGGGCGGCATCGAGCGCCCGGGCCGACTCGAGGTCGGTGCCGAACGGCTTCTCGATGACGATGCGGGCGAACTCACCACCCTTGCCCGGGGTGTTGAGACCGGCCCGATGGAGGCAGTCGACGATGTCGGTGAACAGCGTCGGCGGCACCGACAGGTAGAAGAGGCGGTTGCCACTGCAGCCGCCGGGGTCGTCGCCCTCGTCGGCGTCGCGGAGGAGCTGAGCCAGGCGCTCGTAGGTCTCGGGCGCGGTGTAGTCGCCGGTCA
This sequence comes from Acidimicrobiales bacterium, assembly GCA_025463335.1. GTDB lineage: Bacteria > Actinomycetota > Acidimicrobiia > Acidimicrobiales > CADCSY01 > RYN-34. Next base: position 4,740 of record JAOBWJ010000031.1, read on the forward strand.
CCCAGTGGGAGCGCTCGACGACGGCGTCCCAAGCCGCCGGGTCGCCCTCCAGCTGGTGGTCGGCCACCGCCTTGGCCATGGTCTCCCGCCAACCCCCGTCGCCGAGGTCGGAGCGACCCACGCCGATGAGGCAGGCCGACCGGTCGAGCAGCCCCTCCACGGCGAGGGCGTGCAGGGCCGGTAGGAGCTTGCGGGACGCCAGGTCGCCACTGGCCCCGAAGATGACGATCGCCGCAGGCGGCGCCGGCACCGCGCTCGACGACGTCCTCGTCGTCACTTCAGTGCGGCCGCCTTCTCGGCCAAGTTGGAGCTGAGCTCCTCGAACGCCTTGGCGAACGACGCCACACCCTCTTCCTCGAGCACCCGGGCCACGTCGTCCATGTCGACGCCCACTGCGGCCAGCTGCTGGAAGACGCGCTCGGCCTCGTCCACGTCCTGGTCGATGGTGCGGGCCACCGTGCCGATGGCCTCGAAGTCCTCGAGCGTCTGCTCGGGCATGGTGTTCACCGTGTCCGGCCCGATGAGCGTGTCGACGTAGAGCGTCTTCGGATAGGCCGGGTTCTTGGTCGACGTCGACGCCCACAGCGGCCGCTGGACCTTGGCCCCCTGGGCCACCAGCGCCTCCCAGCGAGGTCCGCTGAACGTCTCGCGGAACAACTTGTAGGCCAGCTTCCCCTGGGCCACGGCGGCCTTGCCTCGGAGGGCGAGAGCCTCCTCGGTGCCGATGGCGTCGAGTCGCCGGTCGACCTCGGTGTCGACTCGACTGATGAAGAACGACGCCACGCCCTGCACCGACGAGGGGTGGCCGTCGAAGTCCTCCAGGCCCCCGATGTAGGCCTCCATGACCTCGGCGTAGCGAGGCAGACCGAAGATCAGCGTGATGTTGATGTTCCGGCCCTCGGCGACCATGGCCCGGACGGCGGGGATGCCCTCGGCCGTGCCCGGGATCTTGATCATGAGGTTGGGCTGGTCGATCTGCTGGTGGAACTGCCTCGCCGCCGCGGTGCTGGCCGCGGTGTCGCGGGCGATGGCCGGGCCGAGCTCGAGCGACACGAAGCCGTCGGTGCCCCCGCTCTCGTCGTAGACCGGCCGCAGCAGCCGGAGAGCGTCGCGGATGTCCTGATCGACCATGGCCCAGTAGGACTCGTCGACCGTCTTGCCACCGTGGACCAGCTCGCGGAACTGATCGTCGTAGGCGTCGCCGGCCGTCATGGCCTTCTGGAAGATGGTCGGGTTCGACGTGACGCCCCGCACGCCCTTGTCGATCCACCCCTGGAGCGTCCCGTCGTGGATCCAGTCGCGACGCAGGTTGTCGAGCCACGGGCTCTGGCCCTGCTGTTGGTACAGATCGTGGAGCTTCGTCATCGGACTCAGTCCTCCGAGAGGTCGTCGAGCAAGGAACGGGCACGAGCGGCCACGTTCTGCGGGTTGAAGCCGAGCTTCTCCAGGGCCTCTGCCCCAGGAGCCGATTCGCCGAACCGGTCGAGGGCCACCACATCGTCGGCCCAGCGGTCCCAGCCCAGGGAGGCAGCGGCTTCGACGGCGAGCGTCGGCGCCTCGGCGGGCAGCACGGAGTCCTGGTAGGCCTCGTCCTGCTCGGCGAACAGGTCCCACGACGGCATCGACACGACCCGCACGGCGAGCCCGTCGAGCAGGCCGGCGGCCTCCACGCAGACGTGGACCTCGCTGCCGGTGCCGATGAGCACGAGGTCGGGTTCACCCTCGCAGTCCCGCAGCACATAGGCACCCTTGAGCACGCCCTCGTTGCCGGCGGTGCCCTCCAGGATCGGCAGGTTCTGACGAGAGAGCACGAGTCCGACGGGGCCGTCGTGGTCGACGGCCACCCGCCAGGCCTGAGCCGTCTCGTTGGCGTCGGCCGGGCGCAGCAGGCGGAGCTTGGGCACGGCCCGGAGGGCGGCCAGGTGCTCGATGGGCTGGTGGGTCGGGCCGTCCTCGCCCAGGCCGACCGAGTCGTGCGTCCACACGAAGATGGAGTGGGCGCCGGTGATGGCGGCGATGCGAACAGCCGGCTTCATGTAGTCGGAGAACACGAAGAAGGTGCCGCCGAACGGAATGGTGCCGCCGTGCATGGCCATGCCGTTCAGGGTGGCGCCCATGCCGTGCTCGCGGATGCCGAAGTAGATCTGACGCCCGCCCGGGTCGGCCGCCGACTGGACACCCTGCTTGAGCACGGTGCCGGTGTTGCCGGTGAGGTCGGCGCCGCCACCGACGAGGCCGGGCACCACGTCGGCGATGGCGTCGAGGATCTTCTGGCTGGCGACGCGGGTGGCGAGCGGCTTGTCGTCGGGCGACCACGTGGGCAGCTTCGAGGCCCAGCCCTGGAGCCCACGACCTTCGAGGCAGGCGGTGAAGACCTCGTCGTCATGAGCGACGGTGCGGCGCCGCTCGTCCCAGGCCTTGCGCTGCTCCTCGCCCCGGG
>JAOBWJ010000248.1 GCA_025463335.1 Acidimicrobiales bacterium
GGCCTCGCCGCTGGCGCACCAGGTCGCCGCCGGGTCGAATGCCCCCTGGAGGAAGAGGCGGACCGCGTCGGGCAGCCCGGCCGATCCCGGTGAGGTGAGCAGCACCGGCACGGCGTCGTGGGCCGGCCGGTGGTGCGACGCCGTCTTCGAGACGAGCGGCACATCCGAGGGCGGGAGGATCCGCGCCGGGGCACCCGGATCGGACGCCGCCCCGCTTGCCGCCGCGCACCAAGGGCCCGCAGCGAGGGCGTCGGGCCAGCCGGCGTCACCGCCGGACGCGGCGAGGCACGTGATGTCGCCGGCGAAGTCGGCGCCGTTGCCGGTGGGCCACCATCCACCGAACCGTTCCGCCATGGCCACCGAGGTGGCATATCGGTCGTTGGCGGCCACCCGGCCGACGGCGGCGCCGCCGGCCAGGGCAGCGGCCTGGTCGACGGTCGTCTCCGGGATCCGGCTGGTGCCGCCGAGGACCACGATCGTGCCCACGCTCAAGGTCCGCAGGGCGTTGGCGGTGGCCGGTGGCAGGGTGCCGTCGGGCCTGGTGAGCAGCAGCGGCACCTGCCACATCGAGGTCCACCAGCCGGCGGCCAGGGCATCGGCGCCCGTGCCGCCGTCGGCCAGCACGACGGCCCGAGGCAGCAGCGTGCAGGTGGTCGGATCCGGCCGGAACTCGGCGACGGCGTTGCCGTACCAACCCGTCCGCGCCGACCCGTCGGTGACGTCCGAGTCGAGGCACGCCGTCGCCGCCGTGCCCGTCCCCGTCCCGAGGGCCGCCGCCACGCGGGCGGCGGTGTCGTAGCGGTCGGCTCCCCCGACTCGGAAGACCTCGCGGTAGCCGAGGGACACAAGGTCCGACTCGACCGCCACGGGCACGGAGCTGGCCCCGCCCACGATGATGGCCTCACGAGCGAGGGTGCAGGCCCCCTTGGCCAGGTCGGTCGCCGTGGCCCGGGCCGTGGGCGACAGTCCGGTCGCGCCCTGCCGGGCCGAGCGGGTGACGACGATGGGGGCCGACGCGGTGTCGGGCCGGTCGAGGCCGCCGGCCGGGTCGAAGGCCGGATCCGACGCCGCCACCCGGGTCAGTCGGGGCTGGGTGGAACGGTCGGTCGGGTCGGAGAGGGACGCCGCGGCGAGGGCGTCGGAGAACGTGTCGCCGGCGACGACGATGATCGACCGCGGGCAGGTGCCCACGCCCCAGGCACCGGTCCTCGGATCCGGGCTGTCGAAGGGATAGCCACCCTTGCCCCGGAGCGCCAGGTTGGCGGCCACGTTGGTCTGGTAGCGGTCCGGTCCCGCGAAGCGCACCGAATGGGCCGTCGTCTCGAGGAAGGGCTGGAGCCCGGCCGTCGCCGGCCAACTGGTCGGTGTGGTCACCGACGCACCCGCCGGGGCCGAGGCCGCCAGCAGCAGCACCGCGACGGCGACGCCGACGAGGTGGGTGCGGGCGATACCAGGCAGGCGTCAGCTCCCGGGTCGGAGCGACAGCCGCAGGGTCGACGACGAACCCGCCGGGTGGAAGCTGACGGTGATGGCACCCCGGTCGCGCAACCCGAACCGGTCGCCACCCACGAGCGAGTAAATACCGTCCACGAGGTACGAGGTGCCCGCCTCATCCGACGAGGCAGTGACCGTGCCGCTGAAGCGCAACACGAGCTTGTCGGTGCCGAACGAGAACGTGAGGTCGTCGGACGTCGCCGTGCCGTCGCCGTTCATGAAGAGACGCCCGGTGATCTTCCCGGTGGCGGAGTGGCTCTTGGCCGTGAGCTTGACGCCGCCCGAGACGTCGAACTGGGGCGCAGCACCATCGACTTGGAGGGTTTGGCCATCGAAGTCGGCGTCGGCGTCAGGCCGAACGACCGGCGCCGGCGGGACCGTCGTGGAGGTGGTGGTCGTCGTCGGGTCGGCGCCGGGAAGGACCTTGGTGCCCTTTCCGAGACCCTGGAACGGCGTGGCCAGCGAGGGCGGCACCGTCGTGGTGGTGGTCGTCGTCACCAACGTCGTCGTGGTCGATGGATCGATGGTGACGGTCGGGGCGGAGGACGCCGACGAACGAGACGTCGTCGCGGGCGCGGCGGCCACGGCCGGGGGCCGCTGCGAATGCGACTGCTGCCCCACCGTCGTCGCCGCTATCGGGACGGACACGGCGGCGACGGCGGCCATGGCCGTGGCCGCGAGGGCCGACTTGCCGCCGGGGAACGCACTCGCCGCCTCCGCCAGCCGGCTCACGGTGGGCGCGGCCTGCACCACGTGGCTGGTGAGTTGGGTGGCGAGGTTCACGGCCTGCTCGCTCGGCGCCGCTGCTGCCGCCGTCGCGTCGGCCGAGGCGCGCGCTTCCTGGGCCCGGCGCAGGCCGGGGATGAGGAAGGCGGCCATGACGGCCAGGCGGGTCATGATCTTGTGCAGCGCCGACTTGCCCCGCTGGACCCGGGCCCGGGCGTTCTCCTCACTGATGCCGGAGGCCTCGGCCACCTCCCGGAACGACAGGCCATCGACGTAGCGCAGCACGAGCGCCTCGCGGTAGCTGTCGGGCAGGTCCTGGAGCGCCTCGGACATCACGCGGACCGTGTCGTGCAGGACGGCCTCGTCGACCGGGTCCTCGCCCAGCTCCTCGGGCAGGGCCCCGATCTTCTCGACCAGGCCGTGCTGGCGCCGACGCCGGTTGCCCTCGTCGTAACAGACGTTGGTGAGGATGCGGTGCAGCCACGCCTTCAGGGCGAGGTCACCATCCAGGTTCGGCAAAGCCCGGTAGGCCCGCAGCAGCGTGTCCTGCACGGCGTCCTCGGCCGCCTCGTGCTGGAACAGCCGGCGCAGGGCGTGGGCGTACAGCGCGTTGTACTGGGTGCGCACGATCGTGTCGAAGGCGCGCTCGTTGCCGGCCTGGTAGGCCTGCACGAGTGCCTTCTCGTCGATCTCGGTGAACGCCATGCGAAAACGGCCCTGCCACTAGCTCGGGGACGGGAAGACGCTAACTGCTCCAAGAACCGGCGCCGGGCCCGGTTCGTGACGCCGAGCTCACTCGGCCGCGTCGGCCAGGGCCTCGGCGAGGGAGGGGTGCACCAGCAGGCTCTCGACGATGTCGGTGACCTTGAGCCCGGCGGTGACGGCCAGGGCGATGACCGAGATCAGCTCGGCGGCGCTGCGCCCGACGATCGAGCCGCCCAGCACCACCCCGGTGTTGGGGTCGGACAGGATCTTCACGAACCCGCGGGGATCGCCCTCGATGAGCGCTTTGGCCGAGGCCGAGAACGGCACCTTGGTCACCCGGATCTTGCGGCCCTCGGCGAAGGCGTCGGCCTCGGCCAGGCCCACGTCGGCGATCTCGGGCTCGGTGAAGATGGCCGAGGCCGCCTTGTCGTAGTCGAGGTGGCGGTGGTCGCGGGTGTGGAGGCCCATCACGTGCTCGGCGATCTTGCGGCCCTGCATGGCCGCCACCGACGACAGGGGCAGCTTCCCCGACAGGTCACCGGCGGCGTAGATGTGGGGCACGTTCGACTGGCAGTGGTGGTTGATCGGCACGTAGCCGCCGTTGGCCTCGATGCCGGCGGTCTCCAGCCCCAGGTGCTCGGAGTTGGGGATGGCGCCGATGGCCAGCAGGGCGTGGCTGCCGGCCACCTGGCGGCCGTCGTCGCAGCGCACGACCACGCCGTTGTCGCCCCGGTCGATGGCGACGGCCCGGGCGCCCTTCATCAGCACCACACCCCGGTCGAGGAAGTTCTCCTCCAGGGCGGCCGCCACCTCGGCGTCCTTGGCCGGCAGCACCTGCTGGCGGCTCACGATCAGGGTCACCTTCGACC
>JAOBWJ010000253.1 GCA_025463335.1 Acidimicrobiales bacterium
ATCAAGACGGTCGAGGACCTGTGGCAGGCGCCCTTGTACACCGTCGACGACATCCGGAAGTCGATCGACGAGCACCCCCCGTGGGGTGACTACCAGGGCGTCACGCCCGAGCGGGCCCTCACCGAGCCCATGCGCATCTGGATGTCGGGCGGCACGACCGGCAAGTCGCGGCCGACCTTCTACACGCAGTGGGACCGCGAGGCGGGGGCCATCCTCACCGCCCGGGCCCTCTACATGCAGGGCATCCGGCCGGGCGACGTGGTGCTCAACGCCTGGGCCTACGGCACCCACAACGGGGCGTTCTGCTTCGACGAGGCGCTGCACAAGTGGCTCAACTGCGTGGTGATCACGACCGGCACCGGCAACGTCACCTCCAGCGAGAAGCAGGTGGAGCTGGCCATCCAGTACGGCGCCACCGCCATCCTCACCACCGGCGACTACCTGCTGCGCCTGTCGCAGGTGGCCCAGGAGATGGGCTACTCGCCGACCGACCTGAAGATCCGGGCGCTCCCGAACATCGGGGACCGCGAGGTGCTGGAGTCGACGTTCGGGGCCGAGTGCTTCAACTCGTACGGCTTCCACGAGGTGCAGTGGGTGTCGGTCGAGTGTCCGGCCCACGACGGCATGCACATCTTCGAGGACGCCTACGTCGTGCAGATCGTCGACCCCGAGACGGGGGAGCGGTTGCCCGACGGCGAGCTCGGCTCGATCTGCATCACCGAGCTCTACAAGACCGGTTCGCCGCAGTTCCGGTACAACATCATGGACCTGTCGTACCTCTATCCCCGCGAGCAGTGCTCGTGCGGGAGCTGGCTGCGCAAGATGGCGCCGTTCGCCGGGCGGGGCGACAACATGGTCAAGCTCCGCGGCATCAACGTGTGGCCGGAGGGCGTGGCCGAGGTGGCCATGTCGGTGCCCGGGGTGACCGACGACTGGTTCGTGCGGGCCGTGCGCGTCGACAACCGCGACGAGCTGATCCTGTCGATCGTGGCCGAGCCGAGCGTGGGTCCGGCGGTGGAGGCCAAGCTCCGTGACCGGCTGGGTGTGAAGATCGCGGTCGAGGTCGTCCGTGCGGGCGAGCTCGATGCCTGGACCGAGGTGGGGGTGGCAGCCAAGTTGAAGCGGTTCCGTGACGATCGCTGAGGGGATCGTCGACTACCTCTGCAACGGCTTCACGCCCGACCGCCGGGCGGTCTGGGAGCGCGCCGTCAGCGAGCAGGGCATCCCGCTCAAGGTCGTGAAGGACGAGCGCGACGACTTCGCCGAGCCGGCCGAGATGGTCGAGCGCATGGACGCCCTCGGCATCGCCACGCTGGTGCTGCCGACGGGCGACCTCGGGCCCCACGAGGAGTACGACGTGGTCGCCTCCCGGTGGGAGGAGGTCGAGAAGCTCGTCGCCGAGTTCCCCGGCCGCTTCGTGGCCAACGCCGTCGTCCACCCCTCCCAGGGCATGGCCGGCGTGCGCGACCTGCGGGCCCGGCTCGGCGAGCCGTGGGTCGTCGGCCTCTGGCTGCACACCCACAGTTGGGACCGGCGATTCGACCACGCCGACTACTACCCGTACTACGCCCTCTGCTCCGAGCTCGACGTGCCCATCGCCATGCAGGCCGGCACCTCGGGCGGGTTGATGGCGAGCGAGTGCGGCCAGCCCATCGGCGTCGACCGCCCGGCGCTCTACTTTCCCGACACCCGCTTCGTGCTGTCCCACACCGGCTTGCCGTGGGTGGCCGAGGCCGTGTCGATGGCGCTCAAGTTCCCGAACGTCTACCTCGGCACCGGCGCCTACCCGCCCCGGCACTGGGACCCGGCCGTGGTGCAGTTCCTGAAGGGGCCGGGCCGCGCCAAGGTGCTGTTCGGGTCGAACTTCCCGACCGTGGGCCACACCAAGGCGCTGGCGCAGGTGCCGGAGCTCGGCCTCGACGAGGCCACCACCGAAGCACTGCTCGGCGGCACCGCCCGCCGGGTGTTCACGAGATTGGGGGAGCCATGACATCTCGACCCGTTGGCAAGGTCTACGCCATGCCGCCGCAGCCGCCGGTGGAGGAGAACACCCGGTACCTGCCGGCCGGGGTGGTGACCATCGGGGTCGAGTACCGCGACCTCGACCCGGAGTCGTTGGTCGAGACGTACAAGGACAACGCCGCCTACCTGGCCGAGCTGGAGGAGAAGTCGCCGGAGGGCGGCTTCGCCGACGAGGGCGTGTCGATCCACGTGGTCGGCACCGACGATGGCCACGAGTACGTGCGCTTCGACGTGTTCGACGGTGAGCCCCACTACCACTACGTCCACAACACGCCCCCCGGAGCCGACCCGGTGAACAACGTCATCGACTTCGACGTGGTGGCCAACGGCGACATGCTCCCTTGGGCCATCGGCTGCCTGCGCGAGCGACTTCCCGAGATGCTGGCCAACGCCGGTGGCGCTCACCTGGTCGACGGCATCGACCCGGCCGTCCTCGACCCGGTCGTCGACGAGGTCGCCGTGCTGGCCCATGACGCTCGAGAACGCCACCGCGCCGCGATGAAGGAGAAGGCATGACGACCGAGCAGGGCACGCCGCCCACCGACTCACCGCAGATCGAGGGCAAGGAGCCGATCTTCCGGCACCTCGACGACCCCGACATGAAGTGGCAGAAGGTCCGCCGCCAGCGCAACGCGGATGGCACCGAGGGCACCGTGATCGAGAAGTGGTTCGCCTTCTCGGCCGACCCCCAGTACCTCTCGCTCTACGCCATCTACTCGCCGGGGATGATCGTGCGCCGCCACGGCCACTTCTGCCCCCACGTCGTCTACATCATGGCCGGGGGTGCCTGGTTCGGTGACCGCTGGTGCCCCGAGGGGACGCACATCGAGCTGCCGTTCGGCGCCGCCTTCGGCCCGATCCGGGCCGGTGACGAGGGCTGCACGATGTTCGAGGTCATGCTCGGCGACCCCCGCTCGTGGGGCGACCATCCCGAGCTGTTCGACCAGGCTCACGCCGCCAGCGGCAGCGAGCCGTTGCCCGACGAGCCACTCGACTACCCACCCTGGCTCCAGGACCTCCGCCAGCACTGGGCGGGCGCCGAGGAGTGAGCGACGACCTCGTACGCACGTGGCTCGAGACGAACATCGGCTCCGTGCG
>JAOBWJ010000301.1 GCA_025463335.1 Acidimicrobiales bacterium
TGGCGGGCACGGGTGTCGGCGCGGCCGGAGCCGGGGTGGGGGGCGGCGGCGCGAGGGCGGCGGCCGGCGGCGTGGCGTTGCCGCCCTTCTGGTAGTCGGCGAAGAACTCCCGCCAGCTCTGACTCACCGCCTCGGGATCGGCGAGGAAGCGCTCGTGCATCTCATCGACGAGCCACGCGTTCGGTCCGAACGTCTGCTGGCTGGGAGGTTCGCTCATCACCATCGAGCCTATCGGCGCGCCTTCGCGGGCCCGAAGCCGCCCCGCCGGACTCGCTTCGCGAGCTCCGCTGTATGCCCCCTAGCCTCGGAGGTCATGGCCTCGCAATACATCTTCACCATGTACCAGCTGAACCGCTTCTATCCCCCGGACCGCGAGGTCCTGAAGGACATCACCCTGTCCTTCCTCCCGGGGGCCAAGATCGGCGTGCTGGGGGCCAACGGCGCCGGCAAGTCCTCGATCCTGAAGATCATGGCCGGCGAGGACGACGGCTACACCGGCGAGGCCCGCTTGTCGCCCGGCTACACCGTGGGCCACCTGGCCCAGGAGCCGCACCTCGACGAGTCCAAGGACGTGTTCGCCAACGTCATGGACGGCGTGGGCCCGACCGCCGACCTCCTCCGTCGCTACAACGAGGTCTGCGCCGCCTTCGCCGAACCCGACGCCGACTTCGACAAGCTCCTCACCGAGCAGGGCGAGCTCCAGACCCAGATCGACGCCACCAACGCATGGGACATCGAACGCCAGGTCGAGATCGCCATGGACGCCCTGCGGGTGCCGCCCGGCGACGCGTCGGTCGTCAACCTCTCCGGTGGTGAGAAGCGCCGCGTCGCCCTGTGCCGGCTCCTGCTCTCCCACCCCGACCTACTGCTGCTCGACGAGCCCACCAACCACCTCGACGCCGAGTCGGTGGCCTGGCTCGAGCGCTTCCTCCAGGACTACTCCGGCACGGTGGTGGCCATCACCCACGATCGGTACTTCCTCGACAACGTGGCCGGCTGGATCCTCGAGCTCGAGCGGGGCAAGGGCTTCCCGTTCGAGGGCAACTACTCGGGCTGGCTCGAGTCCAAGGCCAAGCGGGCCGAGCACGAGGCCAAGGGCGACGCCGCCCGCAAGCGCACCCTCGAGCGCGAGCTCGAGTGGGTCCGCATGTCGCCCAAGGCCCGCCAATCGAAGGGCAAGGCCCGCCTCACGGCCTACGAGTCGCTGTTGGCCGAGGCTCAGGCCGCCGACCGGGGCACCGACAAGCTGGAGATGACGATCCCGCCCGGCCCCCGCCTGGGCGACATCGTCATCGAGGCCGAGGGCCTCACCAAGGGCTACGGCGACAAGCTCCTCATCGAGGACCTCACGTTCTCACTGCCGCCCGCCGGCATCGTCGGCGTCATCGGCCCGAACGGCGCCGGCAAGACCACGCTGTTCCGCATGCTCACCGGCAAGGAGGACCCCGATGCCGGCGCCCTCAAGGTCGGGTCCACCGTGCAGCTCTCCTACATCGACCAGAACCGCGACGTCCTCAACGACGACAAGACGGTCTACGAGGAGATCACCGGCGCCTCGGCCAACGACTTCACGGCCGAGGTGAGCGTGGGTCGGGACCGCACCATGAACGGCCGGGCCTACGTGGCCTCGTTCAACTTCAAGGGGTCCGACCAGCAGAAGAAGGTCGGCGTGCTGTCCGGCGGTGAGCGCAACCGCGTCCACCTGGCCAAGCAGCTCCTCACCGGCGGCAACACCCTGCTGCTCGACGAGCCCACCAACGACCTCGACGTCGACACCCTGCGGGCCCTCGAGGACGCCCTGCTCGCATTCCCGGGCTGCGCCGTGGTCATCAGCCACGATCGGTGGTTCCTCGACCGGATCTGCACCCATGTGCTGGCCTTCGAGGGCGACTCCCAGGTCCGGTGGTTCGAGGGCAACTTCAGCGACTACGAAGCCGACCGCCACAAGCGGCTCGGCAACGACGCCGATCAACCGCACCGCATCAAGTACAAGCCGCTCGCGCGGAAGTAGTAGCAGCACTCACGTGAGCGCCGCCGGGATCCGTCGTGCCTTGAACGCCGTGTGCGTGGCTGGCGTGGCCGGGATGATCGCTACCTCGATCGCCGACTCGCCCGGCGGCGCCCTCACGTTCGGCCTCCTCACCGCGGTGGCCGCGTTCGGGATCATCATCATCACTGCGGTGACCAACGGCGGTGCCGCCCGGTCGGCCGACGAGTTGGGCGAAGCCATCGAGGATCGGGTGCAGTCGCTGGTCGAGGCCGGGGCCGACGAGCAGGCCGTTCGGAGCCTGGTGCGTGACGCCGTCAAACTCGGATCCAGTCGATCCTGAGTGGCGATCGGCCTCGCCGGTTCCGCTGCGTAGGCAGGGCCCAGACGCGAAAGGTGCTGGGACGGGGTGCACGGCGGAAGCACCCCGGCCCAGCGCCGTTCAGGTTTCCCCACGTCGAGGACCCCCGTCAAGGACACGATCCACCGATCTAGACGTATTGCTCATGTTTCTGGGCGAAACCGTCGAAATACGGACATGATCGACACCACCATTCCGACGGCGACGCTGGCCAGCCGTGCTGCGCTCCGTCGGGTCGAAGCCGGCAACCTTGCCATCTGCGCCCATTGCGACCAGCAGGTCAAGTTCGCGGCAAAGCAGAATCGCCAGCAGGTGATTGCCAACGTCTACGTCAACGGCAAGTGGGACCGCGTCGAGCACTTCCACGAGGAGTGCTACGAGCTGGCCGAGTCCCCGTTCGGCCCGGTCAACGCCTGAGCGCTAACCGGTGACCGCCCGTTCGAGCGCTTGGCGCACGGCGGGCGGCAGCACGTCAGGACCGCCGAGCATCTCGATCCGCGACCCTGCGGCGCGGCGGCTGGCGAACCACTCGATCGAACCCGCATCCTCGGTCGGCGGCACGAGCAGGAACGGGCCCGAGCCGTTCGCGGCGGCCGGGCCACCGGCCAAGGCGTCGGGCCAGTTGGCCCCCGTCGCCACCCAACTGCGGGCGACCGACGCCCCACCGGCGATGGCCCTGTCGGCAACGGCCTGGGACGTCGCGTAACGATCGGCACCGGCCACCCGGTCGACGCTGGCGCCCGTGGCCCGCACGGCCGCGGCAACGGCGTCGGACACGGCCGCCGTGCCGCCGATGATCGTCACCTTGGTGACGCCCATGGCGGTGAGCGCATTGGCCGTCGCCGGCGGCAGCTTGTCCTGGGTGACGAGCAGGACGGGGTGGTGGTCGAGCGCTGCCAGCCCCGAGACCGAGAGGGCATCGGGCCAGCCCCGCGCCGGATCGGGGTCGAACCCGGACGCGAGGTAGGCCTCCTTGCCTCCGACGCGCTCGGCCACCGCCGCCGCCGTGGCGAAGCGGTCGGCGCCGGCGAGCCGCTCGACGGTCAGGCCACGGTCCCGCAGGCTCGCGGCCACCGCCGGACCGACCACCCCTTCGTCGCCGAGGATGATCGCCCGCGTGGCGCCCAGCCGCGTGACCTCGGCACCGACCGTGGCGGGCAGGCCGTCCGATGGCGTGAGCAGGAGCGGGCCACCCACCTTGCCGGCCAGCGGAGCGCCCGCCAACCCGTCGGCGAAGGAGTCGGACCGGGCCACCACCACCGTGGGGGCGGAGGCGAAGGCAGCCTGGGAGGTGGCGACGGCCGTCTCGATGCGGGTGGCGCCCGCGCGCCGGACGGTGACGTTGGGGCCGAGGTCGAAGTTGGCGTAGACGTCGTCGGCGCTGATCTTCGTTGGGGTCGGCGACGTCCCCGCACAGGCGGCTGGCACCGAGTAGAGCGCGGCGGTCGATGCCGTCGTCGAGGTCTGGGTGATGCCCTTGAAGACGACCGTGCGCCCGTCGGGCGTGAAGCGCGGCTCGGCGATGGTGAAGGGCGGCTGCTGCTCGGCGATGACGCAGCCGCTGCTCGAGCTGGGACTGAAGACATTGGAGAGGTTGAGCGAGCCGTCGAGGAGCACCGCCTTCGTCCCGTCCGGCGACCAGTCGCTCTCGCCGGCACCCGGCGTGCTCCGCCGGATGTTCCGGGACGCGCCGGTGGCCACGTCGAGCACCCAGAACCCCGGGGCGTCGAGGAAGATCAGGTTGCGGCCATCGGGCGACCAGCTCGGCCGCGCGGCAGCTGGGCTGCTGACCCGCCGGAGCCCGGTGCCGTCGGCGTTCACCACCTCCACGTCGGTCGACGTGCTGATCGGGTCGGCGTAGAAGCGCGTGAACGCCAGGCGGGCGCCGTCCGGCGACCAGGTGAGGTCGTCGGCGCCGCCTGTCGTGAGGTTGACCAGCTCACGGTCGCCCGAGCCGTCGGTTCCGACCAGCCGGATCGCGCCGTTGGGGGCGTAGGCGATCCGATTCCCGTCGGGCGACCAGGCGATCCCCAGGATCGTGGAGCTCGCCGCGGTGGTGACCCGGCGCACGCCGGTGCCGTCGACCGCGCCGACGAACAACTCGTTGGGGTCGCCGCGGTCGGTCCACGCCACGCGCTGGCCGTCGGGCGACACGGCCACCTCCTCCACGTCGCCGAGCGGGCCGACGGTGTGGGCCTGGCCGCCGGCGACCGTGGTCAGCCTCACCTGCGCGCGCCCCGGGGCGCCGCCCACGTAGGCAACCGGTGCGTCACCGGAACCCCGGGCGGCGTGGGCGGGTTCGGCGGCCAGCAGGGGCAGCACGAGCACGAGCATGAGCACGAGCGCGACGAAGCAGCGGGAACGCATGCGTCGCGGGCTACCCAATCAGGTGGGAAGGGAACCGAGCACGAGCACTGCCTGGGCCGCCGGATCACCGTCGCTCGGGCTGAGCACCAGCTCGGGTGACGCCGGTGGTTCGTAGGGGCTGTCGATGCCGGTGAAGCCGGTGATCTCCCCCGCCCGGGCCTTGGCATAGAGGCCCTTGACGTCGCGCTGCTCGCACACCTCGATGGGGGTGTCGACGAACACCTCGACAAAGACCACGCCGGCCGCTTCGTGCATGGCTCGCACGCCGTCGCGCCCGGCCCGGAACGGGCTGATGACGGGCACCAGGGCGACCACGCCGGCGTCGGCCAGCAGGCGGGCCACCTCGCCGACCCGCCGGACGTTCTCGGCCCGGTCGTCGTCCGTGAAGCCGAGATCGGCGTTCAGCCCGTGGCGCAGGTTGTCGCCGTCGAGGATGTAGGCGGGCCGCCCCTCGGCGACGAGTCGCCGCTCGAGCTCCACGGCGACGGTCGACTTGCCGGAGCCCGACAGTCCGGTCAACCACACGGTCGCGCCTCGGTGGCCGAGCGACGCAGCGCGTTCGTCGGGCGTGATGGCGCCGTGGTGCCAGGTGACGTTGTCCGCCATCTACAGGATCATGCCCGCGGCGACGGTGGCGTTGGTCGCCTCGTCGACGAGGATGAAGCTGCCGGTGTACCGGTTGCGCCGGTACTCGTCGACGAACAGCGGCACCGTGGTGCGCAGCGTGACCCGGCCGATCTCGTTGAGGCCGAGCGTCTCGGCCGTCTCGTCCCGATGCAGCGTGTTCACGTCGAGCCGATAGTGCAGCTCCTGCACCAGGGCCCGGGCGTCACGAGTGGTGTGCTTGATGAAGTACTTGCCCCGCGCCTTCATGGGTTGCTCGTGCATCCAGCACAACATGGCGTCGACGTCCTGGGTGACGTCGGGCTGGTTGTGGGGTCGGCAGATCATGTCGCCCCGGCTCACGTCGACGTCGTCGGCCAGGCGGACCGTGACCGACATGGGCGGGAACGCCTCGTCGACCGGTCCGTCCATGGTCTCGATGGCCTCGATGGTGGTCGGGAACCCCGACGGTAGGACGACCACCGAGTCGCCCTTCTTCATCACGCCGCCGACGACCTGGCCGGCGTAGCCCCGGTAGTCGTGCCACTGGTCGTCGCGCGGCCGGATGACGTACTGGACGGGGAACCGCACGTCGATGAGGTTGCGGTCCGAAGCGATGTGGACCTCCTCGAGGAGGTGCAGCAGCGAGGCGCCCTCGTACCAGGGCATGTTCTCGGAGCGGTGCACGACGTTGTCGCCGTTGAGCGCCGAGATGGGCACGAAGACCAGGTCGTTCACGTCGAGCTTGGTGGCGAACTGACGGAACTCGGCCTTGATCCGCTCGAAGACGTCCTGGTCGTAGTCGACGAGATCCATCTTGTTGATGCACACCACCAGGTGGGGCACCCGCAGCAACGACGCGAGGAACGCATGCCGGCGGGATTGCTCGACGATGCCGTTGCGGGCATCCACGAGGATCAACGCCAGATCCGCGGTCGACGCGCCCGTGACCATGTTGCGCGTGTACTGAATGTGGCCGGGCGTGTCGGCGATGATGAACTTCCGCCGGGGCGTGGCGAAGTAGCGGTAGGCGACATCGATGGTGATGCCCTGCTCCCGCTCGGCCCGCAGGCCATCGGTGAGCAGGGCGAGGTTGGTCTCCTCACCGCGCTGCACGCTCGTGCGCTCGATCGCCTCGAGCTGGTCCTCGAAGATGGCCTTCGAGTCGAAGAGCAGGCGGCCGATGAGGGTGGACTTGCCGTCGTCGACGGAGCCGGCCGTCGCGAACCTGAGCAGTTCTGCCATGGCTTAGAAGTAGCCCTCTCGCTTGCGGTCCTCCATGGCGGCTTCCGACGTCTTGTCGTCGGCCCGGGTGGCGCCTCGCTCGGTGATGCGGGTGGCGGCCACCTCGGCGATCACCGCATCGACCGTCGCCGCCGCCGACTCGACCGCCGCCGTGCACGTGGCGTCGCCGACCGTGCGGTAGCGCACCAGCAGGTCGAGGACCTCCTCGCCCTCCTGGGCGGCGACGAACTCGTTGATGGCCATCAACATGCCGGCGCGCCGGACCACCGGGCGCTTGTGGGCGTAGTAGATCGACGGGATCTCGATCGACTCGTCGGCGATGTACTGCCAGATGTCGAGCTCGGTCCAGTTCGACAACGGGAAGACCCGGATGTGCTCACCCGGCCGATGTCGACCGTTGTAGAGCGACCACAGCTCAGGCCGCTGGTTCTTCGGATCCCACTGGCCGAAGTCGTCGCGGAAGCTGAAGACCCGCTCCTTGGCCCGAGCCTTCTCCTCGTCGCGCCGGGCGCCTCCGAACACGGCCGTGTAGCCGCCCTCCTCGATGCCCCGCAGCAACGTGACCGTCTGCAGCCGGTTGCGGCCGGCGCCGGCG
>JAOBWJ010000307.1 GCA_025463335.1 Acidimicrobiales bacterium
GGAAGCCGTGGGCCCGACCGCCCTCCTCGATGGACGGTTCGGAACGGTCGCGCGTCAGTCGGGAGACGTCGGGCCGGTAGTTGAGGAACGTGAAGCCGGCGCTGCGGAACCCGTAGCGACGATCGGCGGCGACAGCGACGGTCGAACCCGGACCCAGGTGCCGGCGACCCACGACGACCTCGCCCTCGAGCACGTGGAGCAGCTCGTCGGCCGAGTGGCTGTGGGGGGCCGAGACGTACTCGTGCGAGCGGCCGGTGGTGAAGAGCGTGGTCCGGCACGTCGGGCACTCGGAGTCGGCGAAGTAGCGCGTGACCCGCCCGTCGCCGACCTGGGCCCACGTTCCGCCCGGCCCGACCACATGGACGGTGTGGCCGCCCGGCACGCGGGGCGTCGGGTCGTAGGCACCCTGGTGGACGACGCTCGCCCCCACCGGCGCTCGGAGCTCGACGGCCACACCGGCCTCGACCACCACCGCGCCACCGGCGGGGCACGCCCGCCCGTCGACCAGGACCTCGCCGTCGAGCACGTACACGGCCTCGTCGCCGTGGTCGGTCCCCCACGCCACCACCGCGCCGGCGCCGAGCTCGCCGCGGACGAGCCACAACGAGAAGTCCTCCGGGCTCACCAGCCGCGCCCCGACGTCACCCGAGACCTCGTGCCCGAGCCGCCCGTACGCACCCGACGGCTCGACCTCGGCAATCGACGTGAAGAACACCCCCCGCATGCGGCCCTCAGTCCAGGAACTCGAAGAGGTCGGGATCCGACCGCCGCAGTCGCCGGAAGTTGGCCTCCCACATCTGCGGCAGGAAGAACTGCTGGTAGCGCGTGCGTCCGCGCTCGACCTCCTCCAGCGGGAACTCGGTCCCACCGATGGCCTCGGCCGCCAAGTGGTACTCGGCGCACTTCTCCAACATCATCGCCTCGATCGTCGCCTGCTCGAGCGACTGCGAGGCCACCACGGCGCCGTGGTTCTTCATGAGCAGCACCCGCTTGTCGCCCAGCATGCGGACCATGCCGCCACCCATGGTGTGGTTCTTCATGTCCTCGCGGTCGAACAGCGCCTGGTCGTCGTGGAACAGCACCGACGCCACGTTGTACATGCCGATCGGGATCGCCCGCGTGACGAACTTCGAGAGGTGGTGCGAGTGCGTGTGGATCACCGAGCGCACGTCGGTGCGGGCCCGGTAGATGGCGGCGTGGAACTCGATGGCCGGCGACGGCTCCCAGTCACCCTTCAGGCGCTCGAGGTCGAAGTTGACCTTGATCACCATGTCGGGCGTGGTCTCGTCGAAGTAGCCGAACGGCGAGACCCAGAACGCTTCCTCGCCGTCGACCCGGGCGCTCACGTGTCCGGCGACGCGGCTCTCGCAGCCCTCCCGAGCCAGGATGCGGCGGGAGGCGGCGATGAGGAACGGAAGATCGTCCTCCTTCATCACCTGATCCCGAACCGGTAGAGCTCCTGGGCGTTGCCCGAGAGGATGGCGTCGCGCTCGGCGCGGGGCACGCCGGCGAAGTCGGCGTCGATCGTCACCCACGAGTCGGGCCAGTCGGAGCCCGAGTGCGGGAAGTCGCTCGACCACAGGAGGTTGTCGACGCCGATGTCGTGGCGGTTGCGGACGGCGAAGTGGTCGGTGAGGTACGTGAACCAGAAGTGGTCCTCGATGTACTCGCCCGGCAGCTTGGCCAGACGGGCGGTGGCGCCCGCCGTCCGGCGCCGGAACCGGTTGTCGAGCTGCTCCTTCACATACGGCACCCAGCCGGCGTCGACCTCGGCGAAGACGAGCTTGAGCTCGGGCAGCCGGTCGAGGACCCCCGAGTTGAGGAACTGGACCATGAGGGTGGGCGCCTGCAGGAACCGGAGGTCGCCCTCGGCCCGGCCCATCGCCATCTTCCCCTCGGCGTAGATGTCCTTGGGGTGCTCGTCGACGAGCTTCACGTGGACGTGCAGGGGCAGGCGGGCCTCGATGGCGGCCCCCCACACGGCGTCGTCCTCGGGGGCCAGATCCTTGTCGCCGTGCGGGTAGCAGCCGATGAGCAGGCCGGCGATGCCGGGCATGGCGGCGACGCGCTCGATCTCGGCCACGGCCTGGTCGATGCCGCGGTTCGGGATCAGGGCGATGCCGCCGAGGCGCAGCGGGTCATGCCCTGCGTACTCGGCCAACCAGTCGTTGTAGGCCTGCACCATCGCCAGGTGCAGCTCGGGATCCTGGGTGGCGATCATCAGGTGCGACAACCGGGGTGTCGGGTAGAGGACGGCGGCGTCGACCTGGTCGACGTCCATCTCCTCCAGGCGCACGGCCGGGTCCCAGCCACCGCTCGGGATGTCCTCGAAGCGGACCCACGGCTTGCGCTGGGTCTTCGGCAGGGTGGCGGCAGCGTTGAGCCCGAAGTTGATCGGGTCCTTCACGCCCTCCATCACCCAGGCGTCGCCCTCCTCGAACCGCTGGACGTGCGGCACCTGGTCGCGGTACTTGGCCGGAACGCGGTCGACCCAGAGACCGGGCGGCTCGTTGATGTGGGTGTCGGCGTCGATCAAGCGCACGGGGAGCTCCTAGAACGACTCGGGGTCGGCGGCGACCGACGCGGGCACGGGGTGCTGGAAGAGCTTCGAGGCGTTCTCCCAGGTGATCTTGCGGATCTCGTCCTCGGGGAAGCCGCCGATCGACTCGGCGACGATGTGCTGGGTGTTGGGCCAGGTCGAGTCGAGGTGCGGGTAGTCGGACTCGACGAGGATGTTGTCGACCCCGATCCGATGCCGGAGCTGGAAGTTCGACGGGTCCTCGAGGGCGCAGAACCAGAAGTTGCGCTGCAACACCTCGGCCGGCGAAAGCTCGATGCCCTCCCACGTGCCGTAGATCTCCTGGTAGCGGCCCACGTGGTCGAGGCGGTCGAGCAGGCCGGCCACCCAGGCGATGCCGCCCTCCGAGAGGCAGATCTTGATGTTCGGGAAGCGGACCGGGATCCGCGAGTAGAGCCAGTCGACCGTGGCGAACATCGCGTAGGCGAAGAACAGCACGCCGATGGTGTCGGGCGGGGCGTCCGGCGCCGTCGACGGGGCCGTCGACGACGAACCGATGTGCAGGCAGATGACGGTTCCGGTCTCCTCGCACGCCGCCATGAACGGGTCCCAGTAGCCGGTGTGCAGCGACGGCAGCCCCAGCTTCTCGGGGGCGTCCGGGAACGTCACGGCGTGGAAGCCGCGCGCCGCGTTCTCGCGCACCATGACGGCCGCCTCGTGCGGATCGAGCAGCCACGGGATCTGGCACGGGATGATGCGATCGGGGTGAGGGCCGGTCCACTCCTCGAGGTGCCAGTCGTTCCACGCTCGCACGACGGCTCTCGCCATCTCCGGGTCCTTGGTGCCGAGCTGGAGGCGCTGACCGCCGAAGCCGGGCAGGGCCGAGGGAAAGTTCACCGAGGCGTACACACCGTTGAGGTTCATGTCGTGGACGCGGGCGTCGATGTCCCACGCCCCCTTGCGCATCTCGTCGAACCGCGACGGCTCGAACGACGCCTCGTGCACAGGGCGCCCGACGACGGCGTTCAGCCCGACGTTGGGTTGGGTTCCCTCGTAGTGCCACTGCTGGCGGCCGTCGGCGTCCTCGATGATGCGGGGGCCGCGCTCGACGAACTTGGCCGGGAGCCGTCCCTCGAACAGGTGCGGCGGCGCGACCACGTGGTCGTCGACCGAGATGAGCGTGAAGCGGCGGGGACGACGCTCGGGCTCGGGGAGGAACGTCACCGTCTTCGGCCGGTCGGCCACCCCCGCCAGCAGCCGTTTCCGCTGCTCGTCGTTCAGCGCGTTCATCAGCTCCCCCTCGCAGCGATGTGTAACTATCATTTATAGAATTCGCCAACGCAAGGAGACGCAGTGCGCCAACCGCGCCTGGCTGAGATGATCGCCGGGCAGCTCCGCCAGCGGATCCTCGACGGCGACCTCCCCGACGGCGGCAGCCTCCCGTCGCTCGACAAGCTCGTGCAGGAGTTCCAGGTCAGCCCGCCCCCCGTACGGGAGGCACTCCGGATCCTCGAGCACGAGCGGCTCATCACCGTGCGACGCGGCGCCGTCGGCGGGGCCGTCGTGCACCGACCGCGGGCCGATGCCGTCGGGTACGTGCTCGGGCTCGTCCTCGAGTCCGAGCGGGTGCGCACCGCCGACCTGCGGGCCGCGCTGGCCGAGCTCCAACCGGTCTGCGCGGCGATGTGCGCCCGCCGCGCCGATCGGGGCCGCGTCGTCGTCCCGCGGCTCGTGGACGCGTGCGACCGCATGGCCGAGACGATCGACGATCCCCGGGTCATGGAGCCGTGGTCCCGCCAGTTCCACGGCGAGCTCATCGCCGGGTGCGGCAACGACACCCTGGTGCTGGTGGTCGGAGCCCTCGAACAGCTCTGGTCCAGCCAGGACGAGGCCTGGACCCATCGCGTTGCGGTGGCCGACGAGTCGCCCGACATCGACCTCCGCAGGCAGGGGTTGCGGGCGCACCTCGACATCACCGCCGCCATCGAGGAGGGCGACGCCGAGGCCGCCGACCGCCTGGTGCGGGACCACATGCACGACCCCCGGATCTTCACGGCGCGCACCCGAGGGCCGGTGATCCGCGCCACCCCGTAGCGGCGACGGTTCCACACCTGGTCGGGGTCGAGCCCGACGGCCCGCAGCGCCGTCTCCACCCGCTCCCGCTGGGACAAGCGCAACAGGAGTTCCGTGAGCGGCAGGCCGCCTACTGTCAGCGACCGTGCGCGGCCTGGGGACGTTCGTCAACGTGGCCGCCGTGCTGGCCGGTACCGGCATCGGCCTCGTCGTCGGGGGTCGGCTGGCCGAGCGAGTGCGCACCACGGTGCTGGACGGCATCGGCCTGCTGACCATCTGCGTCGGCGTGGCCGGCTTCCTCGAGACCCGCAACGCCGTGTTCGTGGTGTTCGCCCTCGTCATCGGCACGCTCGTCGGCGAGGGCATCGACGTCGAGGGCCGGCTCGACGGCCTCGGTGAGCGACTCCGGCGGCGAGCTGCCCGGGAGGGTGACGACCGGTTCGTGCTCGGCTTCGTGACCGCCAGCCTGACGTTCTGCGTGGGCGCGCTGACCATCGTGGGCTCGCTGCGCGATGGCATCTCCGGCGACGCCCAACTGCTGATCGTGAAGTCGGCACTCGACGGCGTGGTGGCGGTCGTCTACGCCGCCGCCTTCGGCTGGGGCGTGGCCTTCAGCGCCCTCACCATCCTCGTCGTGCAGGGCGGCTTCACGCTGCTCGGGGTGTTCGCCGGGGACGCCTTCCTCACCACCCGGATGGTGGCTGAGCTGGAGGCCACCGGCGGCGTGCTGATCGCCGGCATCGGTCTCCGGCTGCTCGACCTCCGCCCGGTCCGGGTCGCGTCCATGCTCCCGGCCCTGGTGGTGGCGCCCGTCCTGGTCGCGATCTTCGCCCGTTAGGGGGTCTGCGTCACCAGGGTCAGCAACCCGTGGAGGATGCGGGCGGTGGCCCCCCAGATGGTGTCGCCCACGACGTCGAAGAACGCCATGGCCCGATCCGCGCCCCACAGCTCCCACTGCTCCTCGTGGAAGGTGCTGTCCCGCAGCAGCTCGGCGAACGGGAGCGTGAGGATGAGCTCGACCTCGTCGGGGTTCGGCGTGAGCTGCGCCGGCCGGCCCGGGAGGATGCCCACGAACGGCACGATGGCTGCCCCGCTGGAGATGGTGACGAGGTGGTCCAGCTCGGCCACCACCTCGACCGTTGCCGGGTCGAGGCCGATCTCCTCGAGGGCCTCGCGCTTGGCGGTCTCGACCAGCGCCTCGTCGCCGTCCTGGCGGCCGCCCGGGAACGACACCTCGCCGCGGTGGTTGCGCATGTGCTGGGCCCGGCGGGTGAGGACCATCCAGGCCTCGCCGTTCTCCTCGAAGACCGGCACGAGGACGGCCGACGGGCGGCGCTCGTCGTCGATGGGTAGCGGGGTGGGCGGGGGCGCGTTCCGAAGGGCCCGGAGGAGCCGGTCGACGTCGACGTGACGCTCGGCGTCGGTCAGGTGGCCCCAGGGGGCCGGCCCGCCCGGCTTCCAGCCGACCGGGCGCGGGATGACCTGGTCACCACCGCGCTCGGTCAGGTCCTCCATGGACTTAGGAGGCCTGCTCCTTCGAGGCCGCCAACGCCTCGAGCAGGTCGCGCAGGCCGCCGGTCTTGAGGTTGGCCATCACCCGACCGGGCGTGGCCTCGCCCTTCTCCCACTCCATCCACTGCGCGAGGAGCTTGACGGGATCGGGGGCCGGGCGGTCGGGCATGCCGGCGAGGCTACCGGCGATGAGTTCGCGGCCCGCGTAGCGTCTCCATCGCCATGAGGACGCTGATCGTGACCGAGTTCGTGACCCTGGACGGCGTGATGGAGGCCCCGGGTGGCGAGCCGTCCCACCCCCACACCGGCTGGGTCTCGGACTACATGGGCCCCGAGCACGAGCAGTACAAGTTCCAGGAGGTGCTCGACGCCGAGTCGCAACTGGTCGGCCGGGTCACCTACGAGAGCTTCGCCGGCGCCTGGCCCACCTACGAGGGCGACTTCGCCGACCGCATGAACTCGATGCCGAAGCACGTGGTGTCGACCACCCTTCGGGACCCCGAGTGGAACAACACCACCGTGCTCCCCGGCCTCGACGCCGTGGCCGAGCTGAAGCAGGCCGACGGTGGCCCGATCCTGGTGGCCGGGAGCTGCACGCTCGTCCACGGCCTGCTCGGTGCCGGGCTGGTCGACGAGCTCCGGCTCATGGTCTTCCCCGTGTCAATCGGCGGCGGCCTCCGTGTCTTCCCGGAAGGCCACCAGAGGTTCCCGTTCCGGCTGGCCGACACGCTCGCCTTCCCGTCCGGCGTGCAGGTCAACACGTACCACCCGGCCTGAGACGCGCAACGGCCGGCCCCGAGGGGCCGGCCGCCGTTCGTTCGTTGGTGCGTGGGCTAGAAGCCCATGCCTCCCATGCCACCCATGCCGCCGCCGCCCATGGCAGCAGCCGCAGCCGCGGCCCCGCCGGCGCCCGGCTCCTCGGGCTTGTCGGTGACAAGCGCCTCGGTGGTGAGCAGCAGGCTGGCGATCGACGCCGCGTTCTGCAGCGCCGCCCGGGTCACCTTGGCCGGGTCGATGACGCCGGCCTTGACCAGGTCCTCGTACTCCCCGGTCGCGGCGTTGAGGCCGATGTTGCCGGTCTCCCGCTCGGTCTGCTGGATGGCGATCGAGCCCTCCAGGCCGGCGTTCTGGGCGATCCAGAAAGCCGGGGCCTGCAGCGCCTTGAACACGATCGAGGCGCCAGTGGCCTCGTCGCCGTCGAGCTTGAGCTCGGACACGGCCTTGCGGGCCCGCAGGAGTGCGGTACCGCCGCCGGGGACGATGCCCTCCTCGATGGCCGCCCGGGTCGCCGAGAGGGCGTCCTCGATGCGGTGCTTCTTCTCCTTCAGCTCGACCTCGGTGGCCGCGCCGACCTTCACGACGGCAACGCCGCCGGCCAGCTTGGCCAGACGCTCCTGGAGCTTCTCGCGGTCCCAGTCGGAGTCGGTGTCGTCGATCTCCCGCTTGATCTGGGCGATGCGACCCTCGACGTCGGCAGCGGTGCCGCCACCCTCGACGATGGTGGTGTTGTCCTTGGTCACCACGACCTTGCGGGCGGTGCCCAGCAGGTCGAGCGTGGTGTTGTCGAGCTTGAGCCCGACTTCCTCGGCGATGACCTGGCCGCCGGTGAGGATGGCCATGTCCTGCAGCATCGCCTTGCGACGCTCGCCGAAGCCGGGGGCCTTGACGGCCACCGAGTTGAACGTGCCGCGGATCTTGTTCACGACCAGCGTGGCCAGGGCCTCGCCGTCGACGTCCTCGGCCACGATCAGCAGGGGCTTGGAGGTCTGCATGACCTTCTCGAGCACGGGAACGAGGTCGTGCACCGAGCTGATCTTGCCGTTGACGAGGAGGATGTACGGGTCCTCGAGAGTGGCTTCCTGGCGCTCGGGATCGCTCACGAAGTACGGCGACAGGTAGCCCTTGTCGAACTGCATGCCCTCGGTGAACTCGAGCTCCATGCCGAAGGTGTTCGACTCCTCGATGGTGACGACGCCGTCCTTGCCCACCTTGTCGATGGCGTCGGCGAGGATCTCACCGATGGTGGTGTCGGCGGCCGAGATCGAGGCGACCTGGGCGATCTCCGACTTGTCGTCGATCTCCTTGGCCTGGTTCTTGATGGACTCGACGGCGGCGGTGACGGCCTTGTCGATGCCCTTCTTCAGCCCGGTGGGGCTGGCGCCGGCGGCCACGTTGCGGAGGCCCTCCTTGACGAGGGCCTGGGCCAGCACGGTGGCCGTGGTGGTGCCATCGCCGGCGATGTCGTTCGTCTTGGTGGCGACTTCCTTCACCAGCTGGGCGCCCATGTTCTCGAACGGGTCGTCGAGCTCGATCTCTCGGGCGATGGACACGCCGTCGTTGGTGATGGTCGGGGCGCCGAACTTCTTCTCGAGGACCACGTTGCGGCCCTTGGGGCCGAGCGTGACCTTCACGGCGTTGGCGAGCTTGTCGACGCCCGCCTCGAGGGCCCGGCGGGCCTGCTCGTCGAACTTCAGGATCTTGGGCATGGGGAGGTCCTTACTTGGAGACGAGGGCGAGGACGTCGCGGCTGGTGAGGATCAACAGGTCCTCGCCGTCGATGGTGATCTCGGTGCCGCCGTACTTCGAGTAGACGACGGTGTCGCCCACGTTGATGCCGAGCGGGATGACCTCGCCGGTGTAGTCGGAACGACGGCCGGGGCCCGCGGCCAGGACTTCACCCTGCTGGGGCTTCTCCTTGGCGGTGTCCGGGATGACGAGGCCGGAGGCAGTAGTGGCCTCGGACTCGTTGGCACGCACGACGATGCGGTCCTCGAGCGGCTGGAGCTTCATGTCTGGCGCCTCCATAGACGGTTAGCACTCGCTGGTGTCGAGTGCTAACGATAGGACGCCCCGCCCAATGAGGCAACCGGCGTGTCTACGTGAAAATCGCGAGGCGCAGGTTCGGGTCGGCGCCGACGTCCAACGGGGTGGGCCCGTCGTCCCGCAGCCGGTAGTAGCCCGTGGCCGCGATCATCGCCGCGTTGTCGGTGCACATGGCCCGGCTGGGGAGGAAGCCATGCAGCCCGTCGTCGGTGCAGGCGTCGAGCAACCGCTCCCGCAGCACCGAGTTGGCGGCCACGCCCCCGGCCAAGGCCATGCCCTTGGCGCCCAGCTCCTTGGCCGCCCGACGGGCCTTCGTGACCAGCACGTCGACGACCGCCTCCTGGAACGACGCACACACGTCGGCGGTGACGACCTCCGGGTTCTTGCGCACGTGGTTGATCACCGAGGTCTTCACGCCGGAGAACGAGAAGTCGTAACCGGAATCCATCATGGCGCGCGGGAAGCGGATGGCGTTGGGATCGCCCGCCATGGCCTCGCGGTCGATGGCGGGGCCGCCCGGGTAGCCCAGACCGAGGAAACGGGCGACCTTGTCGAAGGCCTCGCCGGCGGCGTCGTCGATGGTCGAGCCGATGACGCGGTACTTCCCGATCTCGCTGACCTCGACGAGCATGGTGTGGCCGCCGGACACGAGCAGCACCACGATCGGCGGCTCGAGCTCGGGCTCCTCGAGGAAGGCGGCGACGAAGTGCGCCTCGAGGTGGTTGACGCCCACGAACGGCACGTCCCACACGAGCGCGAGGGCCTTGGCCGCTGACACGCCCACGAGCAGCGACCCGATGAGGCCGGGGCCGACGGTGCAGGCCACGGCGTCGATGCCGGTCTCGTCGACGCCGGCCTCGACGAGGGCCTCGGCGATCACGGGCGTGAGCAGCTCGACGTGCGCCCGGCTGGCGATCTCCGGCACGACGCCACCGAAACGGGCGTGGATGTCGATCTGGCTCGACACCACGGACGACAGGACGACGCGGCCGTCACGTACGACCGCCGCGGCCGTTTCGTCGCAGCTCGTCTCGATGCCGAGGATGGTCGTCACGAAAGCAGTCCTTCTTCGACGGAGGTGGTGCCGACGAGCTCGTGCTCGATGGCGTCGAGCCGTTCGGCGTAGGCCGGCAGGTCGGTGTCGTGCGCCCACATCACGAGGGCGTCCTCGTTCGACTCGCTGTAGTAGTTCTTGCGGATGCCGGCCGGCGCGTACCCGAAGCGCCGGTACATGGACTGGGCGGCGGCGTTGGACACACGGACCTCGAGGGTGAGGCCGCTGCAGCCCCGGACGACGCCGGCACGGGAGATGGCCAGCATCAACCGGGTGCCGATGCCCTGCCGGTGCCACGCCGGGTCGACGGCGATGGTGGTGACGTGGCCGTCGCCGGCCGCCAGCATGAGACCTGCGTACCCGACCACCGTCGGGCCCACCTTGGCCACCGCGTAGATGCGGGTCGTGCGCAGGGCCAGCTCGGACAGGAAGAGCCCGAGCGACCACGGCCGGGGGTACACCTGGGCCTCGATCTTGAGCACGCCGCGCAGGTGGCGGCGGCGCATGGTGACGACCTCCACGTGGAGCTCATCGGTCAGGTGCTGCGGCTCGGCTGCCATGGTCAGCGGGTCTGCCAGTTGATCTCGGCGTCCGCCTTGCGGAGGTAGACGGGTTGCAGGTCCCAGGCGTTGACGAAGTCCTCCCGCAGGGCGCGGGCGTGGGCCAACTGCACGAGGGCGGCGGGCGACGGGTAGGCCAGGCTGGCGTCCTCGACCTCGACCCGAGTCAGGTCGTCGAGGCACTCGCGGTAGCGCAGGGCACCGTCGCCGACGGCCAGCACCTCCTCGCCCGTGGCCTGGATCTCCGAGCACAGCTCCTCGGGGGATCCGCACCGCATGTCGGACAACCGTTGCACGCCGCCGGGCACCTGGCGGTAGAACGCGTAGAAGACCTCACCCCGGCGGGCGTCGACCACCGACACGATGCGGCGCGGCGACCACCGCACCTCGAAGGCCAGCAGGTCGAGGCTGGTGACGCCCACCATCGGCACCCGCAGGGCCGACGCCATGGCTTTGGCCGTGGCCACGCCCACCCGCAGGCCGGTGAACAACCCCGGGCCCACGTCGACCGCGATCGCGCCGATCTCGCTCAGCTCGATGCGGGTCTGGGCGCACAGGAACTGGATGGCGGGGACGAGCGTCTCGGCGTGGCGGCGGCCCTTCGACGCCTGGAAGGCGGCGAGCACGCCTTCGTGGCCGCCGATGGCGCAACCGACCTGCTGGGTGGCGGTGTCGATGCCGAGGATCAGCACGCCCAGGGTCCCAACAGCTCGGTGATCGTCCGCTGGCGGGCCGACCACGTGGGGCCGACGATGCGGGTGGCCAGGTTGCGGTCGTCGTCGTCCTCGCCGAACGTGAAGCGAAGCTCCAGGTAGTCGGCAGGCAGCACCGGGGCGATGGTGTCGCCCCACTCGATCAGGGTCACGCCGCCCTCGAGGAGCTCGCCGAGGCCCAGGTCCTCCGCCTCCTGCACGTTCTCCAGTCGGTAGACGTCGAGGTGGTTGAGCACCATGCGGCCTTTGTAGGAACGGGCCAGCGTGAACGTCGGGCTGGTGATGGGCTCGTCGATGCCGAGGCCCCCGGCGAAGCCCTGGGTGAACGCCGTCTTCCCGGCCCCGAGGTCGCCCACCAGGAGCAGGAGGTCGCCGGGTTGGGCCAAGGTCGCCATCGCCGTCGCAAGCTGACGGGTGGCGTCCACCGAGGTCGTGCGGTACCCGGTCATCGCGAGAGGCGATGCTAGTGGCGTGAAGACCGACTGGAACCCGCTGCTCCGGGCGGAGTTCGAGAAGCCCTATTGGAACGACCTGCAGCGCTTCGTGGCCGACGAACGGGGTCGGGCACCGGTGTACCCGCCCTCCGACGAGGTCTTCGCCGCCCTCCACCTGACGCCGTATGCCGACGTGCGGGTGCTGATCCTCGGTCAGGACCCCTACCACGGTGCCGGGCAGGCCCACGGGCTGTGCTTCTCCGTCCAGCGCGGTGTGCCGGCACCGCCGTCGCTCGTGAACATCCTCAAGGAGCTCGAGGCCGACCTCGGCTGCCCCCGGCCCGACCACGGCTGCCTCGAGGCGTGGGCCGGCAAGGGCGTGCTGCTGCTCAACGCCGTGCTCACCGTGCGGGGCGCCAACGCCGCCTCCCACGCCGGCAAGGGCTGGGAGACCTTCACGGACGAGGTGATCCGGGCCGTGAACGCCAAGCCCGAGCGGGTGGTGTTCATGCTGTGGGGTGGCTACGCCCGGAAGAAGAAGGCCCTGATCGACACGACCCGCCACGTCGTGATCGAGTCGGCCCACCCCTCACCGCTGTCGGCCCACAACGGCTTTCTCGGCTCCCGCCCGTTCTCCAAGGCCAACGCCGCCCTCGAGGAGGCCGGCCTCCCGCCGATCGACTGGTGCCTCTAAAAGAGATCAGTGCCGAGAGGCCAACCTTCGTTGCTTTCGTCCGTCCGGCCCACGAGGGCGGAAAAGACCCACCCCGACGGCCGACGCCGACACACCGGCCGAGGACGAAAGCAGCGAAGGTGGCCGAAGGCGCCGACGGTGACCGCCGAAGGCGGCGCAGAACCCGAGGGCAAGGTCGGCGCAACTCCCCAGATGGCGCCCGACCCGTTCAGCTAGCGGCTGCGGTGGCGCTCCCACTGGTCGTAGAGCTCGCCCGAGTGGAGGCGGCCGCGGAGGTCGGCCATGGCGTCGCGCTGCTGCCAGCGGACGAGGACGAGGGTGGCCACGGCCACCAGGTAGGCGCCGGCGACGACCGGCAGCAGCGCCAGGCCGTGTCCGAGGGCAGCACCGATGCCGACCACGACGAGACTGAGGGCGGCGAGCAGCACGGGTGCGCCCCACGGCTCGATCAGCAGGGCGAACGTCGCTCGCCACCAGAGTGGCGCGCTCACACGTAGACCCGGGGGACGCGGAGAGAGATCCCGCAGGTGACCTCGTAGACGATCGTGCCGAGGATGTCGGCCCACTCCTGGACCTGGATCCCCTCGTCGCCCTGGCGCCCGAGGAGGACGACCTCGTCGCCGACGGCGATGTGGTCGGTGCCGCACTCGACCATGAGCTGGTCCATGGTCACCGAGCCGGCCAGCGGGCGGCGCTTGCCGCCGATGAGCACGGCCCCCCGGTCGGACAGTCCGCGGGGCACGCCGTCGGCGTAGCCGAGGGGCACGGTGGCGACCACGGTGTCGGCCGCCATCGGTCGCCGCAGCCCATACGACACGGCGTCGCCAGCCGGCACGACCTGCACGTGGGCGACCTGGGCCTTGAGCGAGAGGGCCGGCGTGAGCGCCATCGAGCCGGCGAGCTCGGGGCTCGGGTCGAGGCCGTAGACGGCGATGCCGGGACGCACGAGGTCGTGGTGCAGGCGGGGATGGGCGAGCGTGCCGGCCGAGTTGGCGGCGTGGACCATGGGCGGGTCGATGCCGGCCGACCGCAGCTCGTCGAGGACGGCGGCGAAGCGCTCGGCCTGCTGGGGGGTGAACGGGTTGTCGGGCTCGTCGGCCACCGGACAGTGGGTCCACACCGCTTCGAGCTCGAGCTCGGCGGTCGCCAGCACCGCTTTGGCCCGGGCCACCGCCTCGCCGGCCGGCACGCCGATGCGGTGCATGCCGGTGTCGACCTTGAGGTGCACACCGATACCGGACCGCCCCTGCTTGCGGGCTTCGGCGGCCAGCCAGGCGATGCCGTGCTCGGAGTAGACGGTCGGCGTGAGGTCGTTGGCGATCGTCGCTTCGCAGTCGTGGAACTCGGCAAGCAGCAGGATCGGGGCATCGATGCCCGCCGCCCGCAGCTCGACGCCCTCGGCCGGGATGGCCACGGCCAGCCACGTGGCCCCGGCGTCCAGGGCCGCCCGGGCCACCTCGACGGCGCCGTGGCCATAGCCGCCCGCCTTCACCACCGCGCACACGGCGGCGGGCGCCGCCCGCGCCACCAACAGCCGGACATTGGCGGCGACGGCGCCGAGATCGACCTCGGCCCACGCCGGCCTGCCGCCGATCACGAGCCCATGACCGCCCGGAGGATGTCGCCCCGGGCCACCAGGCCGACGAGCTTGCCGCCCTCGGTGACCGGCAGGCGGGACACGTCGTGCTCGTGCATCAGGGTGGCCGCCCGCTCGAGGGTGTCGTCGGGTGAGCACGACTCGGGATGCTCGGTCATGACGTCGCCCACGTTCGCCCCCACCGCCTTGCGAAGCTCGTGCTCGAACTTGCGGTGGGACGACGGCAGCTCGAGGTAGGCCCCGAACAGCGACACGACCGTCGGGTAGTGCAACTTGGTCTCCTGTACGAGGAGGTCGTCGGTGGTCAGCATGCCGACGACCTCACCGTTCTCGTACACCACCGGTCCACCGTCGACGCCCCGCTCGGCCAGCCGGGTGTACGCCTCTTCGACCGACTCCTCGGGACGGAACGTGAGGACGTCGGTGGTCATGACCTCACGGACGAGCATGGTGCGGGGCATGGGGCTCAACCTACCGCTGAGAGCACTTCGGGCAGGCGGTCCACCAGGTCCCCGGCGACCAGGCCGCGAGCCGGCCCGGCCTGCGCCGCCAACCCGTGGAGGTGGGCACCCCACGCCGCCGCCTCGAGGCGCGCGACCCCGCAGGCCAGCAGGGCGGCGATGATCCCGGACAGCACGTCGCCGGTCCCAGCCGTGGCCAGGCGGGCGTCGCCCGTAGCCGACAGCAGCACCCGACCCGCGGGGTCGGCCACCACCGTGGTCGAGCCCTTGAGCAGGGCGACGCCCCCGGTCGTCGCCGCCAGCGAGCGAGCCGCGGCCACCCGGTCGGCCGCCGGCTTCGATCCGGTGAGTCGCTCGTGCTCGCCGTCGTGGGGGGTGAGGATCGTGTTCGGTCCGACCGCAGGTTCCCGGCCGAGGGCGGTGAGCCCGTCCCCATCGACGACCATCGGCACGGAGGCGCCCGCAACCAACCGGCGCACGTCGTCGTCGCTGCCTCGACCCAGGCCCGGTCCGACGAGGAGCGCCTTGAAGCGGTCGAGGCCAGCCAACACCTCGTCGGCCCAGCCGCTGGCCGGCAGTGGGACGCCCACCGCCTCGGTGGGCGCGCCCTCCCCGGGCACGCCGCCGGGGACGCTCAAGCGCACGTAGCCGGCGCCCGCCCGCTGGGCGGCGCGGGTGGCGAGGTGTGGGGCGCCCGACATGCCCGGGCTGCCGGCCACCACCCACACCGCGGTCTGCCACTTGTGGGCGTCGCGCCGTCGCTGGGGCAGAACGATGTCCTCGTCCTCCAGGAGCCACACCCGGGCCGACGACACGTCGAGCCCGATGTCGGCCACCACGATCTCGCCGACGAGCTCGGCTCCCCGGCCGAACAGGTGGCCCGGCTTGACGGCCTGGAACGTCACCGTCCGCACCGCTTCCCACGTCGCGTTCCCGGCCTCGCCGGTGAGGGCGTCGACGCCGGACGGGATGTCGACGGCCAACACCGGGTCGCCGGTCTCGGGCGGGTCCCACGTGCCACGGAAGCCGGTGCCGTAGGCGGCGTCGATCACCAGGTCGGCGGGCGCCAGCTCGGCGGGCGCCTCGGCGGCGTCGACCACCTCGACCTGTGCCCCCCGCCGACGCAGCAATCGAGCCGCCTGCCGGCCATCCGCCCCGTTGTTGCCCTTCCCGGCCACCACGACGATGCGCCGGCCATAGGCGCCGCCCAGAAGGTCGATGGCCTCGCCGGCGACGGCGGCGCCGGCCCGGGCGATGAGCACGTCGACCGATTCGGGCGCGGCGGCGTCGACCGCCCGCACCTCGTCGGGAGTCAGGACGGGAATCACGGCAGGGCGACGGCGATGGCCTGGGCCAGCGAGGCGGTGTGGGTCATGGTCAAGCGCCACTCGCCGACACCCCGGTCGGTGGCCAGCTCGACGGCCCGGCCGTGGAGGCGCACCGACGGCGCGCCCGACTTGGCTCGCACCACTTCGATCTCCCGGAAGTCGCACTCGCCGAGGCCGGCCCCCATGGCCTTGAGCACCGCCTCCTTGGCCGCGAACCGGGCGGCGAACCGCTCGGTCGGGTCGCGCCGCAGTTCGCAGTACGCCCGCTCGTCGTCGGTGAACAGCCGGTCGACGATGCCCGGCGTCCGGGTGAGGGCCCGGCGGAACCGGTCGAGCTCGACGAGGTCCGTCCCGATGCCGATCATCTGGCTAGCGCCAACGCTCGGCCAGCACGTGCACCGGCTCGACCAGCAGGTCGACGACCGGCACCTCGGCCAGCACCTCTTCCCGGAACGCCGGCTCGATCTCGGTGACGGCATCGCGCAGGGCGGCCAGTCGGGTCTGGTAGCCGTCGAGCACGGCAGCCGCCACCTCGGCCGGCACCCGGTCGTGGAAGGCCACGTGCAGCAGCGCGATGCCGGTGACCTCGTTTCCCTTCGTCTCGGGGACGATCACGATCGTGCGCCCGTCGCCGCCCCGCGCCGCGGTGACTTCGCGCTGGCGTGCGGCTCGGTTCTTGGTGCCCCGCAGGCGCGGGTCCTGTTCGGCGCGGGACCGCATGCCGGCCGCCACGCCACCCTTGTCGATCACCTCGACCGTGGCCGTGCCGCCGGCGACGTCGCCGTGCACGGCGTAGCGGGTGAACCCGACGACCGAGGCCACCGCCGGGTCGAGGGCGGCCAGCGTGCGCAGCGACCGGTAGCCGAGCCGGTCGCGCGGGGTGCCGGTGGTGAGCACCGCCTGGACGAGATCGGACTCGAGCAGCGCATCCTCGGATCGGGAGATGCCGACGGTGACCGTCTTGGCCTGGTGCTTGATGGCGTCGACCGGGCGGGTCAGCTCGTCGATGCCCTTGGTGAGGGCGCTGGTCAGGTCGTCGAGGACCACGCCCGGCGTGCCGATGGTCCCGAAGTCGACCTCGTAGGCCTCCAACGGCAGCTGGCCCCGGGCATAGCGGAGCACGGACGTGATCTGCAGGGCCGTGCTGGCCTCGAGGTGGCCGTCGTACCCTCCCGAGCGGAGGCCCTCCATGAAGCGGTTGCCCGGCGCCGCCATCTCGGCCGCCAGCAACTCGAGCACGTCCGGGGCATGGGCCGACACGACGGCCTCGATGGCGGCCCGCAACTCGCGGAGCGGACGGGCTTGGGCGTCGATGGCGAGGGCGGCTTCGTAGCCGAACAGGTGCCCGACCATGGCCGACAGCACGAACGCCAGGGCGTCGTGGACCGCGGGCACGGTCAGCACCGCAAGGGCACCGCGGAAACGGTCTTCGCCGTCGGTGGCCACCACGATCGGGGCGGCCTTGTGGGCCTTGTAGATCGCCACCTCCTTGGCCACGTCATCGGCGTTGGCGTCCGACAGGCCGGCGGCGCACACGAGGATCAGCGGCTCGGAGGACAGGTCGATGTGCTTCTTGTCCTCGGTGGCGTCACACGCGATCGACTTGTAGCAGAGCTCCGAGAGCTTGATCCGGATCTCGGCCGCGGCGATGCGGTTGGGGCCGTTGCCGACGATGGCCCAGTAGCGCCGGGACGGGGCGTAGAGGTGGGCGGCCTCGGCGATGGCGTCTCGGCGGGCCAGCACCTGCTCCATGGCCTCGGGCAGGTCGTGCAGGGCTCGCAAGAGGATCGACCACGCCGGCCGGTCGAGGGCACCCGCCGCCTCGCCGACGGCTGCGGCGAGCACGAAGCCGGCGGCGATTTGGGCGTAGAACGCCTTGGTCGACGCCACGCTCATCTCCACGTCGCGCCCGTCGGACGTGTAGAGCACGCCGTGCGACTTCTCGACGAGATCGCTGTTGCGACGGTTGACGATGGCGATCACGGCGGCACCGCGGGCCCGGGCCAGGTCGATCGTCCGGTTGGTGTCGGTGGTCGTGCCCGACTGGCTCACGGCCACCACGAGGGTGTCGTGCATCTCGTCGTCGAGGCCGAAGCCGCTGAGCTCGGTGGCCAGCACCGGCCGGACGATGACCGGCGTGGTGGCCAGCGCCAGCTCGATCGCCGAAGCGATGGCCTGGCCGGCAACAGCGGCGGTCCCCTGCCCGATCACCAGCACACGGGCGATCGACCCCGCGGCCAAGCGTTCGCGCACGTCAGCCGGCAGCGTCTCCTCCCCCACCGCCACCTGCGTCAGCCCATCGCGCTCGACGAGCTTGCCCCGGAGGGTCTTGCGCATCGACTGGGGCGCCTCCGAGATCTCCTTCAGGAGGAAGTGCGGGAATGCACCGCGGTCGATGTCGCGGGTCGTGATCGTCGCGAAGCTCACGTCGGCGTCGGTCAGCGGTAGCTCGGTGCCGTCGTACGTGAGGCGTCGGATGCCAGCCAGCTCACCGGCGTGGTCGCGGTCGAGCACCAGCACCTGGCCAGGCTCGCCGCTGCGTCCTCCCGGAGTTTCGCCGTCCATGCGGACATAGCGCGCCGTCTCCTCGACCAGGCCATAGGGCTCGCTGGCCACCACGAAGGCGTCCTCGGCCAGGCCGACGTAGAGGGCCTGGCCGCTGCCCCGGAGCGCGAGGAGCAGGCGGCCGGGCTCGTCGGCGGCGCTCGCCCCGATGGCGACCGACCCGTCGAAGGTGGCCACCGTGGTCCGGAAGGCCTCGACCAGGTCACCGGTCTCGGCCATCCGACGCTTCACCAGCGCCGGGATCACCTTGGCATCGGTTGTCACCTCGGCCGGGATGCGCAGGCCGATCTGGTCACGCAGCTCGGCATAGTTGTCGACGTCGCCATTGAGGGCGGCCGTCACGTAGGGGCCCTCGACACCGTCCTCGTCGGAGTTCAGCGGGTGGGCGTTGGCCTCGGAGATGATGCCGACGCTGGCCCACCGGGTGTGGCCGAGGACGGTGACCAGCGCCCCCTCGTCGGCCAGCGCCCGGTGCAGCAGCTCGTCGCCGGCGATGGCGGCCCGCAGGGCTCGGGTGTTGTCCCCCAGCTCGCCGATCTCCGCCGCCGCCTTGTAGGCGAAGCTGAGGAGGCCCTCGGGGGTGCGCACGGCGAGCGACTGGAACAGCGGGTCGCCCGCCCGGGCGGCCAGCTCGGCCAGCACGTCGGGGGCAGCGAGGTCGAGGCCGTGGCCCTGAACGAGGAGGTGGAGCCCGGCCGAGTCGCGGCCCCGCACCTCGAGCCGGTCGATGCTGGAGAGGGCGATCTGGACGGCGGCGAACGCCTCGACGGCGGCCGTGGTCGCCCCCTCGCCGGCCAGCGCGGCGACCTCTCTCGCCGTGCGCAGCCGGTCGCACCGCACCGCCCAGGTGGCGTCCTTGAGGCGCACGAGAGCGGCGTTGAACACCTCGAGCGCGGTGCCGGTGAGCCCGAGCCCACCCTCGTCGGCCATCGCTTCGAGGCGTCGGACCTCGTCCTCCAGCTCGGCGGTGCCGGCATCGATGCCCTTGGTGAGGACCGGGTCGGCCAGCAGGGCCCGCACGCCGGGCGTGCCCCGCAACGCCTGATCGAGCTCCTCGACGTGGGCCGCGGCCGCCGCGAGGTCGCCAGCGTCGAGCAGAGCCGACCGGGCCGCGCCCAGCCGCTCGTTCAGCCAGGCCGCCTGGGGCAGCTCGCGCCGCGCCGGACGCTGGACCACGGCGATGATCCCGCACATCGTGGGGAAGGCTACCGGTCATGCCGCTCCTGACCGTCGGGCACGGGACCCTGGGGCAGGACGCGCTGGCCGAGCTCCTGGTCGGCGCCGGGGTCGAGCTGGTCGTCGACGTCCGGTCGTTCCCCGGCAGCCGTCGCCATCCGCAGTTCGGCCGGGAGGCCATGGAGGCGTGGCTCCCCGCCGCCGGTGTCGCCTACGCGTGGGAGCGCCGGCTGGGCGGCCGCCGTCGCCCGGCACCGAACAGCCCGCACATCGCGCTCCGCGAAGAGGGCTTCCGGGGCTACGCCGACCACATGACGAGCGAGCCCTTCCGGGACGCCCTCGCGAGCGTGCTGGCCGAGCAGCGCACCACCGCCGTGCTGTGCTCGGAGTCCCTGTGGTGGCGCTGCCACCGCCGACTCCTGGCCGACGCCGCCGTGCTCCTTCGCGGCGCCGACGTGCGCCACCTGCTGCACGACGGGCGGCTCACTCCGCACACACCGACCGCTGGGGTGCGGGTCGACGGCGACCGACTCGTCTACGACGTGGGCGCCGAGGTCCCCATGCTGTGACCCGTTGCCA
>JAOBWJ010000311.1 GCA_025463335.1 Acidimicrobiales bacterium
AGGGGCGCTACCACGTGGCCCGGGTCAGTCAGCCGGTTGGCGCAGGCAGACGCAGTCGGGCTCGTGGGGGGCGTCGACCGGGCGGCCGCACGCCAGGCACTCGGGCCCACACCCGGCCTGGGTGCCGGTCACCCGGTCCTCGACGGTCACCGCCGCTCCAGCCCCCACGCATCGGCGACCAGCTCGAGGGAGCGGCGGCGGGCGGCGGGGGCATGGGCCATGCCCGAGAGCATGAGCTCGTCGGCGCCGGTGCGCTCGAGCAGGTCGAGCAGGCCGGCCGTGACCGTCTCGGGGCCGCCGACGATGTGGCCGACGTTCCAGGACCGCACGATCTCCTTCTCGGCCGGCGTGAAGTTGTAGGCCGCCGCCTCCTCGGGCGTGGGTATCGGGCCCGGTCGCCCGGTCCGCAGCCGCACCATCGACAGCGAGCCGGAGCCGGCGAGGAAGCGGGCCTCCTCGTCGGTCTCGGCCGCCAGCACGTTGGCGGCGATCATCACGTAGGGCTCGCTCAGCACCTCGGACGGCCGGAACGACTGGCGGTAGGCGGCCACCGCCGGCAGCGTGTTGGCCGAGCTGAAGTGGTGGGCGAAGGAGAACGGCAGCCCGAGGTAGCCGGCCAGCTGGGCGCTGAAGTCACTGGACCCCAGCAACCACATCTCCGGCCGGTAGCCCCGGGCGGGCACGGCGTGGATGTAGCGGTAGGGGTGGTTCTCGGGGAACTTCCCGTCGAAGAACGACAGCAGTTCGCCGAAGTTGCGGGGGAAGTCCTCGACCGACATGGGGTCAGCCGAGCGGCGCAGGGCGTGCGCCGTGCCCTGGTCGGTGCCGGGCGCCCGACCGATGCCGAGGTCGACCCGGCCCGGGTGCAGGGCCTCGAGCATGCCGAACTGCTCGGCTACCACCAGCGGGGCGTGGTTGGGCAGCATCACGCCGCCCGACCCGATGCGGATGGTCGAGGTGGCCGAGGCGGCATGCGCCAGCAGCACGGCCGGCGACGACGAGGCGATGCCCGGCATGTTGTGGTGCTCGGCCACCCAGTAGCGGTGGAACCCGAGCCGCTCGGCGTGCCGGGCCAGCTCGACCGACGCCGTCAGGGCGTCGGCCGGCGTGGACCCCTGCCCCACCGGGGCGACGTCGAGGACGGAGAGGGGGATGGTCATGCGAGACCCTTCAGGTCGGCCACGATGTCGGCGAAATGCGCAGGGTCGGGGCGGCGGGTGCACTCCAGGCTCACGGCGTCGGCGATGCCGGCGGTCCGCTCCCGGACGCGGGTGGCGATCTCGTCGCGCCGGCCGACCACCGCGATGGCCTCCAGCAGGTCGTCGGGGACCAGCTCGGCCATGTCGTCCCACCGGCCCTGCTTGGACAGCGCGTTGAGCCGCGGGTGCAGGTCGCCGTACCCCTCCAGCTCGAGCACCGGCGCGTACGCCGGCGTCGACCCGTAGAAGGCCAGCTGGCCCCGCACCGTTGCGATCGCCTCGTCGAGATCGGCGCCTGTCGCGCCCGTTGCCACCATGCACACCACAACCACCTCGAAGCCCTCAGGCTTCCGCCCGAGCGCCGGCAGCACCTGCTCCTCGAGCGACCGACGGGTGGCGAAGGGGTGGGTGATCAGCCCGTCGGCCACTTCCCCGGCCACCGCGACCATGCGGGGCCCGACGCCCGCCACGTGGATCCGGGCCCGGCCGTGCTCGTGCGGTCCCGGGTCGAACGCCGGGGGCAGCAGGGTGTGCGTGTAGAACTCGCCGCGGAAGTCGAGCGGAGCGATGCCGTCCCACGCGTCCCAGATGGCCCGGATGCCGAGCACCAGCTCCCGCATCCGGTCGGCCGGTCTCGACCACGGCATCGAGTACCGCTTGG
Source organism: Acidimicrobiales bacterium (assembly GCA_025463335.1). Taxonomy (GTDB): domain Bacteria; phylum Actinomycetota; class Acidimicrobiia; order Acidimicrobiales; family CADCSY01; genus RYN-34. The sequence goes on from JAOBWJ010000311.1 coordinate 1,861, forward strand.
TGATGTGCGGTCGGATCTGCGACCCGAGCCCGAGCGTCATGCGACCGCGGGACAGGTCCTGCAGGTCGCGGGCGAGGGTGGCCAGCAACATCGGCGTACGGGCGAAGGCGATGGCGATGGCCGTGCCCAGTCGGAGCGACGTCGTGCGATCGGCCGCCAGAGCGAGCGGCAGGAACGGGTCGTGCTTGGTCTCGTAGGAGAAGGCGCCGTCGTAACCGACCGCCTCCAGCTCGGCGAACAGGCTGCCGGCCCCGGCCAGGTCGGGGACGGGAGTGGTGGTGAAGACATCCACTACGCGGCTTCCTCGCCGCCCAGGTGGGACGACCACGCCTCGAACATCTCGGCGTAGCGACCGCCCTTCGCCACCAGCTCGTCGTGGGAGCCGACCTCGAGGATCGACCCCTGGTCGACGACCACGATGCGGTCGGCCCGCATGGCCGTCGAAAGCCGGTGGGCCACGATCACCGCCGTGCGTCCCTCGAGCACCACGTCGAGGGCGGCCTCCACGAGGGTTTCGGACTGGAGGTCGAGGTTGGACGTGGCCTCGTCGAGCACCAGCACCCGGGGCTCGGCCAGGAAGGCCCGGGCCAGGGCCAGCAGCTGGCGCTCACCCGACGACAGCGACACGCCCCGTTCGTGCACCGCCGTGTCGATCCCATCGGGCAGCGAGTCGACCAACCCGGCCAGGCCGACCGCCACCACCGCCCGGCGCACGTCCTCGTCCGACGCGTCGGGTCGGGCGAAGGCCACGTTGTCGCGCATGGTGCCGGCGAACAGGAACGGCTCCTGGGGCACCACGCCGAGCTGCCGGCGGAGCGACTCGATGGTGACATCGCGCAGGTCGAAGCCGTCGATGAGCACCCGGCCCTCGGTCGGGTCGTAGAAGCGGGTCACCAGCTTGGCGATGGTCGACTTGCCGGCGCCGGTGGGGCCGACGAACGACACCACCTCGCCGGCCGCGATCCGCAGGTTCACGTCGTGCAGGACGGGGACGTCAGGGTCGTAGCCGAACGACACGCCCTCGAGCACCAGCTCGCCCTCGATGGGCGGCAGCTCGACCGCGCTCACCGACTCGATGACGGCCGGGTCGCTGGCCAGCAGCTCGTTCAGCTTCACCACCGCGGCCCGGCCCGACTGGTACTGGTTGTAGAGCTGCACCAGCTGCTGGATCGGCTGGAAGAAGGCGTTGAGATAGAGCAGGAAGGCCGTCAACTCGCCGAGCGAGAGCTGGCCCCGCAGCACCATCCTCCCGCCGATGAGCAGCAGCGCGGCCTGACCGAGCAGGCCGATGGCCTCGGTGGTCGGGCCGTAGAAGGCGTTGATGCGGGCCGTGTAGTCGTTGGCGTCGCGATAGGTGCCGAGCACGTTGCGGTGGTGGCGCACGTTCTGGCGCGACCGGTTGAACATGGCCACCACCCGCACGCCCTGCAGGCTCTCGGAGAGGTCGGACAGGACGCCGGCGATGCCGTCGCGCACCAGGTCGTAGCCCCGGGCCGACGCCACCCGGAACCACAGCGAGATGATCGTGAGCACGGGCACGACCAGCAGCACCGTGATCAGCGCGAGCTTCACGTTGTAGGTGAACAACACGACGGTGACGACGAGCATGGTGAGCCCCTGCACGGCGAACTGCACGAGGCTGTCCTGCAGCAGCTGCTGCAGGGCCTCGACGTCGCTCGTCATGCGGGTCATGATCACGCCCGCCTTCTCGTCGGTGTAGAAGTCGAGGGATTGCCGCTGCAGGTGGCCGAAGATGCGGATGCGCAGGTCGGACATGATCTGGGCGGCCAGCCGGCCGGTGGTCGAGACCCGCACGCCCGACGTCACCGCCGTGATCAGCACGGCGAGGATGGCGCCGAGGGAGGTGGCCAGCACCACGCCCCAGTTCTTGGGGACGATGCCGTGGTCGATGCCGATCTGGCTCAGAAACGGACCGGCCTGGAGGGTGACCGTCTCGACCACCACGAGCACGGCGCAGAACACGAGCGTCGACTTCTGGGCGCCGAGCATGCGGGTGAGCGACACCCCCGGCCGCTCGACCGCCCGGTGGGTGAACACCACGTCGTCGGGCTCGGGCCACTCCGGCTCCGACGCCAGCGCCCGCTCGACGCCGGGCCGCATCTCGTGCGGGATCCCGGCGAACGGGAGGCCGGCGCCCCGCGACTGCTGGACCCCGCCGGGTCCCCCGAAGGCGCCACCACCGCCGAACGCCCCACCGCCACCCCAGGCCATCAGCTCTCCTCCTCTTCGACCTGGGCCAGGATCTCGGCGTACCGAGGCTCGCCGGCCAGGAGCTGGGCGTGGGTGCCCTCGGCGATGACCCGCCCGTCCTCCACCACGGCCACCCGGTCGGCCAGCGAGATGGTCGACAGGCGGTGGGCGATGATCAGCGTCGTCCGCTCGGCCAACAGGCCGCGCAGCGCCTCGTGGATCTGCTGTTCGACCTGCACGTCGATCGCCGACGTGGCGTCGTCGAGCACGAGGATCGGTGGGTTCAGCACCAGCGTGCGGGCGATCGAGATGCGCTGGCGCTGCCCGCCCGAAAGCGTGTAGCCGCGCTCCCCCACCACCGTGTCGTAGCCCTCGGGCAGGGCCCGGATGAAGCCGTCGGCGCCGGCCGCCGTGGCCGCCGCCACGATGTCCTCGTCGGTGGCGTCGGGCCGGCCGTAGGCCAGGTTGTCGCGGATCGAGATGGAGAAGAGGAACGGCTCGTCGGCCACCATCCCGACGTGGTGGCGGAGGCTGGCCAGCGTGAGGTCGCGCACGTCGTGGCCGTCGACCACCACGGCGCCGCCGGTGACGTCGTAGCTCCGACCGAGCAGCCGGGCCACCGTTGACTTCCCCGAACCGGTGCGGCCCACCAGGGCGACCGTCTCGCCTGGGCGGAGCCGGAGGTCGAAACCCCGGAGGACCTGGGTGCCGTTTGGGTAGGCGAAGTCGACGCCGTCGAAGTGCACGTCGCCCTTGGCCGTGACCAGGTCGACCGCGCCGGGCCGGTCGAACACGTCGGGCTGCTCGTCGAGCACCTCGTAGATGCGACCAGCCGACGCCTTGGCCCGCTGGCCCATCATCATCAGCTGGCCCAGCAGGCGGAACGGTGGCTGGAGCAGCAGCACGTAGGCGTTGAACGACACGATGGTGCCCACCGAGGCGTGATCGTGGACGGCCAGCCATCCGCCGTAGAGCAGGACCAGCGCCTGCCCGAGCCGGGGCATGTTCTCGACCGCCGGCGACCACCGGGCCCGGATGTTGGCGTCCTCGGCGTTGGCCCACTCGGTCCGGCGGGAGGCGGCGGCGAGCAGCTTGAGCTGGCGCTCCTCGGCGGCGAACGCCTTCACCACGCGGACGCCGTTGATGTTCTCGTCGACCACGGTCGCCACCTCGGCCAGGCGGGACTGGATGAGCCACGACATGGGGAACAGCCGCTCTCGCATCTTCACGGCGACGATGAACGCGATCGGCATGGTCGACATGGCCACGATGGCCAGCGGCACGTTGATCGTCAGCATCTCCGCGAAGGCCACCACCGCCACCGCGCACTGGGCGAGGATCGTGGGGGCGAAGGCCAGGTACATCTGCACCGACCGGATGTCGGAGTTGGCCCGGGAGATGAGCTGGCCCGACTGCACCCGGTCGTAGAACGAGAACGAGAGCCGGCTGAGGTGCTCGTACATGATGTGGCGGAGGTCGTACTCGAGCCGGAAGGCCGTGATCTGCAGCAGGTACCGCGAGATCATGTTGAGGATCCACCGGCCGACGGCCAGGGCCACGATGATCGCCACGTAGTGCCCGAGCGAACCTCGACGCCCGTCGAGCGCGACGTCGATGGCCCGGCCCAGCATCTTGGGGATCTGCACCTGGAGGACCAGGGCGAGGAACGTGCCGACCACGCACGTGCCGAGGATGAACCGGTGGGCCTTCACCACCGGCATCGCCCGGACCAGCCACGACTTGGTCTGGTCGGGGTCGATGGTGGCCCGGGGCGAGCGGTAGCGCGAGGCCTCGGCCAAGGGCACGAAGGGTGACTCGGGCGCCTCGTCGCCGGGGCGGAGGGGGACGATGGTGGTCACGGCCGGGCCGCCAGCTTCTCGGCCCGGACCTTGTCGAGGGCGGCGCTCCAGTCGCACAGCGACGCAATGGCCCGGTCGGCCCGGCGGGCGTCGAGCCGGTCGGCCAGCTCCCGCAGCCGGGCGGCCACGGCCTGATCGGCCTCGCCCAGGACCTGCTTGCCAGCGGCGGTCACCTGGAGCACCTGACGGCGCCGATCGTCGGCATCGGCGCCCCGTTGCACCAGGCCGCGGCCCACCAGCCCGTCGACCACGGAGGTGACGCTCGGGGGCCGCACGGCGAGGCGTTCGGCCAGCAGGCCTGCAGCTGCCGTCTCCTCGGCCAGGACGGACAGGACGCGGTACTGGGCGACCGAGACGCCGGCGGCGGCGACCGCCTGCTCGACCTGCCGGGTCAGCCGGGCCGCGGCGCGCGCCGCGGTGATCTCCTGCGAAGGCACGAATGGTTAGGGTATCGAACTGTTCGGCCCCCGTACGTTGTTGATCAGCCCGACGCCACCACCGTTGGCAAGAAGTCGAGGAAGTGCTCGTAGGCCATGGGCCGCGCAAACAGATAACCCTGGCCCAGACCGCACCCGAGGGCCTGCAGGGAGTCGCGCTGTTCGGGCTGCTCGATGCCCTCGGCCACCACCCTCAGCTCGAGCGTCCGTCCGAGGCCGATGATGGCCTGCAACAGCACCTTCTCGTTGCCCCCGCCCTCGCCGAGTGCGTCCACGAAGCTCTTGTCGATCTTGAGGGTGTCGACCGGGAACCGGTTGAGGTAGCTCAGCGACGAGTAGCCGGTGCCGAAGTCGTCGAGGGCGATCGACACGCCGAGCGCCTTCAACGCGCCGAGGACCCGGGCGGCGGCCATGGGGTCGGCCACCAGCACGGTCTCGGTGATCTCCAGGGTGAGCCGGGACGGGTTCAGGCCGGTGACGTCGAGGATCTCGGCCACGTCGTCGATCAGCTTCTCGTGCTGGAGCTGGCGGGGCGAGAGGTTCACGCTCACACCCAGCGAACCCGGCCAGGTGGCGGCGTCGGCGCAGGCCTGGGCGAGGATCACGTGCCCGATCCCAACGATGACCCCGCTCTCCTCCGCCAGCTCGATGAACTCGTCCGGGGCCAGCACGCCGCGCTCCGGATGGTTCCAACGCACGAGGGCCTCGGCGCCCACCATGCGACCGGTCGAGAGTGAGACCACGGGCTGGTAGTAGGCCACGAACTCCTCGGCCTCGAGCGCCCGCCGCAGGTCGACCTTGAGTGCCAACCGACCGAGCACGGCCTCGCGCATCCCGTCCTCGAACACCTCGAGGCATCCCTTGCCCTGACCCTTGGCCTGGTACATGGCCAGGTCGGCATTGCGGATGAGGTCGTCGGCGGCGTCACCGGGACGGCTGAACGCCAGCCCGATGCTGGCGTCGATCGAGACCGGCCCCTCGGCCGTGATCACCTCTTCCTGGAGGGCCTCGAGCAGCCGGCTGCCGACCTCGAAGGCGTCGGCGCCGACCCGTGCCAGCAGAACGCCGAACTCGTCGCCGCCAAGGCGGGCACACGTATCGGCAGGACGGATGCAGGACTCGATCCGCCGGGCCGCCTCGACCAGCACGTCGTCGCCCACCACATGGCCGAGAGCGTCGTTGACCAGTTTGAAGTCGTCGAGGTCGATGAAGAGCACGGCGGCCGCCACCCGATCGTCGCGCTGCGCGGCCAGCGCGTGATCGATCCGATCGGCGAACAGGGCGCGGTTGGGCAGCCCGGTGAGGGCGTCGTGGAACGCCTGATGGGCCAACCGCTGCTCGAGCTCGCGACGCTCGCCGACGTCGCGGAAGTTGATCACCAAACCCTCGACGTCCGGCACGGCCGCCATGTCGGTGACCTGCGACTCGACCCAGCGCACGCCGTCCTCACCGACGACGCGGTGCTCGATCAGCGTTGAACCGCCCGGCGCAAGGCTGGTGAGCACCGCCCGGAGCCGCTCGACGTCGTCGGGGTGGACGCCCACGACGCCCGGCGCCCCCACGCGGTCGGCGAGTCCGAACTCCCGGTGGACGGACGGGCTCTCGTACGTGACCAGGGCGTCATGGCCCACGACGACGACGCCGTCCTTCGAGTGCTCGATCAGGGCCCGGAACCGGCGCTCGCTCGACCGCAGGGCCTCCTCCGACCGTTCGTGCTGGGTCTCGGTGACCCGCCACGAGGTGATCTGGGCCGCGGATGCCGCCAGGACGAAGCCGGCGTGCACCGCCGCCCATGCCAGCGGGTGCTTGGCCAGCGCTCCATCCTGCGGGTGGAGGCCGGCGATGATGGCGTGGTGCACGCCAACGAAGGCGATGGCCACCAGCAACGGCACCCAGTCCTGGTACAGGGCGATCAGGGCGAGCATCACGAAGAAGTGAAAGTGCATCTCGGTGGCGCCGCCGGCCAGGTGAACGAGCGTGGCCGACGCCGCGAGCAGGCCGGCGGACGCCAACACGGCCCGAACGCCGCGGCCGCTGGCCGATTGCAGGGACGCCGATGCCCCCAGCAAGGCGATCGGCACCGCTTCGACCAGGGCGTGGAGGAGCGGGCGCCCGACGACCAGCGCGAAGACAGGGACGGCAACCACGTGGAGCCAGAGCACCACCAACACGGTTCGATGGCGGGCTTCCCACAGGTCGGCCGGCAGGGCGCCGCCCCTCGGCAGGACGCGCCGCACCGCCAGCGCCCACCTCCGGAGAACCTCCACATCAACCGATCGGCAGTCGACATGGCGACTTGAGCGGGACATTCCGGAAGGCGGCCTATCCTGCACCCGCCATGAAGGTCGTCGTCACCGGCGGGGCCGGGTTCATCGGAGCCAACGTCTGCCGCACCCTCCTCGCCGCCGGCCATGAGGTCGTCGCCTTCGACGACCTCTCCACCGGTCGGACCGAGAACCTCGTCAGCGTCGACGTGTCGTTCGTGGAGGGCAGCATCCTCGATCCGGAAGCGCTGGACGCAACGCTGGCCGGTGCCGGCTCGGTCGTCCACCTGGCGGCCCGACCGTCGGTCCCCCGATCGCTCGCCGATCCCCGGGCCAGCCACCGGGTGAACGCCACCGGCACCATGGAGGTGCTCGAGGCCGTCCGCCGGGCCGGTGGGCCCCAGGTGATCGTGGCGTCGTCCTCGTCGGTCTACGGCTCCAACCCCGGCATGCCGAAGACCGAGGATCTGGTGCCGATGCCGATGAGCCCCTACGCGGCGAGCAAGCTGGCTACCGAGTCCTACGCGCTCGCCCATGCCGCGGCCTTCGGGCTCGACGTGCTGGCGTTTCGGTTCTTCAACGTGTTCGGGCCGCTCCAGCCGGCCGGCCATGCCTACGCCGCGGTCGTGCCGGCGTTCGTCGACGCCGCCCTGGCCGGTCGCCCACTGCCCCTGCAGGGTGACGGCCGCCAGACGCGCGACTTCACGTTCGTGGCGACCGTGGCCGAGGTGATCGCGTCGGCGGTCGAGCGTCGGGTGGCAAGCGAGCGACCGGTGAACCTGGCCTACGGCTCACGAGTGTCCCTGCTCGAGCTGGCCGAGCTGCTGGGCAAGCTCCTCGGCCGCGAGCTCGAGTTCGACTTCGGCCCGGCCCGCACCGGCGACGTCCGTGACACGCAGGCCGACCAGTCGCGGCTGCGCTCCTTGTTCCCCGACGTCGAACCCGTCGACCTGGAGACCGGACTGCGGGCCACCATCGACTGGTTCCGCGCTACCGCTTGACGGCGTCGCCGTAGGGCAGCGCGGCGCCGTCGGCACCGAGCAGCCAATAGCCCTTGCCCGTCGCTGTGGGCGAGATGGCCACGATGCGGTGCCCCTGGCCGCCGGCGCCGGCGTACCGGGCATCGCCGAAGCCGAACACCCCACCGTCTCGGGCGACCAACCAGTAGCCCTTGCCCGATGGCGCCGAGGCCATCGACACCACCGGCTGGTTCAGGCGGAGGTTGCCGGTCGACCCGTGGAAGTGGGCATCGCCGAAGGTGAAGACCCCGCCGTCCGCGGCCAGGAGCCAGTAGCCCTTGCCCGACGCGGTGGAGGCCAGGCTGGTGACCGGCTGGTTGAGCTTGCGATTGCCGGTCGAGCCCTGGAACGACGCGTCGCCGAACGTGAACACACCACCGTCCGAGCCCAGCAGCCAGTAGCCCTTGCCCGAGGCCGTCGACGCCATGCCCACGATCGGCCGGTTGAGCGACCCCCGCACCGAGCCGAGCTTCGGGGCATCGCCGGCGGTCAGGACCTGACCCTGGGGGGTCACCACCCAGGCACCCTTGCCGGACGGTGTGGCGGCCGCGGCCGCCACGGTCGTGCCCTTCGGCACCGAGATGGGCAGCACGACGGGGACGCCGTCGCGCACCGCGACAACGCCGCCGGGAACGGCGACGGCCGGCGCCGGCGGGAGTAGCAGCGGCGCAGGGGCCGGCGGTGGCACGGTTGTCGGGGGCGGAGCCGGAGGAGGAGCGATGGTGGTGGACGTGGTGGACGGGGTGGAGCCGCCACCGCCACCGCCACCGCCACCCGAGGGAGCGGGGGCCGGCGAGGGCGTGACCGCCAACGAGGCGGACGACGCGGCCGAATCACCGAGCCCGTTGGTAGCGAGCACGGTGAACCTGTAGGGCTGGCCGACCGTGAGCCCGCCGACGACGATCGAGGTGGCCGCACCCGCGTCGATCGGGCCCACGGTGGCCGGCGCCGACACCACCCAGTACGTCACGGTGCCGGAGCCGCCGTCATCGGCTGGCGCCGTCCAGCTCACGACGGCCGACCCCACGCCCCCGACCGCGCTCACCCCGGTCGGGGGGCCAGGGGCGGTCGGAGTCGGCGTCACGGCCGTCGATGCCGTCGACGCCGGCGACGCCCCGGCGGCGTTCAAGGCCTGGACGGTGAACGTGTAGGGCGTGCCATTGGCAAGCCCGGTCACCGTCGTCGAGGTCACCGCTCCGACCGTGACCGGGCCGGCAGTGGCCGACGGCGTGATGCGGTACCCGGTCACCGGCGACCCGCCGGTCACGGTCGGCGGGGTCCACGTCACGGTGGTGCTGCGGTTGCCGGCACTGGCCGCGACCCCGGTCGGGGCGGCCGGGGGCAAGGCCGGGGCGGCGGCCACCATCGCCGCCCGTCCGGTGCCGAACGCGTTCGTGGCGGCCACCGAGAACGTGTACGTCGTGCCGTTGGTGAGGCCGGTGAACCGGCCGTGGGTCGCGGTGGCCGTCGCCACCTGCGCTGGGGAGGCCATGCTCAGGGCGTACTCCGTGAGCGCGCTCGTGCCGGTCCACGTAGGCGCCGTCCAGGAGAGGTCGACCACCCCGTCCGAGACGGTGGCGCTGAGCCCGGTCGGCGAGGCCGGGACCCGCAGGTCGGTCACGGCGGCGGCCAGGTCGATGCGGGGGGCGCTCGCCCGTGGCGACGTGATTGTGGCACCGGTGGCCCGCAGTGATGCCAGCTTCTGCGAGACGCTCGCCCCCGGGGCCGCCTCGCTCAGAAGGGCGAAGGCGCCGGCCACGTGCGGGGCCGCCATCGACGTCCCGCTCTTCGCCAGGTAGCCCCCGCCGGGCACCGACGACTCGACGTTCGAACCCGGGGCCGACAGCGAGACGTAGGACGAGGTGTTGCTGAAGCTGGCGAGGGTGTCGGTGTCGGTCGTGGCTGCCACGCTGATCGCCGACGACGCGCAGGCCGGCGCCGAGAGGCCCGTCGAGCTGTAGTCGTTCCCGGCCGCGACCACGGGCGCCACGCCGTTGCTCCGCAGCGTGTCGAACATCGCCTTGTAGGGCGAGGAGTCACACGGGCTGTTGAAGAGGGCGTCGCCGCCCAGACTGAGGTTGACGGCGGCGATGTGGAGGGCGGCGGCCTGCTGGCTGACCCAGGTGAGTGCCGCGATGATGTCCGAGTCGTAGGCCCCGGCAGCGTTGGAACCGGTCCGGGAGAACACCTGGATGGCGACCAGGGATGCACCGGGCGCCACTCCGCGCGACGGACCTGCGCCATTGGCCCCGAGGGCGATGCCGGCGACGTGGGTGCCGTGGTCGCACGCCGATGCGTAGTTGCAGGGGGCGGCGCTGCCGCTGTCAGTCTGGAAGGTCGACCCGTTGGGGCAGTTGGAGCCGGCCGAGTAGCAGCGCTCGGCAACGGTTCGGCCGGTGAGGAACGGGTGGTTGGTCTGGACGCCCGTGTCGAGCACGGCGATGGCGTTCCCGGCGCCAGTGAGCCCCGACGCTGGCGGCTGGTTGGCGCGCACGATGGGGATGGTCTGGTCGAGGGCGACGGTGTGCACCCGGTCGGGAACCACGCTGGCGACAGAGGGCGAGCGTTGGAGGACGGCGAGGCCGTCGGCGTTGACCTCGGCCGACAGCCACGGGATGACGTCGTAGGGGTCGAGGTCGGCGGGCACGGCATCGGCCGCGTCAAGCTCGGCCAGCACCCGATCGAGGGCGGTCGACGGGTGGGTCCCCGCCAGCTGGACGAGCACGCGGGTCGTCGGCGGCTCATCGGCCGCGGCGGGGTTCGCGCCGGTCGCGAGGAGCACCACAGAGAGCGCGGCGATGAGCACTTTGCGCATGCAATGGCAATCGTCGCGTATCGCCGTCGCTCTACGGCAGCAGCCCGGCACTTTTCGTGGCCGAACGGCGAAGCGAGGTGGGCCGGATAGCGGGCGTAGTGCGGTCGCCAAGGATCAAAGACGCTCCCAAGAGGCGGGGCGCCACGCACGTCGGCGTGGGGTCCTCCACCGTTCTGGGTCCCTGGGCCGGCCGAAAATGGCGCGCTGGGGGACCCAGAACGGATCAGCAGGCGGCACCGGACGTGAGCACCGCGGCCCTCGCCCCTGGTTGCGTCCTTTGTCTTTCACCACCCAGTCCTTTGTCTTTCACCACCCAAAGGAGGGGGCGCTACCTCAGGGTTGCAGAAGGCTCGGACCCCTTAGTCGTACGTCGCCTCCACGCTCCAGCGGCCGGCCTCCACGGCGAGGAGGTGGGCCTCCCCGGTGACGGTGACCACCTGGATGCGGGCCCGCCGTCGACGGGTGGCGCCGTCCCACCACCGCTCGTC
>JAOBWJ010000041.1 GCA_025463335.1 Acidimicrobiales bacterium
GCGATCTCGCCGGTGAACCCGCCGTTGGCCGCCATCGTCAGGCCCACCCGGGCCTCCAGCACCGACGTCTTGGCCGGTGCCTTGGCGGCCGCCGGCGTCGCCCGCACGACGGGCCGGGCCTCGCGGCGTGGTGCGGTGCCGTCGAGCTCGCCGAGGAACGGGGACGGTCGCGACGCGTCGGCCAGCACCGTCACCCGGTGGCGGCCGCGGGTGATGGCCACGTGGAGCACCCGGCGCTCCTCCTCCTCGTCCTCGGCCAGGCGGTGGGGAAGCACCCCGTCGGTGGCGCCGGCCACCACCACCCGATCCCACTCCATGCCCTTCACCCGATGGACGGTGGAGAGGGTCACGCCCTCGCCGGTGTGACGCTCGCTCAGCACCCCTCGCAACCACCGCTCGAACGTGGCCGGCTCGGGATGGAGGTCGGCGACCTGCAGGAGGGCGTCGAGGTCGTCGAGCTGGGACGCCGTCTGCCCGCCCTTCGAGCGGTCGAGCAACGACATGGCCCCGCCCAGGCCGACCTCGTCGGCGATGACTCCCAGCGCCTTGCGGGTGGTCCGGTTGGCCACCGCCTCGGCCACCGCGGCCAGGTCGTCGGCCAGTCCCAGCACCTTGGCCCCGACCTTGGCGTCGTCGATGCGGTCGCTGATCGTGCGCAGCTCGTCGATCGACATCGTCCGCTGGAACCACTTCGAGATCCACTGGGGGAAGCCTCGACTCGGCCGCCGGAGCACCTCAGTGAGGTCACCGGGCTGGAGCCGGTCGGGCGAGGCGCCGAGGCGGAGGTAGGCGAGGGCGGCACGCACGCCGGTGCGCTCGAGCACGTCGGGCGACAGGGTCGAGCTCACCGGGATGCCGGCTTCGGTGAGGGCGACATGGGGCGCCAGCAGCAGCGAGTTGACCCGGGTGAGCACGGCGATGTCGGTGGCGGCCACGCCCTCCGCCAGCCACCCCTGCACCACGCCCACGAGCTCGGCCGCCCCGGCCTCGGGTCGGTGCTGGCGCACGACCAGGGCGTCGGGCGAGGGGTCGGCGTCGGGCCCGGAGCGGATCTCCTTGGCCACCCGTCGCCGGTTGTAGGACAGGAGGTGGCGGGCGGCGTCGACCACGGCCACCGGGCACCGGTAGTTGACCTCCAACGGATGGGAGGCGGCGCCCGGGAACAGCTCGGCGAAGTCGATGAGGAACGCCGGGTCGGCACCGGCGTGCGAGTAGATGACCTGGTCGTCGTCCCCCACCCCGAACACGTCGAGGGCCGGTGTGGCCAGCAGTCGCACGAGCAGGACGTGGGCCGGGGTGAGGTCCTGCAGCTCGTCGACCAGCAGGTGGCGATAGCCGGGCTGGAGCTGCCGGCGCAGCTCGCCGTCGGCCAGCAGCAGCTCGACGGCGCCGTAGACCTGCTCGTCGAAGTCGACGGCCCGGGCCCGGCGCAGGGCCTCGCGGTAGGGACCGAACGCCGCGGCCAGGCCGGGCACGTCGTCGCGTTCGGCCTCCACGTCCTCGGGGTCGCGCAGGCCGAGGCGGATGGCGGTCAGTCCCTCGAGGTAGGGGGCCAGCGGGTCGGTGTTGACCCGGCGCTGGCGCGACGGCACCAGGTCCTCGACGATGCGGCGAACCTCGCGCTCCTCGAGCACCCGGGGGCCGCCGAGGAGGCGGTGGCCGAGGGCGTTGAGCGTGCTGACCCTGGGGCGGAAGGCGGTGGACCGCTCCTCCATCTCGACCTGGGCCTTCTTGTTGTAGGCGACGGCGAGCACGCCGTCGCGTTCGTAGCCCCGGTCGACCAACAGGTGGCGGAGCCGCTCGGTGAGCACCCGCGTCTTGCCCGATCCGGCCGGCGCCACGATGCGGGCCGGTCCGGCGTCGTGGGCCACGGCGGCCAGCTGGTCGGGGGCCAGCGCGGCGGTGACGGCGACCGGTGCCGGCTCCACCAGCAGGCGGCCGGCTTCCACCGACTCGCGGTGCACGATCTCGGTGTCGAGGTCGACCCAGCCGCGCGGGCCGCCGTCGACCCAGGCGGGCGTGCCGTCGGGGAGGGTGATGTCGGCCACCTCGGACGGGTTGGCGCCCAGCCGCTGGGCCTTGCGAGCCCACCACCACACGGGCTCGATGCCACCCCTGGCGTCGTAGGTGTTGGCCCACACCAGGAAGTGGAGACGGTCGAGCCACAGTTCGAAGCGGGCGCCCAGCCGCCACGGCTCCTCGGTGACCGAGACCGGCGCCCGGAAGCGCTCGGCGTCGACGGCGAGCGAGACGACCACCGGCGTGCGACTGGCCCAGGCGTCGTGCAGGGCCCGGACGGCCGCGGCGGGATCGGCGTCGTCGACGACCACCACGGGCGCGCTCGCCCACGGGTGGGGGACCGCGTCGCCGTGGCGCACCACGACGCCGCGACCGAGGGAGGGCGGGCCGGACATCGCCCCGACCCTACGGGTGCCGAGCGACACTGGAATTCGCTTGGCCGTCGTCGACGGCGTGTGGTTTCCTGGCGGCATGCGCCTGTGAAGCCGTCCACGTCAACGCCACGTCGACCGCTCCAGGAGGAACACATGACCGAACCCCGTCCAAACGATGAGACCCGCAAGCGCTTCGAGCAGCTGCTCGAAGCCAAGAAGGCGGCCCGCAAGAGCGCCGACACCACCAGTGCCGCCGACCGGGGCAGTGCCACCCACCTCCCCGGCGCCAAGTCCGGGAAGTCGTTCAAGCGCCGCAAGGTCTAGCTCCGTTTCAGGACCGCCTAGGACCGGGCGCTATCCGGGGTTGCGCCAAGGACAAAGACGCTCCCAAGAGGCGGGGCGCCACGCACGTCGGCGTGGGGTCCTCCACCGTTCTGGGTCCCTGGGCCGGCCGAAAATGGCGCGCTGGTGGACCCAGAACGGATCGGCAGGCGGCACCGACGTGAGCACCGCCCGGCTCGCCGGGCAGGACGGCCGTCCTCGGAGCGTCCTTGCCCTTTGCCCCCAACGGGAGGTGGGCCGTCTATCCGCTCCAAGCAGCGTTCGCCGTGGGTGCAGATCCGAGCTCGCGGGTACTCGGCGGGTATGACGGAGGAGATCCGGCTCGTGGAGGCCGAGTTGGCCGAGGCCAGGCAACGGTTGGAGGAGCTCCGCGAGGCGCTCGCCGACCAATCCGACCTTCCCTCCACA